>JAQWIK010000094.1 GCA_029248915.1 Paracoccaceae bacterium | reverse complement strand
CTTTGCCAAACCTTTAGTTCTAAGCCAATCAACCGCCGCCTCAAAATCACCTGATGTTTCGGTCAAAGCTTTTTTGGCATCCATCATACCTGCGCCAGTAGACTCTCTTAGTTCCTTTACCATTGATGCTGTAATAGACATTTACTAAACCTTTTTAAATTCTAACATTTGCTTAAAGCGTTTCCGTCGAATGAACTAGCTTTCTAAATTTCAACAAATTAAGCGGTGTCTTTATCTTCTTTTTTATCGTCGTCAGCTTTATTTTCCTGAGTCGAAGGGCTGTCTGACGCCTTATCGTCATCCTTCTTTTTAGCCTTGCTATCAGTTGCTTTTTTTGCTGCCGTCTTTGGTTTTTTAGCACCTACCTTTGATTTTTTTGTTGTAACTTCAACTTTTTCAGAAACATCTTTACCATCAGCTTTGGGTTCAACTGTTTCACCTTCTTTGATGGTTTCAGTTTTTACTTCTTCCGCGGGGACTTCTGAAAGAATTTCTTCAGATGGTGCTTCATCCATCTCTCCCAGGTCAACGCCAGCTGCGCCAAGTTGAGCAGACATACCATCAAGAGCTGCCCTACTGATTAAATCACAATAAAGCCCAATTGCACGAGATGCGTCATCATTTCCAGGGATCATGTAATCAATACCAGTTGGCGAACAATTAGTATCAACGACTGCCACAACCGGAATTCCCAATTTATTAGCTTCCGCAACAGCGAGGGCTTCTTTTTTTACGTCGACCACGAAAACTAAATCAGGCACGCCACCCATTTCAGCAATTCCATCAAATGAAGCCTTCAACTTGGCATGCTCACGCTCTACTCCTAGTCTTTCCTTCTTTGTAAGACCTTCGATTGATCCCGATGCAACCTGTTCATCGATTGATTTTAATCTTTGAATAGACTGCGAAACAGTTTTCCAGTTTGTGAGAGTTCCACCCAACCAACGGTGGTTCATATAATATTGTGCGCATTTCTCCGCAGCTTCTGCAATTGGCGAAGATGCTTGACGCTTTGTACCAACAAATAAAATGCTACCACCCTTTGCAACCGTTTCACGTACGACGTTTAAGGCTTGATCAAGCATTGGAACAGTTTGTGTTAGATCTAAAATATGAATTCCATTTCGAGAACCATAAATAAAGGGCTCCATTAATGGATCCCATCTTTGAGTTTGGTGACCAAAATGCACACCTGCTTCTAGTAATTGACGTAATGAAAACTCAGGCAGAGCCATGTTATTATCCTTTCCGGTTTATGCCTTGATGGGAGCTTGAAAGTTAAACTTCAACCGGTGGTCCAACTAAGAATTTCTCTCTTAGACGCCCAAATCCCATCTGCGATTTATAGAAAATTGCTTTACGGCAAACTATTTATATATGCAAGTTTAAAAGAGCATATTCTGTTAAATTACTCTCTCTATAAACCAGAAGGCTCCTATTAAACCAATTATTGCCGATATTGGATGTGCTACTGATTTATTGTAATAATTCTTTTTGTTTAGCCAGTAACCTATGGAAAAGAACGCTATTAAAACAACACTCAATTGCCCCAGTTCAACACCTACATTAAAGCCAAGTAAGGCTGGAACAAAAAACCCAGTAGGCAGTCCAAATTCTCCTAATACAGAGGCGAAACCCAAACCGTGAAGCATACCAAAGGCGAAAATAACAATTGGCCTCCAACTAGTAAATTTTTTGATAAAAATATTTTCGATGGAAATGTATATTATCGATAAAGCAATCAAAGGTTCCACTATTTCCGGAACAATTTTTATATAGCCAAATGAACCCAAAGCGAGGGTAACTGTGTGTGCAAGTGTAAAAGCTGAAATTTGCCAGATTAGAGGTTTTAACTTAGTTGAGAAAAAAAACAAACCTAAGACAAAAATAATATGGTCCCAGCCCTTTGGGATGATGTGATCGAAACCTACTACTATGTAGTCAAGAAAAGTATCAAATTTTCCATTACCAGACGAACCTATGGGAAAAATTGGGTCTGACACATCGCCATTAGCAAGAAATTGGGTTAAGCCATTTTCTACACCCAATTGCCGAACAACAATTGGGCCAAAGCTAGAACTCCATGAAAAAACAATCGGCTCATTGTTTTCAATCTTTCCCTCGACATATAAATGACTAATCCGCGTCAGCTCAATATTTCCAACATCTGGAACTGAGAGTTTCTGAAGGTTTAAAGCAACCGCCCTGCCCGATTGATTTAGCTGTATATATTTTGCAAATGTTGGCCACCTATTGTAAAACCTTTCTTTTATTTGATCAGGTTTTAAATTTCGCAACTCATCATATTTAGCCGCATTTTCTAATAAGCCTGTATCGCTCATTTTAGAAAGGTCTAATTCAGCCAACATCGCCTCAACTGAAAATCTTATCTTTAACTGAACAGTTTTTGGACTTACTGTAAGATCTAAAATAGAAGGTGATAATTCGTGAGCTGTTAAAGGTACGAATTTCATACAAAGAAAAATGGCGATGATGAAAAATAAATTACTTGTTCTTTTTAATTTACATTTAAGCATTTTATTTATCAGTTTCGGGCTATTCGTATCGAAAGGTTCCTCTTTGATTTCTCATGAAATGTGGCTTGACACAACTACATTTCAACAATCCGTGGGTAAAGATATTCAAATCAGTTTAAAAAATGGCCAAATGTTTCAAGGAGCAGGGCTTTCCTATTTCAAGAGCAGATTTTCTGACTTTTACTATATCAGCAATGAACAAAAAATTGAAATAGAATCAAGGATGGGAGACACTCCAGCAGCAACTATTTCTTTAAATACAAATGGCCTGTTGACAGGAGTTTATGTTAGCAAAAAATCAACTATAACTTATAAATCTATTGATAAGTTTGCTAATTTTGTATCTGAAAAAGGAGAAGATTGGGTTATTCAAAAACACGGTGAACTCAAATTCCCTAAAAATAACTTCAAAGAAGAATATTATCGCTTTTCAAAAATTTTAATTGGAGTTGGTGACGCTAGCGGTTCTGATAAAAATGTTGGTCTTAAGCATGAACTGGTGGCCTTAACTAATCCATATATAATTTCGTCATCAGACAAATTTTTCGTTCAATTACTTTTTAATAATGAGCCGCAAAAAAATAGACAGATTACAATTTTTGAAAGGGATATCGAAAATAAAGTTAATATTAGAACCACTCTTACTAATTCAAACGGGATAGGTAAATTTGAAGTGACTGAGGGTCACGATTATCTATTGGATAATGTAATTTTAGAACTGAATGACAACTCTGAGGATAATGTTTTTTGGAAAAGTTACTGGGCGGCCCTAACCTTCCGAGCTTCAAATGATCCCCAATAATTACCAAATAGTATGTGCAGGTAGCGCTCTTATAGATACTATTGGTTATAGTAAAAGTCAGATTAATATAGGCGATGATGTCACTGGCACCATAAAAACAAGTATTGGAGGAGTAGCATTCAATATTTGCAAACAATTAGCTTTGAGTGGATTGCCTAACGTAGAACTATTAACGGCTATAGGAAACGATACCAACGGTCACGCTATTTTAGATTTGTGCGGCCAATTGGGAATTATAACAAATAATATTTATGTTTGTAATAACTCAGAAACTGACAGTTATTTAGCAATTGAGGATAAAAAGGGACTGAAAGCTGCAATTGCGAATGTTAAAAATGTTGAAAAGTTTAGTGAAAGGATCTTGAAACCATTAGAAAATGGAGTTGTGAAAAAAAACCAAGGATTGGATAGCGATTTAATCATAATTGATGGAAACTTAAGTCCAGCAACCTTAAGCAAGATTGCCAAGAATAAAAATTTAAATAATTGTGATTTAAGAATCGCATCTGCTTCAACTTCTAAAGCTATTAGGTTGAAACCATTTTTAAGACTCTCAAACGCAACAATTTACTGCAATAAAACTGAGGCTGAAAAACTTTGTGGTTTGAAATTTAAAAACACCAAACAGGCCTCTTCTTATTTGCTAAAAAAGGGCTTGGGGAGAGCTATTGTCACCGATGGCGCTAAAAGCATTTGCGATTCATCTATTGATTATGAACCAATTTCAATCTTGCCGCCTAAAGTTAAAAGTATAGGTCATGTAACAGGTGCTGGAGATTATTTCTTAGCTTGTCATATTATTAATGGAATTAATCAATTAACAAAAGAAGATGCTTTAAAAAAAGCTGCAGAAAGCACATCAAAATATGTCGAAACTGAAATCTAATGATTAAAATTGAATATTCATCTGCTGTAGAACAAGCTATTAAAAACGACGAACCAATAGTTGCTTTAGAAAGTACTATAATAACACATGGCATGCCATGGCCGGAAAATCTGAAGACTGCTAAAAGTGTTGAGTCAGTTGTAAGAGAATATGGTGCTACGCCCGCTACTATAGCTGTTATCAAAGGCGTAATAAACGTTGGGCTAGAAGATGAACTACTATCTGAGCTATCTGAAAGTAGAAACGTTAGAAAATTATCTAGAGCAGATTTGGCACATTGCTTAGTAAAAAAGGAAACAGGAGCGACTACGGTTGCCGCAACAATGATAATTGCAAAGTTGGCTGGAATTAAAATTTTTGCCACAGGTGGAATTGGCGGTGTTCACAAATTTGCTGAACAAACTTTTGATATCTCAGCTGACTTACAAGAGCTTTCTTCAACAAGCGTGTCAGTAGTCTGCGCTGGACCTAAGGCAATCTTGGACATTCCAAAAACATTAGAGGTTTTAGAAACCCTAGGTGTTCCAGTTATAACTTTCGGGCAAGCTAAGTTACCAGCCTTTTGGTCAAGCGATAGCCCTTTTGCCTCCCCACTATCATTAGATGATGCACACTCGATCGCTAAATCCCATAAAATCCGAGAAAACCTTGGGATACCTGGAGGTCAACTAATCGCAAACCCAATACCTAAAGAAGATCAAATTCCTTTTGA
Organism: Paracoccaceae bacterium; assembly: GCA_029248915.1. GTDB lineage: Bacteria > Pseudomonadota > Alphaproteobacteria > Rhodobacterales > Rhodobacteraceae > Salinivivens. The sequence goes on along the minus strand of JAQWIK010000094.1, from coordinate 32,938 downwards.
GATAATTGAGCCAATAGTAATAGAGGCCGTAAAACAGGCTAATCAAAGTAATATAATAGCCAAAGAAGTAACACCTTTTATACTCTCAAAAATTAATCAACTTTCCAAAGGTAAATCACTTTTAGCCAATATTGCCTTAATTAAGAATAATGCAAAACTTGCATCAAAAATTGCATTGTGTTTTTAAAGAATAAAGTTCGAAGTTTTAATTATTGGTTTAACCAACTAAATGTATAAGATGAAATTTAAGAAGTACGATTGGCTGTAGTGTAATTATGCTCGCACGTTTAAGAACAAGTTTTTTAACAGGTATCGTTGTGATTGCCCCAGTAGCTCTCACGATATGGTTAATTTGGAGCGTAATTGGATGGTTCGATGGACTTGTTTTGCCTTTTGTGCCAGATGCCTACCGCCCAGAAAAAATTCTCAATACCTTTTTTGGCTATGACTTAAAGCTAAATATAAGAGGTGTTGGGGTTGTAGTATTTTTAGTTTTTGCAACATTAGTAGGCTGGTTGGCGAAAGGATTAATTGGACGTTCTTTCATAAAATATGCTGAAAATTTGGTAAATAGAATGCCAGTAGTTAGGTCTTTCTATTCTGGTATCAAACAAATTGCAGAGACTGTATTTGCGCAGCAAGAAAGGTCTTTTGAAAAAGCTTGTATGATTGAATATCCAAGGAAAGGGATTTGGGCTATTGGTTTTATTTCCACTACTGCGAAAGGCGAGATAGCGGAACGAAATTCTTCAAAAGGCTCAATGGTTTCAGTTTTTGTCCCAACAACCCCAAACCCTACATCTGGCTTTTTGTTGTTCTTTCCAAAAGCAGATATAGTAGAGTTAGACATGTCAATCGAAGACGCAGCAAAATTAGTTATCTCTGCAGGGCTTGTATACCCACCAACAAAAATTACAAATTCAAAAAGCTCCGATAGTAATAGCCGAGTTACCAAAAAAAGTTAATTAGTTCGGCGGCCTAAATAGCTAAATTATAAAAAAAAGCGCCTGCTAATGCAGGCGCTAAGTTATTGAGGCAGGTTTCATACAGGCAAGAAACCTATCGAGCAGTAGATTTGTTATACAACGTTCCAGGCTTAACGCCAAGTAAAAAGTTTGTAAAACAGCATTTTAACTATTAATATTTTTGGTAGTGGCTTACATAAAATCGAAGGAATGGCATTAATATGGCGAATTATCAACTTAAGAAATTTTCCAGCTTATTTCTTATTTTTTACTTTTTCTGTTTTGCTAATAGCGCACTTTCACAGCCCAAATACGCAATCTCTATGTATGACTCACCCAAATTACCACACGATTTTGTGTCTCTTCCGTATTCCAACCCAAACGCAAAAAAAGGAGGCATTTTAAAAATTGGAGCCGTAGGTTCATTTGATTCAGTAAATCCACACATTATTAAAGGGCGTTCTCCATGGCAACTGCGGTTTTGGAACTATGAAACTCTTATGGGAAGAAGTTGGGATGAACCATTTACGCTATACGGCCTTTTGGCAGAATCGATTGAAACAGGTCCGAATCGGAAATGGGTTGAATTTAGGCTTAGAAAAGAAGCGAAATTCAGCGATAATTCACCCGTTACAGTAGAGGACGTTATTTGGTCATACGAAAAATTGGGTACAGTAGGCCATTGGAGATATCGAGGTCTTTGGAAAAAAATAAAGAGTATAGAAAAAACTGGCCCACGAAGTGTTAAGATTAGTTTTAATGAGAACAATCCAGAGTTAGCACTCTTAGCCGGAATGCGACCTATTCTACAAAAATCGCAGTGGCATGAACGTGAATTTGAAAATTCCAGTATTGAAATTATTCCCGTATCAACAGCCGCTTATGTAATTTCAGAGGTAAAACCAGGTAAGTCCATCACTATGGAACGTAACCCTGATTATTGGGGAAATAATTTACCATTCAGGAGAGGAACTTTAAATTTTGATAAAATTTCCATTGAATATTTTGGAGACTCAACGGTTCTTTTTGAAGCATTTAAAGCCGGTGATATAGACATATACAGAGAAGGTAATGCGGAAAAATGGGAGAACCTATTTAACTTTCCAGCTGCAATGAGTGGGCAAGTTATTAAGTCTGAAATTCCTCACGGAAGACCTACTGGAATGCGCGGGCTAGTAATGAACTCTAGGCGCGAAATTTTTTCTGATTGGCGGGTTAGGCAAGCTTTAATTGAAGCATTCAATTTTGAATATATCAATGAAGCACAGAACGCTGGACGGCAGCAGCGCATTTCCTCTTATTTTTCCAACTCAACACTAGGCATGAGAGAAGGTGTGGCCAAGAACCGTGTTTTAGAATTACTACAAAATTTTGATGGCTCTCATCTTCCAGGCACCTTTGAAGGGTACAAGTTGCCTAAATCAAACGGATCAGAACGGAACAGAGCCAACATGAAAAAGGCATTAAAAAATTTAGAAAAAGCGGGTTTCAATGTAACTGAGGGAAAACTTTATAATGATAAAGACCATCAGTTTCAATTTTCGATTTTACTCCGGCAGGGTGCTAAAGAATATTTATCAATTGTCGAAATGTACTCCTCAGCTCTACGTAGATTGGGTATTGATGTAAAAATTGAATTAGTTGATAGTTCCCAATATTGGGAAAGAATTAAAAAACTAGAATTTGATATGGTACCTTATTCTAGGGACTTGTCACTTAGTCCAGGAAACGAACAATATTTATATTGGTCTTCTGAATACGCCGATGTTGAAGGAACTAGAAATTTAATGGGTTTAAAATCACCTGTTATGGATAAACTACTGAATAAAATAATGAAATCCAAGTCAATTAATGAGCTTCAGTCAATCACTAGAGCAATGGATCGCATCTTAATGGCGGGTCGTTATGTTATTCCCATTTATCATAATGGGCCAAGTCGGATAGCTCATAAATCAGATTTACTATATCCGAAATACATTCCATTGTATGGAGATCGAATAGGATTTTTTCCAGATGTTTGGTGGAAAGATAATTAGGTTACATGCATTTTACCAATAATCTTGAAGAAAGTTACGTAAGAGGAGAATATTATTAAGCTTGATATTTTCTCCGACCCCATATGCCCTTGGTGTTATATTGGGAAAAGCTATCTAGATCGAGCACTGGAGAAATCTGGGAATCATCCATTTAATATTCAGTGGCACCCATTTCAATTAAATCCGGAAATGCCTTTAGAGGGAATGGAAAGAAAGAAATATTTAGAGACCAAATTTGGAAATAGGGATCTAGCTGTAAAGGCCTACACTCCAGTATTAGAGCATGCAGCGTTGGCTGGGCTCGACCTAAGCCTTGAGAGTATCACAAAAACCCCAAACACTCTTTCCGCTCACAGGCTCATATTTTGGGCTGGACAAGAAGGTGTGCAAAATGCAGTCGTATCAGCAATATTTAAGGCATATTTCGTAGAAGGAAGGGATATAGGTGAAAATTCAGTATTACTTGATATTTCGCACGACACAGGAATTGATAAAGAAATGGTCAGTAGATTACTTGTAGGAAAAAATGATTATGAACAGATTGTTGAATTAGATAATGCTGCCAGGGAAATGGGCATAAATTCTGCCCCAACTTTTATTTTGAACGGAAAACATGTTATAACTGGGGCACAAAATGTTGATTTTTGGTCAAACCTTATTGGTGAAGTAAAAGTTAATCTCGGGATTTAACTATAATATTAATAAAAAAAAAGGGGCTGGGGCCCCTTTTAGTTTCGCCATTCAAGCTCATAATTTTGCTGCTCGAGATAAATATTTTTTGCCTGTGGCTTGAGCGACGTTAGGAGAGAGCGCACCCTCCCCATGTACTTTGTTAGCTACACCCCGAGGTTGCGCCACACGTATTACATTTCATACAAGTTCCATTTCTAACCAGAGTATAATTTCCACAGTCACCGCAAGGATCGCCTTCATAGCCCTGCATCTTCGCTTTGGTGCGCGGATCTACCGCCGAAGCAGCCAAATCAGGTTCTTGCTCTAATGTAGCAACTGTAGGTTCGGCAGATACACTATTGTTATCTAGAGCTAAATTTGTCTGACCTCCCTGCAATACAACAAGTTCCTGTGGCAAACGCTTACGCAAGTAACCAGTGGAACTGATCTGTTTTAAAACCTCAAGGGATTTAGAAGTTCCATTTTCAGACAATTCTTTAAAATTACTAACACCTTCGTCCTGTCCACGTCCCAAATCATCAAAACTTGCTCCCTCAGGCTTCACGTGAGCCAGATCAGTGCGGTCTAAATAACTGACAGCAAGTTCTCTGAAAATATAATCCAAGATTGAAGTAGCATTTTTTATACTATCATTTCCTTGAACCATACCCGCAGGCTCAAACTTCGTAAAAGTAAAAGCATCAACAAATTCTTCTAATGGCACACCATATTGCAGACCAACCGAAACAGCTATTGCAAAATTATTCATCATAGCTCTGAAACCAGCACCCTCTTTGTGCATATCAATGAATATTTCCCCCAGCGTTCCATCAGAATACTCACCAGTCCTGAGATAAACTTTATGACCACCAACTACTGCTTTTTGAGTATAGCCCTTCCGCCTCTCCGGCATTCTCTCCCGAGCTTTGGCTACTTCTTTAACTACAATTTTTTCAACAATTTTTTCAGCTAAGACCGTAGCTTTCTCTTGATTTGTGCCGGTTTCAAGAATCTCAGCAGCATCATCGTCATCGTCAACTAAGGCCGCAGCAAGCGGTTGTGAAAGTTTAGAACCGTCTCTGTATAGAGCATTAGCCTTAGTTCCCAGGGACCAACTCAATTCATATGCTTTTTGACAATCTTCGATTGTAGCGTCGTTAGGCATGTTTATTGTTTTTGATATCGCGCCAGAGATAAAAGACTGAGCAGCAGCCATCATGTAAATATGACTATTTACAGAAAGGTACCGTTTTCCTTTCTTTCCGCAAGGATTAGCACAGTCAAATATATTTAGGTGTTCTTCTTTTAAATGGGGTGAACCTTCTAAAGTCATGGTTCCACAAACGTGGTCATTAGCGGCGTCAATATCCGATTTGCTGAATCCTAAATGCTTAAGCAAGTCAAACGTAGGATCATTTAATTTTAACTCTGGTATCCCAAGGACGTCCATGCAAAATTCTGCTCCCAGAGTCCATTGGTTAAACACAAATCGGATATCAAAAGCTGATGCGAGTGCACCCTCTACTTTATCCAACTCAACCTTACTAAAGCCGTGGCCAGCTAAACTCGTATGATTTATCACTGGTGCATTGCCAATAGTGCCGTGTCCCACAGCGTAAGAAATAATTTCCTCAATTTGGGCAGAACCATAGCCAAGCTTTTCCAATGCGCCGGGAACCGACCTATTAATAATTTTGAAGTAACCTCCACCAGCAAGTTTTTTAAACTTTACTAGAGCAAAGTCAGGCTCAATCCCAGTTGTATCGCAGTCCATAACTAAACCAATGGTGCCTGTTGGTGCTACCACTGAAACTTGGGCATTTCTAAAACCAAATTTTTCACCTAACTCTCGAGCGTCGTCCCAGCATTTCATTGAAAGCTCAACCAAATCTTTGTCGGGACAACTTTTGTGATCGAGGGGTACAGGTTTAACAGAAAGTTCTTCATATCCTTCTGTTTTACCATGAGCAGCGTTCTGATGGTTGCGTATGACGCGCTGCATATGCTTTGCATTCTTTTCATAGCCTGGAAAAGCTCCAACCTCGCTCGCTATCTCTGCTGACGTTGCGTATGACGTTCCTGTCATAATCGCAGTTAACGCACCGCACAAAGCTCTACCTTCCTGACTATCATAACTGAATCCCATATTCATCAGAAGACCCCCAATATTAGCATAGCCTAGTCCCAAGGTCCGAAAATCATAAGATCTTTGAGCTATTTCTTTTGATGGAAATTGTGCCATTAGAACGGAAATCTCTAATGTTAGCGTCCACAGTTTAGTAGCGTGTATGTAGTTTTCTGAATCAAACTTCCCGTCGACAAGAAAAGTCAATAAATTCATCGACGCCAAGTTGCATGCTGTGTCATCTAAAAACATATATTCAGAACATGGGTTTGAACCTCGTATTTCACCATCTTCTGGGCAAGTATGCCAGGCATTCACAGTATCATGAAATTGAATTCCAGGGTCAGCACAAGCCCACGCGGCATGTCCAACGTCCGCCCATAATTTACGGGCTTTAATCGTCTTTGCAACTGAACCATCTGTCCGTCGGATTAATTCCCAATCGTCGTCGTTCTCTACAGCCTTTAAGAAGGAATCTTTGACCCTTATCGAGTTATTTGAATTTTGCCCAGACACTGATGCATAGGCCTCCGAGTCCCAATCCGTATCATATGTCGGAAATTCTATACTAGCATACCCTTGTCTTGCATAATCCAACACTCTTTTGACATAGGTCTCAGGAATAGAGACCCTCTTTGCGTCTCTTATCGCCGATTTTAGGGACATATTTTTTACTGGATCCACAGCATCCTCAGTACTTCCATCCCATTGCCGTATAGCTGTGAAAATCGCATTCAATCGCTGCTCGTGAACCTTTGAGCCAGCAACTATGCTTGCGACTTTCTGTTCTTCCTTTACTTTCCAATTTATAAATTCTTCAATGTCGGGATGGTCAGCATCGCATATAACCATTTTTGCCGCTCGACGGGTTGTCCCACCAGATTTAATTGCACCGGCTGCTCGATCCCCAATTTTTAAAAAACCCATCAGACCGGACGAAGCGCCGCCACCAGACAAGCTTTCTCCATTGCCTCTCAAGGAACTAAAATTCGTCCCTGTCCCTGACCCATATTTGAACAAACGAGCTTCTCGCACCCATAAATCCATTATTCCACCTTCATTTACCAGGTCATCACTAACAGATTGGATAAAGCAAGCGTGTGGTTGAGGGTGTTCATATGCTGATGCTGACTTTACCAATTTTTTGGTTTTATAATCGACGTAATGGTGTCCCTGCCCTGGACCATCTATTCCGTATGCCCAATGTAGGCCAGTGTTAAACCATTGTGGACTGTTTGGGGCAGCCATTTGTGACGCTAGCATGTAACGCATTTCGTCAAAATATGCCTGGGCGTCTTCTACATCCGTAAAGTAGCCCCCTTTCCATCCCCAATAGGCCCATGCTCCAGCTAGGCGATCAAAAACTTGTTTCGATGAATTTTCCCCAGCGAAAGCTGTATCTACCGAGGATTTAGTTGATTTCCACAAAAATTTTGGAACGTCTTTTTCTTTTATTTTTTTCACTTCAGTCGGCACTCCTGCCTTTCTAAAGTACTTCTGAGCGATAACGTCACTCGCAACCTGTGACCAACTTTCCGGAACTTCAACGTTTTCTAATTTAAATACAATCGTACCGTCAGGGTTTCTGATCTCGGACGTAGTTGTTATAAAATTTATCCCTGAGTAAGCGTCCTGGCCTGCTTTTGTAAAACTTCTTTTGATCTTCATTTTTTTTGCCCCATACAAAATTTTTAAGGGGTTTTTTTGAAAGAGTGGCCTTCCCGGTAAAGGTTTTGGTTACCCAACCAGCTGTTGACATCGTTTTGATGTTCTTTCGAGAAATGACCGCTCCACCACTACATGTTGTGGTTTCGCCCCTAGCTTGCACAACTTGGCGTATTTTTGTGGTGATGGTCAATGTTTTTTTTTAAAAAATTTAATGTTTTTTACTTGACCTCGAATTCAACTGTTTTTTTTAAGCTATGTGAAAAAAATTATGTTCAAAAGGTGTGAACAGAATAAAATAAATTTTCTTTATATTTAGATCGCTTAGCAAAATTTATTAATTCTGAGAACAAGAATTTCTCCTGTGTGAATCAGTCAAGTTTAGGAAATAAATAAATTTGCTTTTTTAAAAAAAACCTAGACGAATGATACCAATTTTGACCAAAAGAAACATAATCATATCTTTCGAGAGTTAAGGTTTGAAAGAATCTATTTGGATTTCTTTGAAGGAAGAATATGCGTTTTTAGATTGATCATGGTCGGGACGGCAAGATTCGAACTTGCGACCCCCTGTACCCAAAACAGGTGCGCTACCAGGCTGCGCTACGCCCCGACTAAATGATGTACTAAACAAACATATCGCCTTTGGAAAGACCCTATTTAAATAAAATATTGTAATATTCAAACTCAACAAAAAGGTTTTAACGATTTAAAAAAATCAGAAAAATTTAAGGTCCAGTTTAAGTCAATTTTAAATTTCTCCACAATCCCACTATTAATTTCCAAAACAAATGATACACCGTCGCCAGCAGTTATTTTTTTTTCACTCATTTTTGGTACATTTTCAAAGATCTGAATTATTTGACCAGTATAATCAGTGAAAAGAATATCCAACGAAATAAATGTATTCTTCATCCAAAATTGTGGAGCACTTGGGTTATTATAAACAAACAACATACCTTTATTTTTGGCTATTTTTTTTCGGTTCATCAGGCCTAGCGCTCTTTCATCTGGCTCGTCGGCCACTTCAGCTTGAACGACTAATCTTTGGCTCTCGTCAAACCTATTCTCTAAAACGATAGTGGTATAGTGTTTACAATTTTCAGTTCCAAAAGCATTCTTTGGCAGAAATAAAAAGATAAAAGATACAAAAAAGAATGTAATAACTAGATATCGAATGTGATTGTTTTTTTTAAATAAATTCATTGCAAAAAATTTTATTATTTATTTTAAGGATTTAAGCGTTGTATATCCCATGTGTGCTCTAACGTTTGCCTGCTCCATCTAAATCTATCATGCAACCGAGCTTGTCCATCAGCCCAAAATTCAATTTCTAAAGGCTTTACCCGCCAACCACCCCAAAATGGTGGGCGACTTGGACTATTTCCATATTTTTCTTCGAAAAACTCCACTTGATCCATCAAGTGTGATTTTGAACTCAAGGGCTGTGATTGAATTGAAGCCCATGCTCCAATTCTACTTTTGAGTGACCTGCTCTGATAATATTGATCAGCCGCAAGACCATTTTCTTTCTCAATATGACCTCTAACCCTTATTTGCCTTCTTAATGTTTTCGAATGCCAGACAAATGCGGCGAGTTGATTACTCAATATTTCCTTGGATTTTACACTTCCGTAGTTCGTGTAAAAGACGAAAGATGCTGCTTCAATTTCGCGAAGCAACACCATTCGCACATTAGGCATTCCAGACGTATCAACAGTTGATAAAGCGATGGCGTCAGGATCATTAATTTCAGTTTTAACAGCTTCTTTAAACCACCGTTTGACTATTTGAAACGGGTCGTCACCAAAAAAAATATCACTTTTATCTACCATGTTTTTCTTCCTGTTTTTAATTTAAAATAAATTAAACCATTTACATTATGATGCTTTACCTTGATGAAAATGAAACAATAATCTAAACGCCCAGTTACTTGTATCTTTGGAGTTTTACTAATGTCAAATATGCTCATGAAAGGCAAACGCGGACTAATAATGGGATTGGCTAATGATAAGTCGATTGCGTGGGGTATAGCGAAGCAGTGCGCTGATGCTGGTGCCGATCTAGCTTTTTCTTATCAAGGCGACGCTCTTAAAAAGCGAGTTTCACCATTGGCCAGTTCCGTTGGATCTGATTTTTTAATAGAATGTGACGTAGGAAACTCTGGAAGCCTCGACGAGTTATTCTCCGAAATAAAAAAACGTTGGGGCACCCTAGATTTCGTAGTGCACGCTATAGGTTTTTCCGACAAAACAGAACTTAGAGGTCGCTATGTTGAGACCAGTAGAGAAAATTTTGTGAATACAATGGATATATCTGTATATTCGTTTACCGCTGTCACGAAAAGAGCTTCGGAACTAATGACAGACGGTGGCTCAATTTTAACTCTTACTTACTATGGAGCGGAGCAAGTAATGCCCCATTACAACGTCATGGGCGTTGCTAAAGCAGCATTGGAAGCGTCAGTGATGTATCTTGCTGAAGACCTGGGAAAAGACGGCATACGTGTAAATGCAATTTCGGCGGGACCAATTAAAACGTTGGCGGCAAGTGGAATTGGAGATTTTAGATACATAATGAAATGGAATGAACTAAACTCACCACTGAGGAGAAACGTCACAACTGAAGATGTTGGAAAATCTGGACTTTATTTATTGTCAGATTTAAGTTCAGGAGTTACTGGCGAAACTGTTCACGTTGATGCTGGGTACCACATAGTTGGCATGAAAGCCGTAGACGCTCCCGACATAGATGTAGTAACAGGAAAAAAAGAAAAATGAGTGAAAGACTACCACATGAAAAGGGATTCCATGTAAGCTGGGATCAACTTCACAGAGACGCAAGAGCTTTAGCTTGGCGGTTAGACGGTAAAGGGCCAGGAAACGGAGCCTGGAAAGCCGTTGTGGCAATTACTCGTGGAGGAATGGCACCGGCTATGATAGTAGCTAGAGAGTTAGATATCCGAACAGTTGATACAATAAGCGTAAAATCTTACGACCATCAATCCCAATCCGAACCCCAAATAATAAAGGCTCCAAATTCTGAACTCATTGGAGATGGAACGGGTATTCTAATCATTGACGACTTAGTAGATACGGGGAAAACCCTTGAAGCTGTTCGATCACTAATGCCTAAGGCCCACGTGGCTACAGTTTACGCTAAACCGTTGGGCCGAGATCAAGTTCAAACTTTCATCACAGAGGTAAGCCAAGATACCTGGATCTTTTTCCCTTGGGATATGGCCCTCCAATATGTCGAGCCCTATCGAGGAAATGAATAGGCCAATTATGAAAGTTCTAAAACTACCTACTTGCTACTGAGCAATAAGGACTTTAGACAAGCGGTATCTGTTTTTCAGGAAAATATTATGACAAAAAGTAAAACTTCAGTTTCAAAGATCTTTGTTTGGATTTTACTTGGGTTCCTATTTGTCGGCCTGATAGGATTTGGCACAGGAAATTTGAGCGGTAACATAAAAACGATCGGAAAAATTGGCGACACTGAAATAACGGTTAACCAATATGTTCGAGCTCTGCAAAGTGAGCTACGAAATACTAGTCAGCAATTTGGACAACAGCTCACGCTGCAGCAACTCCAAGCATTTGGAATCCAGCAGAGAGTGCTGGCGAGATTGGTAACTGATAAATTACTGGAAAATGAAGCCGCTAAACTTTTATTGTCAGTTGATGATAAAACGGTAAGGGATAATATAATATCCCTCAACGCATTTAAAGGTCCAGACGGAAGCTTTAATCAAACTTCCTATAATTATTCCCTAGAAAATGCTGGATATACATCAACAGAATTTGAAGAGGAAATACGTGCAGAAACAGCTCGCAGTATTCTTTCACAAAGCATCTTATCTGGAAACATAATCAATAACCTTCAAGCAGAATTACTGGCATCTTTTTTACTTGAAGAAAGAAGTTTTAACATTCAAATTTTACAACCCGATGATTTAGGCTCTGCTATTAAAGATGCCACCAATGAGGATTTAGAAAAGTTTCTCGAAACAAATATCGACACATACACTGTTCCTGAAAGTAAGGCTATTACATATGCAATTTTGGAACCAGAAATGTTAGTAGATGAGGTTGAAGTCACCGATGCAATTTTAAGCAAGATTTATGACGAGAAAAAACAAGAATACAATAAGCCTGAAGAAAGGACCATCGAAAGATTATCCTTTTTAACGATGGCAGATGCTACTGCTATACTGTCTGAATTGAAAGCAAGTACGACTAATTTTGATAACCTAGTTTTGGACCGAAACCTTTCAGACAACGACGTCCTTTATGGAACTTTCACAAAAGACCAGTTACTCGAAGGTAATGAACAGGTTTTTAAAGTAGCAGAAGGTGAAGTTGTAGGACCAATTAAAACTGACCTTGGTCCTGTAATATTTAGGGTTAAGGAGATAATTAGCGCAAAAACTACTTCATTTGAAGAAGCGAGATCCGATTTGGAAAAAGACTACAGGTTGTCGGAAAGTATGAAATTGATTGATGAGCGAATAGAGGAATCTCAAAATTTACTCGCTGCAGGCGGAGCCTTAGAGGAATTGCAGAGTGAAATAGATTTCAGAATAGAAACTATTTTGTTCAACAGTGAAGAAAACTTACCGATTTTAGAAAATAAAATATTTTTTGATACCGCCCAAAATACAAAAATTAATGATTTTCCAGAAATAAAAGAATTACCAAATGGAGGCTTGTTTGCCATTCGCGTGGATCAAATAGTTGATGCAAGGCAAAAGGAAATTGAAGAGGTACGGTCAGAAATAACAATCGCATGGCAAAGACAAGAAACTCAAAGTCAATTAGATAAAGCTGCTAAAGACTTACTTGCTAAAAACCAGTACAAAGGTGATATTTTAAATTTCAGTAAAAAAACAAGAGATGTTACCCTGCCCGACTTACCTTCAGATTTAATCACTGAAGTTTTCAAGTTAGAGATTGGCAAAGGTATTGTAGTTAGTGGCGATCAAAAAAGTTACGTGGTAAGGCTAAAAGGCACTTCCAGTGCCGATTTATCTAAAGACAATGCTAAACTCCTGGTTAGCCAGATAAAAAACCAAATTAACAATAGCCTATCCGCTGATTTATTTGAAAGTTTTGCCAACATAGCTAGAGTGAACTCCAAGCTTGATCTTAATGAGCAAGCTGTAAATGCAGTTCATTCCAGCTTTCAATAGTTTTAATTGTGGCCGTAACTCCAAACTTTGAAAGCTTCCATAAAGACTATGAAGCTGAACGTAATCAAGTAGTATACTCTAAGCTTACTTCAGATTTAGAAACGCCAGTTTCTATTATGTTAAAATTAGGGGAAGCAAAAACAAACTCTTTTATTTTGGAATCCGTTACTGGGGGTGAAACAAGAGGAAGGTATTCCATAATTGGAATGGAGCCCGATCTAATATGGAAATGCGACGGCGACCGGAGTTTTCTGAGCTCTGGCGGCGAGGAATTCATCTATATCGAAGGTGAACCTCTGACTGTTTTTCGAAATATACTTAAGAAGAGTAAAATCAAGTTACCGGAAGATCTTCCACAAGCCTCTGCAGGGTTATTCGGATATTTTGGCTATGATATGGTTAGGCATGTCGAAAACTTGCCTAATATTAATCCAGATAAAATTGGTCTGCCCGATGCAATGTTTATTCGTCCATCCATAATTGCAGTATTGGACGGCGTCAAAGGTGAAGTAATTTTAGTATCACCAGTATTTTATGATACGAAAACCTCTAGTAAAGAGGCATTTAAAAAGGCTCAAAATAAAATTGTGACTGCTACGCGAGAGTTGAAAAGACAAATTATAAAAAATCGGAATTTAGGAAAATCAGGAAAGGTTGGAAAGCCACATTCAAATTTCACTAAAGAAGATTACAAATCAGCAGTCAAAAAAGCCAAAAGTTATATAAAACAAGGTGACATATTTCAGGTTGTTCCTTCACAACGGTGGACACAAAAATTTTCATATTCACCTTTTTCTCTTTATAGATCTTTACGAAGGACAAACCCGTCTCCTTTCATGTTTTTTTTCAATTTTGGTAATTTTCAAATTATTGGAGCAAGTCCTGAGATACTAGTTAGAGTATTTGGAAACGAGGTAACAGTCAGACCTATAGCTGGAACTCGTCCGAGAGGAACAACACCAGAAGAAGATAAGGCGTTAGAAGTAGATTTATTGGCAGATAAAAAAGAGTTAGCAGAGCATCTTATGTTGTTGGATTTGGGAAGAAACGATGTTGGACGAGTTGCTAAAGTAGGAACTGTTAAACCTACAGAGAAATTTATCATTGAACGTTACAGTCACGTTATGCACATCGTTTCAAACGTAGTCGGTGAGTTAAGCAATGACCAAGATGCTGTTTCAGCTTTCTTTGCTGGAATGCCTGCAGGCACGGTATCCGGCGCGCCAAAAGTGAGAGCTATGGAAATTATTGATGAGTTAGAACCAGAAAAACGCGGTGTTTATGGAGGGGGCGTTGGATATTTTAGTTCCGGCGGTGATATGGATATGTGTATTGCGTTGCGGACCGCCGTTTTGAAAGACGATACACTATATATTCAAGCTGGAGGTGGAATCGTTTTTGATAGCGACGCCGAAGCTGAATATATGGAAACAGTTCACAAGTCTAACGCAATTAGAAAAGCTGCAGCTGATGCGGCAATGTTTGAAGAATAATATTTTAATAAAAGTAATTAACAGTTATTAATAAACTAAAACAATTACTTATATAAATAAATTAATTATCAAATTTAACTCGGCTATCCATATTTTTGTCTGATATTTTTGGCTGAGCTGGACTATTATGCAATTTTTGATTAATTTTGAGAATTGAAGAAAAACCTGTGTTGGGTATTATAGGAACCAATTTGGAACTGCTCTCAATAGAACTTTTTTGATTTAATTTTCGGATAGTATTGGGCTCCGTAATACCGGAAGGACTATAATAAACTTCAGCCAAAGGCTTTGACTTCGAAGAATAATCATTTATCGAATTGCTAAATTGAGAACTATCAGGGGCTATTATATTAAAGCTTTCAGGAGGTTTTGGAAAAATAATTCCCAAAATTATTGAAACAACAGCCAAAGAAATACAGCCAAAAAGAAATCCTGATATAATTCCCTTCACAGAACAAAACCTTTTTTTTGATAAAACCCATTCATTTTTTTATTTACTTTAAATATCAACTCTTGACGCGGCTTACTATCCCTGACCATTTATAACTCTATTATTGGTCGTTGGGCTAGCCCTTCTATTGAACTGAAAGAAAAATCGCTATGATATTGCTTATCGATAACTATGATAGCTTTACTTACAATTTGGTACATTACGTTTCAGAACTTGGGACCGAAGTAATTGTAAAAAGAAACGATAAAATAACCGTAACGCAAGCACTTGAGTTGAATCCTTCTGGAATTTTATTGTCGCCTGGGCCTTGCGATCCAGATAAAGCAGGGATTTGTTTAGATCTCGTGGGTGCCGCCAGTTCATTAAGAATACCTCTTCTAGGAGTATGTCTGGGGCATCAAACAATAGGTCAATATTTTGGTGGTAAAGTAATTAAATGCCATGAAATTGTTCATGGCAAGCTGGGAATAATAAAACATCAAAATTCCTACTTATTTAAAGGATTGCCAAGCCCGATTGAAGCAACTCGATACCATTCACTTATAGTGGATAGATCGACCCTACCCGAAGAACTTGCGGTTACCGCTGAAACAGAAGACGGAATCATAATGGGATTATCCCACAAAAAATTACCGATACATGGCGTGCAATTTCACCCGGAATCAATAGCATCACAATATGGACACGATATCCTCAAAAACTTCATAAATTTTTTAAAGGTTAAGTGATGAATGAGCATATTAAGCCATTAATTGAGGCAGCAGCAAACGGTCCATTAAGTCATGATGAAGCCATAAGGGCCTTTGAAATATTATTTGAGGGCTCAGCGACCCTAGCTCAAATTGGAGGCCTGTTGATGGCTATGCGGACACGAGGAGAGAGTGTGACCGAATACGCCGCAGCGGCTTCAGTAATGCGCTCCAAATGTGTCAAAGTCAAAGCACCAGATGATGCAATGGACATAGTAGGAACTGGAGGAGATGGAGTAGGAACATTAAATATTTCAACTGCAACGGCATTTGTGGTGGCGGGAGCAGGTGTAACAGTGGCAAAGCATGGAAATAAAAATCTAAGTTCAAAATCAGGAGCAGCGGATGCATTATCTGCTAGTGGTATTAATGTGATGGTTGGAAAAGAAGTTGTTGAGACGGCTTTAATTGAGGCTGGTATTGGTTTTATGATGGCACCAATGCACCACCCAGCCATAAAACATGTTATGCCAGCAAGACAGGAACTCGGAACTAGAACAATCTTTAATATCTTGGGACCACTAACTAATCCCGCAGGAGTAAAATATCAGTTAACAGGAGCATTTTCCAAAGAGCTATTAGAACCTATGGCAAAAACTTTGAAATCTCTGGGCAGTAAAAAAGCGTGGTTAGTTCATGGATCAGATGGAACAGATGAAATAACCATTACTGGTCAGACTTCAGTTGTAAAACTAGAAAATGAAGATATCTCAAAATCTGAAATTCATCCAGAAGAAGCAAAACTAGAAGTACATCCATTAGAGAAAATTCTAGGTGGTACGCCAAATGAAAACAGCAAAGCTTTTTTAGATTTGTTAGACGGAAAAAAGGGAGCTTATCGCGATGCGGTTTTATTGAATTCAGCTGCTGCTTTAGTTGTCGCAGAAAAAACTAGTGATTTAACTACAGGTGTTGAGATCGCAAGGGAAGCAATAGACAGTGGAAAAGCAAAATCTGCTCTAAAGAGATTAACTAACGTAACTGCGAGAGTAGAATGAGCAAATCTGTTTTAGATAAAATCAAAGCTTATAAATTAGTTGAAATACAAAACGATAAGAAAGTTAAATCATTATCGGATATTGAAATGCTTGCAAAAGCTGCCCCCAAAGTTCGTTCTTTTTCGAGAGCGCTAACTAACAAAAAGGGTTCTTTACACACCCTTATAGCTGAAATAAAAAAAGCATCGCCTTCGAAAGGGCTGATACGAAAAGACTTCAACCCGCGTAAAATTGCCAAGGCATATCAAGCTGGCGGTGCAACATGTCTATCAGTTCTAACAGATACTCCTAGTTTTCAAGGAGCTAAACATTACCTTGATGAGGCAAAAAATGTCACCTCGTTGCCTGCACTTAGAAAAGATTTCATGTATGATACATATCAAGTTGCAGAAGCTAGAGCCTTAAATGCTGATTGTATACTTATAATTATGGCTTCTGTGTCTGACCAACAAGCGCAAGAGCTTGAAGAAGCTGCGTTTTTTTGGAAGATGGATGTTCTTTTGGAGGTCCATAACGAGATAGAGCTACAACGTGCTTTAGATCTAAAGTCAAAGCTAATTGGAATAAATAACAGAAATTTGAAGACATTTGAAACTGATATCAACATAACGCGCAAATTAGCAGAATTAGTTCCAGGTAATCGGTTTTTAATTTCTGAATCTGGACTTAACTCGTCTGAAGACCTTCAGGACTTAACTTCAAGTGGTGCATCTGCTTTTTTAATTGGGGAAAGTTTGATGAGACAAAATGATATAGAATTTGCCACTCGCAATTTAATCTCGAAACCTGAAAGCGAGTATTAATTAATGGCTAAACTCACGCATTTTGATGATAATGGTAACGCCCATATGGTAGATATTTCTGATAAAGAAAGCAGTTTTCGGATAGCCAGAGCCTCTTGTTCCATCCAGATGTCCTTAGAAACTCTGAAAATTATTACCGACGGACGCGCTAGGAAGGGTGACGTTTTAAACGTGGCTCGAATTGCCGGAATACAAGGCGCCAAAAAAACCTCTGAGCTCATTCCACTATGTCATCCTTTAAGCCTTACAAAAGTTAATTTAGATTTCAACGTAAATGATAAACTTCCAGGCATTGAATTAATCTCAACGGTCAAAACTACTGGACCAACTGGAGTTGAAATGGAAGCTTTAACAGCCGCGAGTATTTCAGCACTGACAATCTATGACATGGTCAAGTCTGTAGACAAAAGCATAATTATAAAAGATCTACGCCTGATATTTAAAAATGGGGGCAAGTCTGGCCGTTATGAAAGCTCATGATATCATTTGAGCAAGCTTTATCAAAACTGCTTTTTTTAGCAAAAAAAATTGATATTGAAGTAGTAAAAATCGAAGAGGCTTGCGGTAGAGTGCTTAGGGAAGAAACAATATCTACTCGAGACCAACCACCCTTTGATGCATCTTCAATGGACGGATATGCTTTAAAAAAGTTAGATAAACTACCTGGCAAAAAATTATTGGTAGTAGGTAAAGTAGCGGCAGGCGCCTCTTTTGATGGTTCTGTTCTAGAAGGTCAAGCTGTTAGGATTTTCACAGGAGCACCGATGCCCACCGGGACTAATAGCGTTTTAATCCAAGAGGATGCAGTAGAGGTGGAGAATGTAATAACCATTCAAGATAAGGTTGAAGAGAATGATTTTGTTAGAAAAAAAGGATGCGATTATAAAGCGGGCAAAACTTTACTTCAAAAGGGTGTAATTCTTAAATCATTTGACATTGCTTTATTGGCTTCAATGAATTTTCCCTTACTTAACGTCACGAGGCGGCCAATAGTTTCCATAATTTCTACTGGAGATGAGCTTATTTTTCCAGGTAATTCACCTAAACCAAATCAAATAGTTGCTTCAAACACATATGGGTTAAAAGCTCTTATTAACAAATGGGGTGCGATTGGACATATACTACCGATAGCGAGAGATAACAAAACTAGTTTAGAAAAAGCTTTGGATCTAGCAGTTCCTGCAGATTTAGTGATTACAATAGGTGGCGCGTCCGTCGGAGACCATGATTATGTCAATGAAGTATTTAACACTATAAACGTTAAGCACTCATTCTATAAAGTGGCCATGAGGCCAGGCAAGCCTATCCTGGCTGGCAAAAATAAGAATACAATTTTTATGGGGCTTCCAGGCAATCCTGTATCAGCATTGGTATGCGCTCATCTTTTTTTAAAGCCTCTTATTGGAAAAATGCTTGGAACAGTTGAATTAAATAATATCGAAAAAAAAGCATATCTGGCAAACGATCTGGCAGAGAATGCGGGAAGAAAACATTTCATGCGAGCCTTTTTAAAAAATGATAGTTTAGAAATACCCTCTGACCAGGACAGTTCTTTATTGAGCGTTTTACAAAAATCGAATGCTTTGGCCATTAGGCAGCCAAATGAAAAAGCAGCAAAAAAAGGTGATCTCATAAGTTATCTTGAGTTGGACTAACTTTTAATATTTGACACAAAACAAGAACTAATGTAGAACAAAATTGTTTTATTTAGTAAAATGAGGCTGAGTATGCTAACACAAAAACAACTAGATCTACTGGAATTCATACAAAAACGTTTGTCAAAAAATGGTGTTCCACCATCTTTTGATGAAATGAAAGAGGCTCTGGACCTTAGGTCTAAATCAGGAATTCACCGCCTTATTACCGCTTTGGAGGAAAGAGGTTTTATTAAAAGACTAGCAAATCGAGCTAGAGCGATAGAAATCGTAAAAATGCCGAATGCTCCAAAATTTAAAAGTTCTTCTGTGTCTGAAATATCTTCTGGTTCTAGAAATTCTGTAATCGCAAACAACCCATCCGCACCAATTGAAAGCGTATATGCAAACGAAATCCCGGTAATGGGCCGAATTGCAGCTGGTGTACCAGTAGAGGCAATAAGCGAAATATCTCATAACGTAGCTGTTCCCGGTCAGATTCTAAGAGGTGGTGGGGACCATTTTGCCTTAGAGGTTAAAGGCGACTCAATGATTAACGCTGGTATAAACGACGGCGATGTTGTGGTTATTAAAGAAACAAACAGTGCTATGAATGGTGATATCGTGGTTGCACTTATCGAAAATCAAGAAGCAACGTTGAAAAGGTTTTTTGTTAGAGGTGAGGCAATTGCCTTAGAAGCGGCCAACCCGGCATATGAAACTCGTACCTTTTCACATGAAAAAATTAAGGTTCAAGGTCGTCTCGTTGGTCTCTTAAGAACTTATTGATTTAAAAAAATTAAAAAATCTTTTAACCGATATTTATATGGTATTTAATTTGGACTAATAGCCATATTAATACATATAGGGTTGGTTTTACGCCAGCCTTGTTATCACGTTTTTATAACGTTAAAAGCATTTTCGTGTTACTTAATAGTTTAAAGGTTTAAACAATGTCCCAAGTTGTAACTAGGATAGCACCTTCTCCTACTGGTTTTATGCATATTGGGACTGCAAGAACAGCTTTATTTAACTGGTTATATGCCCGCGGAAGAGATGGTAAATTTTATATTCGTATTGAAGATACAGATAGAAAGCGATCAACTGAAGAGGCAAATAAGGTTATTATAAATGGCTTAAATTGGTTAGGCTTAAATTATGATGGAGATATAATAAGTCAATTCGAGAGAGCGCCACGGCACGTTGAAATTGCTGAGGCTTTGCTAAAAAATAAAAAAGCTTATAAGTGCTATTCTTCTCCTGAGGAAATTCAAAATTTTAAAGAAAACGCAAAAAAAAGTGGGGCATCAACACTTTTTAAAAGTCCTTGGAGGAACGTTGACCCTTCTGAGCACCCAGACAGTCCTTACGTGATAAGGATTAAAAGCCCTGAAACAGGCGTAACTAATATCCAAGATGAGGTCCAAGGGGATATTATCATTAAAAATAATCAATTAGACGATATGGTTTTACTTAGGTCTGATGGTTCACCGGTCTATATGCTTGCAGTTGTTGTTGATGATCACGATATGGGGGTAACGCACGTAATAAGGGGCGACGATCACTTAAATAATGCAGCTAGGCAGAATTTAATTTACCATGCTATGGGATGGAATATTCCAGTTTATGCGCACATTCCCTTAATACATGGCGAAGACGGGAAGAAAATGTCTAAGAGACTTGGCGCGACCAGCATTGAGGAATATGAAAGAGAAGGATATCCAGCTAGCGGAGTGCGTAATTATCTAGCGAGGCTGGGTTGGAGCCACGGTGATGAAGAATATTTTACAGATCAACAAGCTTTGGAATGGTTTAACCTCGATAATATTGGAAAATCGCCAGCAAGATTTAATTTAAAGAAGTTACAGTTTTTATCGGGCCAACACATAAAAAATACAGATGATGCGGCGCTTATAAATGAAGTTAAAAATTTTCTAAAATATGACAAGAATGGATCGATTTCAGAAGATAAAGTCGAGCTTTTAAATGCAAGCCTTTACTGTCTAAAAGATAAAGTTAAAACATTTTCAGAGCTTATTGATAAAGCTGCTTTTATCTTTGTTAACATACCAATTAAAATGAGCCATGACGCAAGTTTAAACCTTGACGAAGACGCTATTAAAATGTTGAGAACATTGACGTTGCACCTGAGCAATGCTACTTGGACCAGGGACGATTTAGAGCAAATTTGTAACAGAGTTTCCGAAATATCTGGAGTTAAGTTTGGTAAGTTAGCTTCACCTATTAGGGCTGCTCTCTCCGGTCAAACTAAAACGCCTAGCGTTTTTGATATGATGCTTGTTTTGGGACGTGACGAAACGATAGCAAGACTAAATAGTGTTCAGGGTTTTTAGGACCTTGCTAGGTATAAAAATATCACAGCGATAGGTTGGTGGTTAAAAAGAAAGAAAAATTGACATGGTTAAGTCTTCAAAAATAGCAAAACTTTTACTTGATGGTAAAGAGTATGATTTACCTATTATGTCTCCAACAGCGGGCCCTGACGTAATAGATATTCGCAAACTTTATGGTGAAGCTGGAGTTTTTACATATGATCCCGGTTTCACTTCTACTGCGAGTTGCGATAGCACCATCACTTTTATAGATGGCGGTAAGGGCGAACTTCTTCACAGAGGTTACCCAATTGATCAACTTGCCGAACATTCACATTATTTAGAGGTCTGTTATCTTCTTCTATATGGAGACTTACCTACGCCAGCTGAATTGGAAGATTTTGAAAATCGAGTTACAAACCACACAATGATCCATGAGCAAATGGGCTACTTGTTCCGTGGTTTTAGACGGGATGCTCATCCCATGGCTATCATGACTGGAGTTGTTGGCGCAATGTCTGCCTTTTATCATGATAGCACAGATATTAATGATCCGTGGCAGCGAGAGGTTGCTTCAATACGAATGATCGCGAAGATGCCAACAATCGCGGCAATGGCATATAAATATACAATAGGTCAGCCATTTGTCTATCCACGTAACGACTTAGATTACGCCTCAAACTTTTTGCGGATGTGTTTTGCTGTACCTGCAGAAAATTATGAGGTTAACCCAATTTTGAGCCGAGCAATGGACAGAATATTTACTCTTCACGCGGATCATGAACAAAACGCTTCAACAAGTACTGTTCGTCTTGCCTCAAGCTCTGGAGCAAATCCATTTGCTTGTATCGCGGCAGGTATCGCATGTTTATGGGGCCCTGCCCATGGTGGAGCTAACCAAGCTTGTTTGGAAATGTTACGGGAAATTGGTACTGCAGATAGAATACCAGAGTTCATAAAGCGTGCTAAGGATAAAAATGATCCATTTAGACTTATGGGATTCGGACACCGAGTTTATAAAAACACTGATCCAAGAGCTACGGTGTTGAAAAGGTCTGCTGACGAAGTTTTAGATTTACTGGGTGTTAATAATAACCCTCTGCTCCAAGTCGCAAAAGAACTAGAAACCGTAGCACTAAACGATGAATATTTTGTTGATAAAAAATTATTTCCAAATGTAGATTTCTATTCTGGAATTATACTGGAAGCGATGGGTTTTCCCACTTCTATGTTTACCCCTATATTTGCCCTATCGCGTACAGTGGGATGGATTTCTCAGTGGAAAGAAATGATTGCAGATCCGCAAGTCAAAATAGGACGGCCTAGACAATTGTACTTGGGGGAAGTTCCAAGAAATTATAATGACATCGAAAACCGATAAATGTTATCTTCCTTCGAATTTGGCTTCTCTTTTCTGTAAAAAGGCCAAAACGCCTTCCTGAAAATCTCGTGTATTACCACAATCGTTTTGTAGTTTCGCTTCAAGTGATAATTGGCTATTAAGGTCATTTTCAAATGAATTTTTTAGAGCTTCCTTTAAATATCCGTAAGCCACTGTCGGTCCATCCGCGAGATGATTTGCACGAGAAAGCCAAATTTTCTCAAAATCCTCATCTGGTACAGCTTCCCAAATCAAACCCCAACGATCTGCCTGGTTTGCCGTTATTTTATCAGCAAATAAAGATGCTCCCATAGCTTTGGCTTTTCCCATAGTTCTTGGCATTATATAAGTACCACCTGCATCTGGTATTAAACCAATTCTAGTAAATGCCTGCAAAAAATAGGCTGATTCACAGGCAATAACAACATCAGCAGCTAAAGCCAAATTAGCTCCTGCTCCAGCTGCAGCTCCATTAATTGCAGCTATGGTTGGGACTGGGCAATCCAGTATCGAGCGTAGCATGGGCTCATATTCATCCCGCAATGTGCGTTCAAGATCAATCTGAGAAACTGACTTCCTATCTCCCAAATCTTGTCCGGAACAAAATGCCGAGCCAGACCCCGTAATCACGAGCACCCTAGCCTCTTTTCCCATTTGGTTAACACACTGTGTAATTTCTGCTCTCATTTGAGTATTAAGAGCATTTTTTACCTCAGGACGATTTAGACGAATAACTGCTACTTTATCTGTTATTTCAAGTTCGATTGTTTCGTAGTCCATAACTTTTTCCTTAAAATCTTATAGAGGTTTTTCCTCGTGGTTATTCGCACAGATGTTATTCTTCACGAATAATCTTTTCCAATTCTCTCTTTTCTTCGTCTGATAACCCAATAATTGTATGACGTTTTAACTTCTGGTTAGCTTTTATAAATGAAAATGAAATTATTAACGCAATTAATAGCATCAAAGGCCCTGACAGCCATAGTATTAAATTAGAGCCATTTGAACTTGGATTTAATAAAACAAATTCTCCATAACGATCGACTATAAATTTCAAAACTGCATCTTTATTATCGCCAGCCAAAAGCCGTTCTCTGACTAAGATACGCAGATCCTTTGCTAAAGTCGCACTACTTTCATCTATGCTCTCATTCTGGCAAACTAGACATCGAAGATCTTTGGAAATATCTCGCGCGAGCTCTTCCAAAACGGTATCATCTAACACTTCACTTGGTTCAACGCTATAGGAAGCTAAGGGTGTAAAGATAACTAACAAAAGAAAAAGAAAGTTTTTCATACAGTTTGACCTATGCTTTTCTTCCTACTATCGCCAACCGCAATCCTCAACCTACGATCCGTCAAACTCAAAAACCCTCCCAAAGCCATCAAAGCACAACCACTCCAAATCCAATTGGCGAAAGGTTTTAAATAAGTTCTAACAGTCCAAGATTTATTGGATTGTTGATCGCCCAAAACAACATATAGATCCCGAAAAATACGATAATCAATAGCTGCCTCTGTTGTAGCCATTTGAGCAATCGGATAGTTTCTTTTTTCTGGCCTTAGCGTGGTAAGTTCAACACCCTCCTTGGAAACTGATATTACTCCCATGGTTGAAAAATAGTTGGGGCCACGGACTTTCATCACTTCATTCAATTTCAAGTTATAAGAACCTATTGTCCAGCTGCCACCAACAGGCACGACTCTGATATCCTCTTTTTCCCAAGAACTAACAGCAGAAATAGCAAACATGGTTACGCCAAGCCCAACATGAGCGAAAAATTTACCATAATCGGCCCTTGGCAAGAATATTAATCTTGTTATTTTTGGCGAACTACCTAATTTTGACAGAAGGTCGACACTTGTTCCTATCACTATCCATGATCCTAAAAAAACACCTATTGGGCCAATCAAGCTTTGTCCTGTCTGGGTTGACCAGACGAAACCAGAAAAACAAATGCAAAAAATAAATACAGGTAAAAGCTTTTTGAGAGGCCTTGAAACTTTTGCTCTCTTCCAAGGCAAGCTCGAACCTATAGGTAATACTAATCCCAATAAAATCATAAACGGCGTAAATGCAGCGTTAAAAAAAGGCGGTCCCACGGAAAGTTTTCTATCAAAAAATAGTTCAGCAACTAAGGGCCATATAGTACCAAAAAACACAACAAAGGCTGACACCGCAAGTAATAGGTTGTTTGTCACCAATGCCGTTTCTCTACTAAACATTGAAAAAACGCCTTGAGCTTCCATTGCCCCTGCTCTGATACTAAAAAGTATAAGCGCTCCTCCCATAAAAATACCTAAAATAATAAGTATAAACAAACCTCTTTCAGGATCGTTAGCAAAAGCGTGAACAGAAGTCAGCACACCCGAACGAACAATAAAAGTTCCTATTAGAGAAAAACCAAAAGCAAGAATAGCCAAAAGAACAGTCCAGCTTTTCAAGGTTTCCCTTTTTTCTACCACTATAGAGCTGTGCAAAAGAGCTGCCGCCAAAAGCCAAGGCATAAAAGATGCATTTTCAACAGGATCCCAAAACCAAAAGCCACCCCATCCTAATTCATAATAAGCCCACCAACTTCCAAGCGCGATGCCAACAGTGAGAAATACCCAAGCGGCTAATGTCCAAGGACGAACCCACCTGCCCCAAGCAGCATCAATTCGGCCCTCAAGTAAGGCAGCAACAGCAAAGGAAAATGCCATGGATAATCCAACATAACCCAAATACAAAAATGGCGGATGAAAAGCTAAACCTGGATCTTGAAGAAGCGGATTAAGATCTTGTCCATCAAAAGGTGGTATTTGCACTCGCTCAAAAGGATTTGAAGTAAGAATAATGAATGCTAGAAAAGCTACACCTATAGCCCCTTGAACCGAAAGTACCCGTGTTCTTAGTAAAATAGGTAAATTAGAACCAAACCAGGATGCAGAGGCACCAAAAAGGGATAATATAAGAACCCACAATAGCATAGATCCTTCATGGTTTCCCCACACTCCAGTGACTTTATAAAGCATTGGTTTTAAAGAGTGTGAATTCAAAACAACCAATTTTACTGAAAAATCAGAGGTTACAAAAGCATGCGTAAGTGCAGCAAACGATGCCAATAAAAGAGCAAACTGTAGGTTTGCAGCACTTTCTGCAATTGCCATTAAATCAGTTCTGCCTTTGTGCGCCCCTAAAAGCGGAACCGTTGCTTGAATGAGTGCCACGCAAAACGCCAACAACAAGGTAAAATGTCCAATTTCATTTAACATCAACCGTATATATAATTCTAAATGAAAAGGCTTTCCATGCTTAATTGTGGAATGATTGTCGCAATAGGAGATTAAAAATTAATGTAATTTAACAGTCCATGGAAATTAAATTTAATCATTTACCTCTTTATAGACACCCTGCTCTTTTAAAGCGTCTATAACCTCTTTTGGCATATAATTTTCGTCATGCTTTGCCAAAATTTTTGATGCAAGAAATTTTCCATCAGCATATGTCCCAATCGCAATGACTCCCTCACCCTCATTTATAAGAGCAGGTAAAACATCATTATGCTCAACTGGGACGGAAGCATTACCATCCGTAACTATAAACTTAATTTCCAAACCAGCACCACGAACAAGACTGCCTTCTTCTATAAGTCCGCCGAGGCGAAAAATTTCGTTCTTATTCGGTGGATTTTCAAAAACTTGAGAAGGAGAGAGAAAAAAATTTATTCCGTCACGCATTGCATAACCTATAAGGGCAGTCGATAAAGCTAGAGAGATAAAAGTAATAATAATTACTTGTATTCGACGTTGTTTTTTTAAACTTTTCATGAACTACGGAAAAAGAGGTATTAAATTGAGGCCAACAGTTTCATCGATCCCAAGCATAAGATTGGCATTCTGTACGGCTTGTCCAGAGCTCCCTTTCGTTAGATTATCTAACGCTGCAATAATAATACACCGATTTTCAATCCTATCAGAAACCACTCCTATATGACATTCATTTGATCCACGAACATGATGAGTACTAGGGGTTTCTCCAAGGGGTAACACATGAATAAAACTTTCATTTTCATATCGCTGAGTTAAGATCTTAACAACTAAATTAGGATCTCCAACAACATAAGCAGTAGCTAAAATTCCTCTATTTGCTGGTATCAAATGAGGTGTGAATTGAATATTCACAGGTTTTCCGGCTAATTTAGATAATTCTTGATCAAATTCACCGATATGCCTGTGAATTCCACCAACAGCGTATGCGTTTGTACTTTCCGACAGTTCTGAATGTAATAAATTTTCTTTAAGAGACCTACCAGCTCCAGAAACTGCACACTTTAGATCTAAAATTATGTTTTCAACATCAATAACGCCCTTTTCAACTAAGGGGCGCAAAATGTATTGACCGGTTGCAGCGTTACAACCTGTACCCGCCACCACACGTGCCTTACTAATCTCTTCGCGGTAAAATTCTGTTAGTCCGTAAACAGCCTCTTCCTGAATTTCCAAAGCTTCATGAACAGTACCATACCATTTTTCATATTCAGAGGCATTTTGAAGACGAAAATCTGCACTCAGATCAATTATTTTAAGATGCTTTGGTATGACTTTAATTACTTCCTGCGAAGTTTTGTGTGGCAATGCACAAAAGCAAAGATCAATATCAGAAAAATCCACATTTTCAATTTTTATTAAGGATGGTAATTTTAACGATCTCAAATGGGGAAAAACTTTTTCCATTCCCAGCCCGGCTTTTGAATGTGCTGCCAAAACTGTGATTTCCATTTCAGGGTGATTGGAAATTATTCTAATTAATTCAGCGCCAGTATAACCGGAAGCGCCCAAAATAGCGATTTTATACATTAAAAATTATTTTCCTATGCTGATATAAATTCAACTGACCTTTTGAGAAATTGAGTTGCTCGCCTTGAGATAATAACCGGATCTCCAGTAGTTATAAATATATTTTTTAATTTGTTGGAACCAATCATGTTTGGATGCCTTTTTAAATAATCTGATAAACTAGCAGCGACAATGTTAGCTTGTGAATAAACCTCCACATTTTTTCCCAAGGCGTCCTTAAAAACTTTTTCTAGAAGAGGGTAATGTGTGCAGCCCAAAATTGCAGCCTGTGGTGTTGGCATTTTTCTTTTCAAAGCATCGACATGCGATCGCACTAACGCCTCAGCTAAAATTAAATCACCATCTTCAATAGCATCAACTAAGCCACCGCATGCTTGGCTCTCGACATCCACGCCAATGGCTCTGAAAGCAAGTTCTCTCTGAAAAGCTCTGCTTGCAACTGTTGATGGTGTAGCGAACAAAGCCACATTTTTAACACCAACCTCCCTTGGTGGTGAATTATCTCCCCAATTTCTGTTGGTTAAACTCTCAATTAATGGAACAAAAACACCCAATACTTTTTTATTTTTTGGGAGCCATTCCTCCTGTATTTGTTTAAGTGCAGCGGCGGAAGCTGTATTACAAGCTAGTATAACTAAATCACAGTCTTCTTCCCACATTCTCTCAATACACTTTGTTGTAAGATCAAAAATATTCGATGTATCGCGAACTCCATATGGTGCATTCAAATTATCCCCCATATATATAAACGATTGACCTGGTAGTCTGTTAGCGCACGCTTCTAAGACCGTAAGACCGCCTAGACCACTATCAAAAATACCGACTGCCATTCACTAACCTAAAGCTTATACCTATTTTCGAATTCGAACCCATAATCGTAATTTTTCAATGGATTTTGGGACAATCTATAGGTTTGTTCTCTTAGAAAATCCATTAGAATTCGCGGATTGTCAGCACGAGTTTTAATCTCTGTTTCGCACACAGGCTTTCCTATGCTGATCTTAACAGGATTTCCAACTTTAGACTTAAATTCCCTAATTAATAGACCCATGCGAAGATTATAGTGAATATGACTGGCAAGTTGAAAAACTCGACTATTATAACCTTCGAAAAAAATAGGGATAACCTTTGCCTCCGATTTAATTATCATTTTGGCTGTAAAATTACGCCAGCTTGGATCCTTAGGCTCACTAAAAGGAGATAAAGCGGTCGAAACTGTACCACCTGGAAATATTCCAACTGCACCGCCAGAATTTAAAAAATCCAATGCTGAAGTTCTAGTTTTTATATTTAATTTTGAAGCTTCCTTAGTATCATCAAATGAAATAGGTAAAATAACATTATTGAGTTGTTCTGACTTTTGAAAAACCCTGTGAGCCAAAATCCTAAAATCGCTTCTCGATTTTGACATTATATAACCAAGAATTAGTCCATCTAGAATACCAAAAGGATGGTTTGCTATAAATATTAATGGACCATCTTTGGGAATAGATCTAAATGCGCCATCTAAAATTTCTAATGATAAGCCATATCTCTGTAACATAATCTCCCAAAAGTTCTTACCACTTAGCAAATCATGTTCGTAACCTTGGGCTCTTTTGATCAAACTTACTCGTCCAGTTAGATTTTCCAAAAACTTGATTAACGCTCTTCCACCGGAAGTTTGAGCAGAATAAGCATAACTTATTTCTCTAGCAGAATGCAGATTTTGTTTCATAATAGGCCGTAAGTTTCTATTTCAATTTAGCTAGTCACGAAGAAATATATTTTAACACAGTTAAATAATTTTTACTCTGCGGCATGATTTACTGCTTCATCGGAAGCCTTTAATTTTATAAGTAAATTTTTTCTCTGGACTGATGCCGCCTGGAAATTTTTTCGTTTTACAACACCAAATCCTTTTATCGAAGATGGAAGATTTAATAGCTCTAAAATTGTTTCTTTTTGTTTATCGAAATCAATTGTTTTTATGAATCTCAAATCATCTTGATAGTCTTCAATTAGTTTTCTTTCTAACTGCCGGTCTTTAAAGTAGGAAAATATATCAAATTTTGTTCCTCTTAGCCACTTGAGCCAAGCTTAAATTTTGAAAAGGTAAATAACATAACTTCCAAATTCTATTTTCTTTGCCCTACCATCTTTATCTTCCTTAGAAAAAATTGGTGGCGCCAAATAAAATTTTATTTTCTTAACATTCTCAAATTTATCAGCAACTTTCTTGTAAGTGCCAAGATGTAATCTAGCGATCTCATACTCATCTTTATAAGTCAGTACTTTATGATAATTTACAGCAACTGCTTCTTTGATTTCAGTGTTTTCAAAGGTTTCAATCATATCGGTAAATTTTTTTGATAATGATTTTCCCTGAAAAGCCTCCAAATGATTTGATCTAAAATCTATTCGGTCTGATAGTGATGGATCCATTTGTACTACAGAATTGATGACTATTTTATTGGCATCATTAGGAAAAAGTGCTGCCCAGCGACCTATTTCAAAAGCCCGTAAATTTTGTTCGACAAAGGCTCCATTTAATTTAATTGCATGCGAAATAGCCTCATGACTCAAAGGCAAAAGCCCTTTTTGCCAAGACGCACCAAGAATTATTATGTTTGAGTAAATAGTGTCCCCCATTAGCTTTGTAGCTAATTTACTTGAATTTAAAAGCGATAGCCCATCTTTTAACTTCGCCTCCATTGAGACAATTAACTGATCGTTTGGAATCTCAAAGTCTGTATTCCTAGTAAATTCACCAGTTACGATTTGATCCGAATTTACGACTGCCTTTGTACGTCCGTTTGCAGTTAAATTAAGGCATTTTGATCCAGAACTAACCACTAAATCACCCCCTATTAGGGCGTCGCATTCACCCATTGTAACCCGTATAGCAGAAATATCATCGGGAGATTTTGATAAACGGCAGTGGATATGCACAGCCCCACCTTTTTGAGCTAATCCAGCCATTTCCATCATTCCCGCACCTAAATCATCAATTTGTGCTGCCTGTGCGATTAATGCACCGATTGTTACAACGCCTGATCCCCCTACACCTGTTACAACAATATTATGAGTTCCGTCTATTGTTGGGAGTTTTGGACTCACCAAAGCAGGTAATTTGAAATCTTTTTTTTCTGACTTCCTTACTACTGCACCTTCTAGCGAAACAAATGAAGGGCAGAAGCCGTTTAAACAGCTAAAATCCTTATTACAATTTGATTGGTCAATTTCACGCTTTCGTCCAAGCTCAGTTTCAACGGGAGTTACAGCAACACAATTTGATTGAACACCGCAATCACCACAACCTTCACAAATATCCGTATTGATAAAAAGCCTTTTATCGGGATCTGGGAACAGTCCGCGCTTTCGCCTTCTCCTCTTTTCTGCTGCGCAAGTTTGAACATAAACAATAGCGGTCACACCCTTGATTTTAGACAATTTTACCTGAATATCGTTAAGCTTTGACCTGTCAACTTTTTCGACGGCTGGTGGAAAAGACGTCAAAGATAAATCTTCTTTATCATCGTACACTAGTACAGTATTTTTTATGCCGATTGCTAACAATTCATTGACAACACGAATAGCTGATAGTTGCCCGTCATTGCCCTGTCCTCCAGTCATTGCTACTGCATCATTAAATAAAATTTTATAGGTAATATCGGTATTCGCCGCAACGGCTGCACGAATAGCCTGAATGCCCGAATGATTATAGGTTCCATCACCTATATTTTGAAAAACATGCTCTCTCTTGGAAAATAATGATTCACCAATCCAATTAGCACCTTCTCCACCCATATGAGTAAACCCAAGTGTCTCACGATCCATCCACTGAGCCATATAATGGCACCCTATCCCCGCATAAGCCCTTGAACCATCAGGTACGACGGTGGAGCTATTATGGGGGCAACCAGCACAAAAATACGGCAATCGTTCTGCTAAATCTGGAGCATTATCTGCAGACTGAACTTGTCTAATCTTTTTCATAGATAGCTCTAACGAATTATTACTACACCCCTCCTCTTTAAATATCTGACCTAAAGCTGCAGCAATATCTAGCGGATCAAGTACGCCATGATCAAAAAACAATTTGTCATCATTCTTATGTCCACCGTAAACGCGTGTTTTACTAGAAATCGAGAAAAGAGCATCTTTAATTTGCGTTTCAACAATTTTGCGCTTCTCTTCAACTACTATAATTAGATCAAGCTGATCAGCCCATTCTAATAAACTCTTCCGATCTATTGGCCAGGTTTGAACAATTTTATAACTTGTTATACCTAATGCTTTAGCTTCATTTTCGTTTATTCCCAACAGCGATAAAGCATGGATCAAATCAAGCCAATTTTTGCCGGCTGCCACTAAACCAATTTTAGACTTAAGATTAGGTAGGACAATTTTATCAATTTTATTTGCCCTAGCAAATTCTTCTGCAGCTGCTTTTTTATCATTAAATAGCCGCTTTTCTTGGTCTGCTGGCGTATCAACCAAACGGATATTCAAATGGTCAGTGCCTGACTTTGTTTTAGGTACCTTGAATTTCATTCTAAGAGGATCCCCATCGACTACAGAAGTAACCTCAATTGTATCTTTCATGGTTTTCAAACCAACCCAAAGCCCACTGTATCTTGATAGGGCAAATCCATAGTACCCATAATCCAGAATTTCCTGGACGCCAGCTGGGCTTAAAATAGGCATACCTGCGTCTATCATTGCCAAGTCAGACTGGTGCAAAACAGTTGAACTCTCACCGGTGTGATCATCGCCCATGGCCATTAAAACACCACCATTTAATGAGCTCCCAGCCATGTTTGCATGGCGCATGGCATCACCAGATCTGTCAACGCCAGGACCTTTGCCGTACCAAAGACCAAATACACCATCATAAAGGCCCTCACCACGTAACTCCGCCTGTTGAGAACCCCACAATGCGGTAGCAGCTAAATCCTCATTCAAAGCCTCCTTAAATTGAATGTTTGAAGCTGCCAGTTCTTTAGAGGCGCGTCTCATTTGAAAATCCACAGCACCCAAAGGAGAACCCCGGTAGCCAGTCACGAAACCTACGGTATTTAAACCCAGCTTTTCATCGCGTTGTTTTTGACCCAGCATAAGCCGGACAAGCCCCTGAGTTCCATTTAATAGAACATTAGACTTCAATAGATTAAATTTATCACCCAACTTTATAGATGTTTTCGCCATTACCAAAATCCCAACCTTAATATAAGATTAGTGCGCTACTTAATGTTGCGCCAGTAAAAATCTTAAATTTTCGCATCACGGCCAGAATGGCATTTAACAAAATCTAGAATCATGCAATAAATAAGGCTTATAGAGGTTGGGTATGGACTGGGATAAGTTAAGAATTTTTCATGCAGTTGCCGATGCGGGGAGCCTCACGCATGCTGGAGAGACACTTCGCCTTTCACAATCGGCAGTAAGCAGACAGGTACGGTCGCTAGAAGAAAGCTTGAATACCACTCTTTTTCACAGACATGCTCGCGGTCTCATCCTCACTGAACAAGGCGAACTTTTATTCGATGCAACAAACAGTATGAATAAAAGGCTGGAAGCTGCCTCGGCTCGTATTCGAGACAGTGAAGAAGAGGTGT
>JAQWIK010000093.1 GCA_029248915.1 Paracoccaceae bacterium | reverse complement strand
CTTTGCTGAGCTCATCATCTCGCTTATGTGCTGTAGCAAACCAAGACATGGCTTTAGCAAGAGAATATAATGGCATAGCAGGATTGGGCGCCGAGCATCCATCTATTACCATTCCATCAACATTATTTTGCGTAAGTTCCTGGAATACGTTCATTACCATAAGTTGTACTGGATGATCTGGATCTGTATATTCAGGTCCGGCATTCAAGTGACGAGAAACAGATAAAAAACCCGCATGTTTCCCAGAACAGTTATTATGAATCTGGCACGGCGACTGCCCTTTTTCACGCATCTCACTTTTAACATGCGGATCTCTTGATGGCTGCGAGCCGCATCTTAGATCACTTTCATTTAGACCAAGATGAGAAAGCCAACTGAGGACCCTTGATAAATGTATTTCCGCGGCATTATGTGAAGCACAGGCGAGGGCTAAAAAATCTTCCTTAATTAAATATTTTTTCTCAGCTCCTGATATTATGAGAGGGAGAGCTTGCACCATCTTTGCAGAGCTTCGAGGTAAAATTAATGTCTTTGGATCACCCCATTGATGGCTTATCTCACCATTTTTATCGCAAATTACAGCCATACCAGAATGAACCGATTCTAAATATGAACCGCGCCATATTTCGCACATAATCTGAGGTTTCATGAAATTTTATACCTTTTATTCATAAATTAACTTTCTCAGGGGTTCCAACTGAAGCATATTTTAGGCTAGGGTCCTGTCAACGTATTATACTATCTGAATGGGCATGACTAAATAAAGAAAAAACCTACATTTGACTTGAGTATTGATAAAGGAGCAGTTGTTTATGAAATTTTTAAAAATTTTGGTATTAATAAAAACAATTATCGCTTTTATTGGCGTGACTTTTTCAACACAGACTTACGCGCAGGAAACCAGTAGCAATAAAGTTGCAAATAAAACGGACTGGAGCATATTTGTGGAAGATAATCCAAAAGAATGTTGGAGTGTGTCTAAACCCAAAGAAATAATCAATACTAGAGATGGTCGAATTGTAAGCGTAAAAAGAGGTGATATCCTGCTATTCGTAAATTTCCGCCCAGAAAGTAAAGTTAATGGCCAATTAACATTTACCGGTGGATACCCCTTTGCCGATGGCTCAAACGTAACATTAAATGTAGATGGAACAAATTTTGCCCTTTTTACTGAGGGCGAATGGGCTTGGGCTCGCTCTGATGAAGATGACGTTAAGATCATTAAAGCAATGAAAAAGGGTGCCAAAGCTATTTTATCAGCAAATTCATCCCGTGGTACAAAAACACAAGACACTTTTTCTTTACTGGGATTTACGGCAGCTGTTGAGGATGCCGAAAAACGCTGTAAATAAGATCCGAACTTTTGATTAATTAATCAATTATTAACTTGCAAATACAGAATTTGACTAGGAAATATTTTGACTGAAGAAACTCAAACATCGAAAATATTGACACAAAATTTTGTAACAATTCCGAGAAAGGTTCCTGGAGGACCCTTAAATATGGTTGGGCTAACTCGATCTGCTTTGCGAGTGGCTCTGATAGAGAACGGCACTCCTGAAAAACAAGCAAATATGCGTGTTGGGCAGATATGGCAATGGATATACGAGAAGGGTGTACGTGACTTCAGCAAAATGACAAACCTTGCCAAACCTTATCGTGAAGCTTTAGAAAAAAAATTTCTGATTTCAGTTCCAGAAATAATCTCAAAAAATATATCCCAAGACGGAACGCGCAAGTATTTAATGCGGATAGATGGCGGTCATGAAATAGAAACGGTTTATATACCCGAAGAGAACAGGGGAACTCTCTGCATAAGCTCTCAGGTAGGGTGCACTTTAACCTGCTCTTTTTGCCACACAGGCACACAAAGACTTGTCAGAAATTTAACTTCTAGTGAGATTATTGGACAAATTTTAGTAGCCCGCGATGACTTAGGTGAATGGCCAAATCAAGAGGCTCCTAAACCTAAACCCCGACTGCTCTCTAATGTAGTATTAATGGGAATGGGAGAACCTCTCTATAATTTTGATAATGTTCGTGATGCTATGAAAATAGCAATGGACCCTGAGGGAGTTGCCTTATCAAGAAGAAGAATAACGCTCTCAACATCTGGTGTAGTTCCAGAAATTGCCAAAACCGCTGAAGAGATTGGTTGCCAACTGGCAATTTCTTTTCATGCTACAACTGACGAGGTCCGCGACAAACTAGTTCCAATAAATAAAAAGTGGAATATTTCTAAGTTGCTTGAATCTCTCAAAAACTATCCAAAAGTTTCAAATTCGGAAAGAATAACGTTCGAATACGTAATGCTTAAAAATGTAAATGATTCTGACGAAGACGCTCACCGATTGGTTAAGCTAATCAAGGGAATTCCAGCTAAAATAAATTTGATACCCTTTAATGAATGGCCAGGTTCACCATTTGAAAGATCAGATTGGAAACAAATAAAATCGTTTTCAGATATAATTTACAGAGCCGGTTATGCCAGTCCGATACGCACCCCTAGAGGCGAGGATATCATGGCAGCTTGCGGCCAACTCAAATCTGCGACAGAGAAAAAACGAAAAGTAACAAAGTCTTCAGAACAGTTAGAATTGAACAAACAGGTTTGACATTTAACCTCTTTTGCTGCGCGCATTTCGAGCTGCCAACAACTTAAGCCGAAGAGCATTCAACTGTATAAATCCTGCTGCGTCTTTTTGGTCATAAGCTCCAGCATCATCCTCAAAAGTGACATGTGCCTCAGAATATAAAGAGTTATCTGACCATCTCCCAATCGTGCGAACAGACCCTTTAAAAAGTTTTAATCGTACTGTTCCCGATACAAATTCTTGTGAAAGATCTATTGCGGCCTGAAGCATCTCGCGCTCTGGCGAATACCAAAATCCATTATAAATTAATTCAGAATATTTGGGCATAAGGCTATCCTTTAGATGCCCTGCTCCACTATCAAGTGTTATTTGTTCAATTCCTCGGTGTGCTTCTAAAAGAATTTCCCCACCTGGCGTTTCATATATGCCACGAGATTTCATGCCCACAAACCGGTTCTCGACGAAATCTAACCGACCTATTCCATGTTTATGTCCATACTCATTCAAAGAGGTTAAAATCGTGGCTGGCGACATTTTATTTCCATTAATCGCTACCGGGTCACCTTTATCAAAATCCACTTCAATTATCTCGGGTTCATTCGGTGCATCTTCTGGCTTGACTGTACGCTGATAAACATACTCTGGAGCAGTTTCAGCAGGATCTTCCAAAACTTTTCCCTCAGAAGACGTGTGGAGCAAATTTGCATCAACAGAAAAGGGCGCTTCTCCTTTCTTGTCTTTTGCTATCGGTATTTGGTGTTCCTCTGCAAACGCAAGTAACTTGGTTCGGCTGCTCAATTCCCATTCTCTCCATGGAGCAATTACCTTAATGTTTGGGTTAAGAGCATAGGCTGATAATTCAAACCGAACTTGATCATTCCCCTTTCCTGTTGCACCGTGTGCAATAGCGTCAGCACCAGTTTCTAAAGCAATTTCCACCAGCCTCTTGGAAATTAATGGTCGGGCAATTGACGTTCCCAAAAGGTATTGGCCTTCATACACCGCATTGGCACGAAACATTGGGAAAACAAAATCTTTTACGAACTCTTCACGAACATCCTCAATAAAAATGTTTTGAGGTTTAATGCCAAGCAGTTCAGCTTTTTTCTTGGCTGGCTCTAGCTCTTCACCCTGGCCTAGATCAGCTGTGAAAGTTACAACATCACAGCCATATTCAATTTGTAGCCATTTTAAGATAATTGATGTATCTAGACCACCTGAATAAGCTAAGACAACTTTTTTAGGTTTGGACATTGTGCAATCCTCTATGTTTCTAAGTTCAGCGCGATAGCGTTTTTTAACCTAATGGGCAAGCAAACATATTTTCTTATTATACGAGAAAATACCAAAGTATTTAAATCTTTTGAATGCTTGTAAGATTTCCAAACTTAATGCAAAGCTACGCTATGGAACACTTCAAGGAAGCGGCAAAAGAAGCCGAAAAAGTAATGCGTGGTGTCTTTGAAAGAACGCCACTTCAAAAAAATGAGCATCTTTCTGCAATTTATGGTGCTGATATCTGGTTAAAGCGCGAAGATTTAAGCCCTGTACGTTCTTATAAATTACGGGGTGCATTCAATGCGATGCGCAAACAAGAAAAAAATAAACTTTTTGTTGCAGCAAGCGCTGGAAATCACGCTCAAGGTGTTGCCTACATGTGCAAACACTTTGGCGTTAAGGGCACTATTTTCATGCCAGTAACCACCCCAAAGCAAAAAATTCAAAAAACTGAGATTTTTGGAGGTGATGCTATTCAAATTGAATTAGTTGGGGATTACTTCGATGATTGTCTAACGGCAGCCCAAGATTTTTGTAAACAAAACAATGGCCATTTTTTATCGCCTTTCGATGATTCTGATGTTATTGAAGGCCAAGCCTCAGTTGCCGTTGAAATAGAAGCACAACTTGGTTTTTGTCCTGATCATATTGTTATGCCAGTAGGAGGGGGTGGACTTTCTGCGGGGGTCCTAAACAATTTTAAAAATAACGCACAATATTCTTTGATTGAACCCTTAGGGGGAGCATCGCTATGGGCTGCATTAATTGCTGGTAGGCCAGTATCTTTAGATAAAGTTGATACGTTTGCAGATGGAGCTGCTGTTGGTCAAATTGGCAATAAGCCTTTCGAAACACTTAAATCAATTGGCTTAGCTAACGTTTTAAGAGCACCAGAAGATAGAGTTTGTATCACAATGTTAGAAATGCTCAATGTCGAGGGAATTGTTCTTGAGCCAGCTGGGGCTTTATCTATAGACGCCTTACAGGATTTAGGACAGGCAATAAGTGGCAGAACTGTAGTTTGTATTACTACGGGCGGAAATTTTGATTTTGAGCGTTTACCAGAGGTAAAAGAAAGATCACAGCGTTTCAAAGGTGTTAAAAAATATTTAATTCTCAGAATGCCGCAGCGCCCTGGCGCTTTAAAAGAATTCCTAAATTTTTTAGGTCCAGATGATGATATCACCAGATTTGAGTATTTGAAAAAATCTGCCCGTAATTTTGGATCAATCCTTATTGGGATAGAAACTAAAGACCCTAACCATTTTGGTGATTTTTTTGAGAAACTGTCGAACGCAGGCTTTACGTATTCAGATATTACAAATGATGAAACGCTAGCTCAATTTGTGATCTAATGAATTTTAAAAATCAAAACATTTTGATTACCGGCGGGGCCCAAGGTATCGGTCTTTCATTATCTAAAAAGTTTTCTAACATGGGCGCTAATGTTGTCATTGCTGACAAACATAAAGACACTGCCGATATAGCCCAAAACTTTGGCGGATTTGGATATATATGTGACGTAACGCAAGAAGAACAAATCAATAGTTTTATAACTTTCTCCGAGCAAACGCTTGGTTCAGTTAATTGTTTCATTTCAAATGCGGGAACGATTTTTGTTGATCCCGATCACGTTGCATCTGCTTCAAATAAAACTTGGGAACTAAGCTGGAAATTACATGTAATGCCACATGTGTATGCTACCAGAAGATTATTACCAGGAATGCTAGATCGTAAATATGGCTATCTTGTAAATACAGCTTCTGCCGCAGGCCTTCTTTATCAAATAGGTGATGCTCCATATAGTGCAAGTAAGGCAGCTGCGATAAGTTTTTCAGAAGGAATAGCAATATCACACGGCGATGAGGGCATAAGATCTTCTGTTATATGTCCACAGTATGTAGCCAGTAATTTATTGGGGTTTAGTGATCCTGAAGATACCAAAAATCTCGAGGGATTATTATCTCCAGAAGTAGTGGCTGAGAAAGTTTTTGAAGCGATGTGCCGCGAAGAGTTTTTAATTTTACCTCATCCAAAAGTTCAAAAGTATTTATGTAAAAAAGTAGCAGATTACGATCGCTGGATCGATGGCATGCGCAAATTAAAAAAGAAATCAATTGATAAGCGAGGCTCAGCCAAGCCGCTGGACATACTTCATCTGGTTTAAATTTTTTTAAGATGATTTTCTAAAAAATGCAGATCTCCACCACGTATTAGGCGAAGTGCCAAATGTGAATGCATAATGTGAGCTGTATGACCTTTTTCTAACAGATCACTTATTTTTAGTGTGGGAACGGCATGGAAGATTTTGCATATTTTCTCGGCGTACATTTTATACTCTGGCATGTAGACAAAGCGTTTGTACACACCTAGAAACCTAGGGTTTGATATTAACCATCCTGTTTCTTCTAAGACCTCACGATGCAGAGCTTGAATAGAGTTTTCGCCTTTATCTATTCCGCCACCAGGCAATTGAAATTCAAAATCGGGCTCCTCTTGGTAGGTCAATAGAATCTGATGACCTCGTGTTAAAATTGCGTAAACGCCAGGTCGCCTAGCATATTTTTTCCCCAAAATTGGAACATTTCCAAAACGCCGCATAATATTTTCTCGCTCAACTTATCTTGTAGCTACTATATAGACAGGGTATGCCTGTCGCCAGTGTAATTAAAAAGAGCATGTCATGAAATCGTCAGCTAGAGTTTGGGATGATACAGTACTTCCATTTCAACTTGATAAATCTGATATAAGAGGCCGGGTAGCACGATTAGACGGCGTTCTTGATGGTGTTCTTAAGCAGCATAATTATCCCAAAGTAGTGGAAGCGTTAGTGGCAGAAATGGCACTATTAACAGCAATAATTGGCGAAAGTATTAAGCTTAGATGGAAACTATCTTTGCAAATACAGTCAAAAGGTGCAGTCCGAATGATTGCAACAGATTACTATGGTCCAACTAAAAAAGGGGAGCCCGCAAAAATAAGAGCCTATGCGAGTTTTGATGAAAATCGTCTAAGCGAGGCACCCTATTTTGAGCAACTCGGGGAAGGCTACTTTGCTATCCTAATTGATCAAGGTAAAGATATGAAACCTTACAAGGGAATTACTCCACTCTCAGGTGGATCATTAGCATCTTGTGCTGAAGCTTACTTTGCTCAATCGGAACAACTTCCAACACGATTTAAGCTTAGTTTTGGAAAATCAACAGAAAAAAACCGTACGGAACACTGGCGTGCAGGTGGCATAATGGTTCAACACATGCCTAAGTCATCAATCGAAGTATCAGGTGAGGGCGGTTCGGGTGAGGACGGGCTTATGGTTGCGTCAGATTTATTGACCGGTGACGAGCATGATGATTGGAATCGTGTAAATATATTATTAGATACGGTTGAAGAAATTGAGCTCACGGGCCCAGCTGTAGAACCAAAAAATCTCCTCATTAGATTATTTCATGAAGAAGTTCCAAGAGCTTTTGAGCCGCAAAACGTAGAATTTGGTTGTACCTGCAGCGAGGAACGTGTTCGGCAATCTTTATCTATTTATTCTGCCAAAGATATTGAGAAGATGACTACACCAGAAGGAACCGTGACCGCTGATTGCCAATTTTGCGGAGCACATTATAATTTAAGCCCAGAAACAGTTGGCTTTCAGGCAAGCGAAAATGGTCAGTCATAAAAGCAGATTAATTCAAAAGATTAATTCAAATCTTTCAACATATGGCTCTTGCTCCTCAGATTTTGACCTAAATCCGGACATGTTATTTGATCAAAAGTCAAATTTTCTTGAGGCAAGTGTATTAATTCCAGTTTTAACTTTTAAAGAAGACCTTGAGATTTTGCTAACGAAGCGGTCAGTCAACCTAAGAGATCATCCAGGACAAATAGCTTTTCCAGGAGGTAAAAAGGAACAATGCGACAATAACCCCATGGAGACTGCTCTTCGAGAGGCAGAGGAAGAAATAGGCCTCAAGACAAGTGATGTAGAGGTAATTTCATCTCTTCCAACACATAAAACTGCGACTGGATTCACTATAAAGCCCTACATAGGTTTGGTCAGAGAACCTTTTAAAAAAATATTACAGCGGGGCGAAGTTGATGAGGTATTTACCGTACCATTCGATCATATTTTAGATGAAAAAAATTTTACCATACAAAGGCGAAAATGGAATGGTGCGGAGAGACGCTATTATATAGTTCCGTTTGGCCCCTATTATATTTGGGGGGCAACCGCTAGAATTCTTATGAATTTATCACAGGCACTAAACTGATGAAAATATCAGCTGACTGGCTTAGTAAACCATCGACTCAGTTAATTATGCAAATACTGCTTTCTGGAGGGCATGAAGCCTTCTTTGTTGGTGGCTGCGTTAGAAATGCTCTTTTTGACTTAAAAGCTACAGATATTGATATTTCTACAAGTGCAACTCCTAAAAGAGTTATGGAGCTTATGAACCAGGCGGGACTAACGACTATACCTACGGGTATTGATTATGGAACGGTCACGGTAGTATCAGAGAAACAAAACTATGAAATTACAACTTTTCGAAAAGATATTGAAACCGATGGGCGAAGAGCAAAAGTAAAGTATTCAGAGTCTGTTTTAGAAGATGCCAAAAGACGTGATTTCAGCATTAATGCTATATATTCTGAACAGGACGGAACAATTTTAGACCCATTGAATGGGATCGTCGATATCGCCAAGAAACGCGTCAAATTTATAGGGGATCCATATGCAAGAATAAAAGAAGACTATTTGCGCATATTAAGATTTTTTCGATTTCTAGCCTTATTTGGTAGAGAGGATGAGTCCCATGAGATCGAAATTGCCGCAATACGTGATTTAAGAGATGGATTGGACACAATATCAGCTGAAAGAAAAAGTGATGAAATTTTAAAATTATTTGCAGCGCCTAACCCACAATATTCAATTGTTCTAATGGAAGCGGCAAACATTAGTTCAAAAATTTTTGATGCTTATAATTATAAAAGTCTTAATAATCTAAGAGAGCTCGAAGACAGACTTGAAGTCACCCCCTGCGCAACCAGGCGATTAGCTGCGTACACAGAGGACAACTTAAAGTCAAAGTTAAGATTTTCGAATAGAATAGCAAAAGCTCATAAAGTTTTGAGAGAAGAGGCAGGAAGCAAAAAAGACGCAGCTGAGCTCTCTTATCGATATAACGACAAAATAGCTTTGGATAGCATACTAGTGAGGTCGAGCTTACACAGTATAGAACTAAATGATGATGTGTTCGGTAGAATAAAACTAGGCTCTGCCGTTAAATTTCCAATTAAATCTGTTGACTTAGCAGAATATTTTTCCGGTCGTAAATTAGGCGAAATGCTAGCGTGTTTAGAGCAAAAATGGATTGATTCTGATTTTGCACTAAGTAAACAAACGTTGATTTCTACCATCAAATAACAAAGAAAATAATTCGTCATTAGAAAAGCGAAAGATACAAAAAACCAATGTTCCGTTTTTTCGAAAATTTAGTAGACCCTTTTTCCAACTACCAAGAATTAGATAACCCTCCAAACACCGTTCGTTCATTTTTAGTAAGTTATACCAAACCTTTTCTGGGTATTTTCATTATAACTGGGGTCGTGGCTACATTAGCTGCCGCAAGCGAAATTTACCTTATTTATTTACTGGGCTGGGTTATTGATATCGTAAGCGGTGACCCCAAAGATGTTTTCACAAATTATTCAAATAATTTTATTTGGGCGATAGCTTTTATTCTTATCCTCAGACCACTTATTTTTGCATTAGATGTCTTATTAATTAACAATACGTTAATGGTTAATGTTGCAACACTTTTTAGATGGCGTGCACACAAACATGTTTTACGACAATCAATTGGCTGGTTTGAAAGTGATTTTGCAGGCAGGATTGCTAACCGAGTTATGCAGACACCAAGATCTGCAGGAGAAGTCGTTTTCCAGGTATTTGATGCCCTAGGATATTCGCTTGCCTATGTTTTTGGCGGACTGTTATTATTAAGTAGCGTAGATTTTCGGCTTATGCTCCCCATGGCAGTATGGTTTTTATTATACCTTGTTTTAATAGTCTGGGTTATTAGAAATATCAGTCCAGCTTCCAAAGCATCTTCAGACGCACGTTCAAGTCTAAATGGTCAAATCGTCGATACCTATACTAATATTCATTCAGTTAAATTGTTCGCTTATCAAAACCAAGAGTTAGATAATGCAAAATTAGCAATTGAAAAAACCCGTCAAACTTTTGCCCGCGAGATGCGCCTATATACGATAATGGATTTTGGCATGAATATTCTAAACGGTTTATTAACAACCAGTTTAATAGGCATGTCACTTTATCTTTGGTATATTGGAGAAGCTACTGCCGGGACCATAGCAGCTGCATCAGCCTTAGCAATTCGATTGAATGCTATGACAGGCTGGATAATGTGGGCAATATCTTCATTTTTTAGAGAACTTGGTGTCATAGAAGAAGGTATGGGTACTTTGGCTGATCCAATTAGATTAAGGGATCAAAAAAATGCAAAAAATCTAAAAATCACCAATGCTAAAATTGAAGTAAAAAGTTTAAGTCACCACTATGGGCTTAAAAAGGGCGGTTTAAATAAATTAAGTGTGACTTTTAAAGAAAACGAAAAAGTTGGATTAGTTGGAAGGTCAGGCGCTGGGAAATCTACTTTGTTAAAATTAATTCTCAGGGTCTATGATGTAGAAGCTGGGGCAATCAGTATTGACAGCCAAGATATTTCAAAAATAACCCAAGTTAGTCTACACAAAAATATTGGTGTTGTTCAGCAGGATAGTAGTCTCCTGCATAGGTCCATTCGTGAAAATATTTGCTACGGCAAATCCAATGCAACTGAGAATGAAATCATTGCAGCTGCAAGAAAGGCCCATGCCCATGATTTTATTTTAAATCTTGAAGATGAAAATGGACGAAAAGGATATGATGCCCACGTTGGAGAGCGAGGAATAAAACTGTCTGGAGGACAACGCCAGCGAATAACGCTAGCGCGAGTAATTTTAAAAAATGCTCCTATCCTACTCTTAGACGAGGCTACCAGTGCACTAGACAGCGAAATTGAAAACCAAATCCAAGATACTTTGAAAAATATGATGGAAGGCAAGACAGTAATTGCAATCGCTCATAGATTATCGACGATAGCCCAGATGGATAGGATCCTTGTGGTAGATAATGGTGAAATTGTAGAGGATGGAGATCATCAGTCCCTTTTGTCAAAGGGAGGATTATACTCTGAGTTGTGGCATCATCAGTCTGGGGGTTTTTTGAAATCCAAGTAAATAAAAAAATTTGCAGCAGCATAAATGATTATCAAATTATATCAAAAATTCAGTTGCCGAAAATTAAATAAATAAGGTATTAAAGTTTAAAAAAGCAGTCAAAGTATAAAATGAAACTAAAATTAATCCTGATTACAGTCACCTTTACTTTTTTAAGTGCATTATCGTCCTGGGCGAATAATATTGCTGCAATCAATCAACCAATTACTTCTATTGTAGTCAAAAAATCAGACCGAAAAATGTATCTTTTTAATGGAGAGAAAGTTCTGCGCCGTTATCGCATTGGACTAGGCTTTTCACCTAAAGGTGATAAAAAATTTGAAGGTGATGGAAAAACACCAG
Organism: Paracoccaceae bacterium; assembly: GCA_029248915.1. GTDB lineage: Bacteria > Pseudomonadota > Alphaproteobacteria > Rhodobacterales > Rhodobacteraceae > Salinivivens. Next base: position 5,739 of record JAQWIK010000093.1, on the reverse strand, counting down.
AGGGTAAATATTACATAGACCGTAAAAACCCTAATAGTCAGTATTATTTATCTTTAGGAATTTCTTACCCTAACGAAACCGATAGGAGAGATGCCGCAAAACTAGGGAAATCACCTGGGGGTGACATTTTTATTCACGGTCGCGACAAGTCGCCAAAATGGTGGAAGCGCGATTGGACATTTGGTTGTATAGCGATACGAAATCATGAGATGGATGAAATTTATCGTGCTGTCGATATTGGTACACCCATTTTTATTCTACCCTAACTGCCTAAGTTCTTCCACCTATAACCATCGTCCACCATATTTTGCCACTAGGCTCTTGATACCATGAAAAGCCTAACTCCAGCGCGTTCGGATCAAAAATTACAGCTCTAGTGTTTTTATTTTCCATCCATGCAGAAAGTGTATCAAGTTCATTTTCAAATGTTTCAGAAATAACCTCTCCCAAAAACACTCCAGTATAGTTCAGACGCCGAGCTCGGTCTAAAGGCGAAGATCCATCTGAACCAAAATGCCAAGGCCGGTTTTGAACAGACATATCACGGGAATGTGTGGCTGCGGCAGCATTTAGCTGAGCGTTTAACTGTAGACTAGTTAGCGATCGACTAGACCGTAATACGTTAACAGCATCAAGCATCCGAAATTGAATTTGGGCTGTTGTATGAGCCTTAATATCATAAATTTTCGGGACTGGTTTTCCATCAGGAGCCATTTGTATTTCTTGAGGAGCACAGCCAACTAGTAGAACTGAAATTAAAATTGAAATTATAATCTTTAGCATTGCGCACCCACCTGTGCTTTATCGTACCAGAAAAATAGCCTAATTTTTTCAATTGAGCCTACAACGTTCTTGCACTAAAATACACAGAAGACAATTAAGGTTTTTCCATGTTAAAAATTAATCGGCGTAATTTTTTGTTAGTTTCGGGTGCCTCTTTGTGCACCCCAAGTCTTGCTCTATCAAATGTAAACCAAGACAATACAACTGAAATTGAAAAAGAAATTTCTGAAAATATAAGGCACAATGTGTCTAGTTTTAGGGCTTTAAATTGGCAACCCTACTTTAAAAACCTACGACAGGGCGCAATTTTAGTAGATATCTCTTCCAGAGCGTTACACTATTGGTCACCCGATGAACAAACTTATCGTTTATTTCCATCTTCAGTTCCCATGTCTGATGATTTGATCAAAACTGGAAGAACCAAAGTCACCAAAAAGGTTGACGGGCCCAGCTGGAGACCGACACCAGCAATGAAGATACGAAATCCAGAGTGGCCAGATTTCATAGGACCAGGCCCAGAAAATCCTTTAGGCACGCATGCTCTATATCTTAGTTGGACGTATTTCCGAATTCATGGAACTCATGATACTCGAAAGATAGGACGCCGGTCATCCAATGGTTGTATTGGCCTTTATAACCAACATATTGCAGAATTATTCGCTATGACAGAAGTTGGTACGCAGGTTCTAGTTATCTAAAACAACCTATTTTGATTTATATCAATAAGTTCAAATCGATGTTTTATTTTCCGCTCTAAGAAGATGGACAAATGGAAATTAGCCCAAATAAACCAGCAGAAATTGAAATCGATTCAGCCTCTGTATTCTTCGGAAAAGAGAGAATTTTAGAAAACCTAAGTCTATCCATTAAAGAGCAAAGAGTTGGTTTTATAGGTCGTAACGGGTCAGGCAAAACTACCCTATTGCGTATTTTGGCCGGATTGCAAGAATTGAACAATGGTAAAGTTTTAATAGATGGAACCGAAGTAGCAACAAACAGAAAAGCAGCCATTACAAAGGTTGGTATAATTTTTCAAAACCCCGATCATCAAATTATTTTTCCAACTGTTGGCGAAGAACTTCGGTTTGGTCTTACTCAATTGGGTCTGAACAAAAATCAAGCTGACTTAAAAGTTATCGCATGTTTAAAAAAATATGACAAAGTTGACTGGTTCGAACGATACATTTCTACTTTATCTCAAGGCCAGAAGCACTTGGTTTGCCTACTCTCAGTTTTATTGATGAAACCCAGAGTTTTACTATTGGACGAACCATTTACTGGAATAGACATTCCTACACAACGAAAACTAGAACAATACTTAGGTTCTATAGAGCAAACTATCATTCACGTTTCCCATGTTCCAGAAACATTCGAGAATTATCAACGGTTGATCTGGATGGACGAGGGTGTTGTTAAAGCTGATGGCAAACCGAAAACTGTTATAAAAAAATATAAAGATGCTATGGAAAATTACGTTGAGATAAATGTTTGATGTTTACAAATGTTTCTTCCGTCGGCACCAAACTAGATAAAATTTCTGTTCAAAGAAAGATCATTTTCACCTGCTCTGCTGCAGCAATTCTATTTTTTATAAAAAATCCGATTGTAATGTTCAGTATATTCGCAGCGCTTCTGCTAATCTATTTTATAGTCGGTGGGCTTAAATTTCTAGGGTTAGGGATATACCAACTAAAAGTTACTGTTCCTTTTGTTATAATATTGGCTTTTTGGCATCTGTATCTGGACCAATTAGATAGAGGTATGGCTCTTATTTTTCGCCTCATTTCAGCTTTTTTGATTGCAAACCTTTTCTTACTGACAAGCAAGATACATGATATAATTTTAGCAATTCAGAAATACTCAGTATACCTTAAGATTTTGGGGATTAATTCCCATGCCGTATCTATAACAATAGGCCTTTTTATAAGATCAATTCCCATATTGAAACAAAGAGCTAAAAATTTAATGCTTGCGCAATCAGCGAGATCAACTAAACGGAGTTTTTGGAGAATTTCAGTACCTTTAGCTATATCAATTTTAGACGATGCCGATCACGTATCAGAAGCTCTTCGTGCTAGAGGTGGAATAAGGAAAAAAGAAAATTGATTGAAAAAACAAGCGTTTTGGTAGCTTTATTTGCCGCTCTGATAGCTGTACTTGGATTAGTCCCTGCTTTTCCGTTGGCTTCTGGAGTGCCAATAACCGCACAGAGTTTGGGTGTGATGCTTTGTGGAACCATTTTAGGTTCTAAAAAGGGTGGGTTGGCAACGTTGTTTTTTGTTGTTTTGACATTAGTGGGATTACCCTTATTAGCTGGTGGAAGAGGTGGTGTCGGTCTGCTCGCAGGGGCATCGGCTGGTTTTATAATTGGATTTCCTTTGGCCGCTTTTATTACTGGTTGGCTTATGGAGAAAACAAGTTCTGTAGATATCCATATTTCTGTTTCTCTATCCTCGATAGTTGGAGGGATAGTCGTACTGTATATTCCTGGACTTTTTGGCATGATGATTAATGCCGGTATGTCGTTAAACGCGGCAATCGTAGCTGTTTCGGTCTACTTACCTGGTGATATTTTAAAGGTTATACTTGTAACTATAGTTACAAGTGCGATCTTTAAAGCGCGGCCAAATAGTATCTTTGCAAGATCTTAAGACTTTAAAACCATAGCCGAGCCAATACCCCCAGCCGCTGCTATTGCCGCTATTCCAGTTGCTCGAGGTGTTTTAATTAATTCATTAAATAAGCGAACTGCCAATATGGCTCCCGAAGCGCCAATTGGATGAACTCGAGAAAGAGCACCTCCCCTAATGTTTACTTTATCCAAATCAAGATCACATAAACGGGTACATAGTATTGCTTGTGCTGCATAAGCCTCCATAAGTTCAATAAAGGCTACTTTTGATAAACTTATTTCTTTTTGATCTAAAAGTGCGTTTATTGCTCCTACTGGTGCTAATGGTGCTTCTTCAGGAAGAACTCCACTTGTTGCAGAACCTAAAACCTCAACTCCTTTGCACATTTTATTTTTTAAAAAATGTTCTGATACCAAAACAACAAAACCAGCTGCATCAGCCGCTATCGATGAATTTGCATAAGTAATGGTATCTGATAATTTAGGTGCTCTTTCACAAATTTTTTGGTTAAGTTCTCGAGTAAATAAATCATGTGTTTGATTTAAAATTGGAGTTATTTCATATTTTAGAATCTCTGCGGATTTCAGCGCTTTTAAATGACTATTAATACTCCAGTCATCTTGTTCTTTTTTACTAATCCCAAACTTTCTAGCCAACTTGGCAGTTGCTTCATCCAAATTAGGATCATTAAAACCAACTGGAGCAAAAGCTGGCCTATCATAAGCAACTAGTGGCTTTTCTGAATTCTCGGGGTGTAATCTAACTGGGCGGGTCGAATAGCTTTCCACTCCGCCAGCAACTACAACTTCTGCACGACCACTTTTTATAAGATCCGCCCCGATACTGATTGCATCCAATCCTCCACAACATTGCCGGTCAATTGATATTCCACCTACCGAGAGATTTAGTTTTGCCTCAAGGCTAACCATTCGAGCTGGATTTCCACCAGCACCCAAGGCATTAGAAACGATAAGTTCATCAACTTCGAGCTTATCCAATTTGGCCTCTTTTAAAGCATCAATCACAACCTGAGCTGCCAAATCGTAGTAGGTCAGCGATGCAAATACACCAGAACGTGGAGCTACCGCACTCCGCTTGCCTGCAATTATGAAAACGCGTTCACCGCTCATGGTAGTGACTTTTCAAAGCTCTTAGATCTGTCTTGCCGGAAGGAAGTAAAGGCCACTCATTTAAACTAATCTTATAAATTTTTTTAGGTTTGAATATTTTATTTATCTCTTTCAAGGCATCGTAGAGCCTGTCAGAGTGAACTTCGCCATTTGTTGCTACTGCAGCTACTATTCGATAGTCACTCAATTTATTTTCAATTTTCCAAACAGCAGCATCTATTACATTCTCAGCCATCTTAAGTTTGTCTTCAATTTCGTAAGTTTCCATAGTTTTGTCAGCGATGGTTATTCGTGAATTGTTTTCATTAAGTAGAAATAAATATCCGTCTCTGTCTATCTTTCCATATTCACCAATAGTTAGCCAACCATCTTGCCAAACTAAATTTTTATTTGATCCTTCAGCATATTTCAAAAATAGGTAATTCGATTTCACCCATATACGGTTTTTGTTGGGTCCACTTTTTTCTAATTTGATCTCAACATTTGGAAAAGCTTTGCCCACTGATCCAACAGGCGTAAACTCATCTGAAATCGTTATAAAACTTGTTTCACTAGATCCATAAAATAAATGCACAATCGCATTAGGAAAAATTTGTTTGGCCATTTCTCTAGTTTGAAAATTTAAGCGCCCTCCTCCAATATATACATTTAAAGTACTAGGTAGGGTTACAAAAAACGAAGAAATAAACCGAATTTGTGTTGGTGTAATATAGACAAAAGTTGGCTCAAATTTAACTGATAATTTTAATTCATCTTTAGATTTTAATTTCTGCACGTGGTGGACTTTATGCCCTAAATATAGAGCCTCAAGCATTCCATATAGTGCTAAAGAATGTGTTAGATCACCAAATATCAAATAGTTTTCATTGTTTCTTTGGAATGAATTGATGACTTCGAATGATTTAATCCAGCTTTGGGAGGTTCTTAAAACAGATTTAGGTTCTTTTGTTGTTCCACCAGTCTTAGTTCTAAAAACGCCTATAGTTTCAGAGACGTCAGTTTCTACCTCCTCTAAATCTAACATGAGTGGGCACTTGCCTTCAGAAATCTTTCTAATAAATTTTGCTATTGGTAAATTTTTCGAATTGGCTTCTGTGAAATTACATGATTTCACTTGTAAACTTGAATAACGAGCGTCTTGATTCCATCTTATTAAATCAGCCAATTTTACCACCAAGAACTTTTATTGAGAC
>JAQWIK010000092.1 GCA_029248915.1 Paracoccaceae bacterium | reverse complement strand
TTCATTTTGTGTTAAGTCTTCGTCTAATTTATCAGTAGAAAAACCTAGCTCTGATAATTCAGAGTTAAAATTTTCCATAAATGAAATATATGTTTCCCTTTTAGTCTCTTTCGCAATGTTAGGAAGTGCGTACAATATTCTGTAAAGAACTTTTACGCTCTCAGCATCGCTGTTTTCGGCAAAAATTGTGAGCCGTTTTAAACATTGATCATAACTTTCCTCAGATTTATTGAATGAAGCCATACCAGAGTGAAGGCGGCTCAATTTTTCGACAAGCAACGATCTTTTTTTTCGGGTATCCATTTTAATCTACTAATAAACAAGGCTAAATTTGTATATTAAGACATAGCGATTTTTAAAATATTATTCCATTAAAAAAGTATGATATTTCTATGTTTAAAATTTTGACTTGAACTTTTGATTTGAACTTTACCTTCTCTTTGGATACTTACCTCATTAATTGCTTATTCTTATGCTGAGTTTAAATGGTTTATAAAGTAACATGAGAAATCTTCCATTTACGAGATACTCTTTGACTGGAAGTCCTATTTCTTGTCCTATTTGCGGGAATGCCGAGAGAACATTAATAAGCAAGTATGATAGGCGGTTTAAAATTTTACCTCACTCGAAGTGTGATGAGTGTGCATTGGTTCGTCACGAGTTTATGCTTTCAGACGAACAATTGTCTGAATACTATTCTAAAAGTTATCGTAGCGACTATCAGTGGGTTAATTCTGGTCCAACTGCACGGCATATCAAAAAGAGAGTTTTGGAAGCAAACACTAGAATAAATAAGCTTAAACCATATCTAAAAAAATGTTCAAAGATTTTAGATTTTGGATGTGGTTCTGGGGAGTTTGTCGAACTCACGCAAAAACTGGACGCATTGGCAAGTGGATTTGAACCGGGAAATTTATATGCTTCGTATGCTAGAGATCAAAAAGGTTTAGATGTCCAAAATTGTGGATGGGAAAACTATGAATGCAAAAGCAAAAATGACGTTGTTACGGCTTTTCACGTTTTTGAGCATCTTACGGATCCCCGCACGGCCTTTCAAAAAGCTATCAGCTGGCTCAAATCAAATGGTTTGATATATATTGAAGTGCCAAACATGGCCAACCTACTTAAATTAAAAGGTTTTGGTTCTTTACATATGGCACACACAATTGGATTTGGCCGCTACAGCCTTGAATTACTTGGAGCTTACAGTGGAATGGTACCTTTAGAGATATTTGATGAGTTTAATATAGGAATAATATTTAAAAAGGGACAGCCAAGACCATTAAATGAAATTAAAAGAAATTCACTAGAAGAATTCAATAATCTCAACTTTAAACAAGTTAATAAAAGATTTTGGCTCTACAGCACGTCAAAGCTTTTTGGAAAACGATCCAAAGTTTAGCTTCTAGGCGTTGCAGAGCGATTTGTTATTTTGGGATTCTATTAGATAGTGTGGCTAGGTCTGAATTAAACAGCTTCACTTTCTGTTTTAGAGCTACGCAGGATCTCGATATTGGAGGCTAACTTTTCAAAAACATCGTCGTTATGACCAGCTTCTTTAGCTTTCTCGAGCGCTATCTTAGCATTTTCAACATCTTTAATTTCAATAAGAGTGTCTATTATACTAATCCAGTATCCCGCAATTGTAGGGTTGGTTTCAATCGCAGTTCTAAGAAATTGAACTCCCATAGCGGGCTCACCTAGTTTTGAGCAAAGTAATCCAAAATTATGATTGGCGTCTGGATGACTTGGGTCCACTTTTAAAATTTCAAGATATTTTTCACCAGCAATTAAAAAATCACCCGCCTCATGTGAAGCAATAGCACTCTCTAAAGTTGCATCTACATTGTCTAACATTTATAAAATCCCCTTTTATCTGGGGAGTGATTGCAATATCTGTTCCAAGTTATTTAAAAACCTTAATTATTTTTAAAAAAAATTGTTTTAAATTTTTTTTCCAAAGACCTATTCGAACTTTTACTAAAATTTTTAAAGCTTCATTTTGTGCAGAGTAAGCTTAGTGAGCTTGTTATCTCTTTCTCTTTCTTGTTTTTCACGTTCACTGAGTGGATAAAGTTTTATAAGTTCTTCTTCTAATCCAAGATTAACTACTGACGACCATTCGATATCAGTTTTATTAAAAATGTCCCTGTACATTTTTTCGTAACGTTTCACATACCCTGCTATTCCCTCTGGGGCATTCAAATGAATGGTTTGGAAGGGTCCCATAAATGACCATCTGAGGCCCAGACCCTCAGAAATTGCTTTATCTATATCTTCTGCCGAAGAAATACCCTCTTTTACTAGGTTAAAAGCTTCGTTTAGTAGTGCGCCTTGCAGGCGATTAACAACAAAACCTGGAATTTCTTTTTTCAATGCTAAGGGTTCTTTGCCTATTGCGGTAATAATTTTTTTAACAGCTTGCGTTATGGTCTCGTTTGTAAATGGTGCAGGCACAATTTCTACCGCCTGTATTAAATGAGGAGGATGAATAGGGTGAGCCACAAGGCACCTGTATTGTCCTGGAATATCGCTTGCATACAATGACGTAGGAATTCCAGAGGTCGAGCTAGCAATTGGGATGTTATCTGGTGTGGCAGCATCTATTCTTTTAGTGAGTTCTTTTTTTATATCGAGATCCTCTGGGCCACTCTCTTGAACATAAATACTTCCTTCTACGGCATGTAGAAGATCTTGGGTAAGGTGAATTCTATCCAAATAATCAGAAATATTTTTATTTTTGAGTAATCCGTAATTTTGTAAGTCACTTAGCTTGGCTTTTATTTTTTCTTTAGCTTTCTTCGTAACACCCTTGACTGGATCAAATAATGAAACATCAAAACCCGCGCTTAGAAAGCATATCGCCCATGATTGCCCAATCAGACCACATCCTATCAGCGCAACTTTCTTTTTCTGTTTATTTTCATCTTTTATGGAAAGCATCTTAATACCGCTATTTGAATATTTTGTTTGAAATTAATTCGGTTGACTGTAGCCTAACTTTAAATACGAAACTACATTTATGGATTTGAAAATGAAAAAAGCTTGTTTTTGTGGAAAGGTAACCATGGAATTTCCTGAGAAACCTCTTCTTCATTTTATGTGTCATTGCACTGACTGTGACTTGATGTGGAACGGTGCTTACATGGGTTTTGTTTATCCGACAGATGAGGTTACCGTTGGTGGTGAAAAATCTACTTATCAATTCAATGGCGGCAGTGGTTTAGGTTTTGAAATAGATTTCTGCCCAACTTGCGGAACTAAGGTAGCCTCTCGACCCGAAGTAGTAGATGGATTAACCTACATTCCGGCAGGCTTTCTGAAAAATGAAGTAGACTTTTCGCCTCAAGTTGAAATTTTTGCATACAACAAGTACAAATGTTTCGGAAATCCAGAGACTTTAGTTGAAAGTTTTGATGATAATGGGACGATAGAAAGAATTTCGGCGGTTATAGAAGCAATGAACCAAAGTTGATCAATTTTCTAATTCGTCAATAATTTTTAATAATTTTTTCTTATCGATTTTTCTTGGGTCATATTCCAATTTGAGACCATCCAATTCTTTTATCACTTTAGTGTTTGAAGCTTCTTGTCTAGTCAAAACGTAACTTGCTATGGGTTTCTCGATTCCTTTCGCTTTTACTTCAATTGGAGAAGATGTTTTAAAATTATTTTTTATTAAATTACGCACAGCTGATGATACCAATATCGAATTTTTTGGAGCTGCTTGTTCTAGCCTCGAAGCTACGTTTACAGCTCTGCCAATGGCGGTGTAATCAAGGCGCTGCGCACTTCCAAAATTTCCAACATTACATAATCCATTATGAATCCCTATCCGTATCTCTAGTTTCTCTGGAAAGTTATACATTTCCTGAAAATGCTGCTGGTTACTTTCAAGAAAGTTAAGCATCTCCAATGCCATACTACAACATGCAATAGCATCTTCTTGTGCCCCTTTAGTATCGGGGTCACCGAAAAATACCATTACTGAGTCACCAATGAATTTATCGATAGTCCCTCCGTATTTTAGGGCAATATCGCACATGTTTGTAAGATAAAAATTCAGGAAGTTTGATAGGTCCTCAGCCTCCATCTGTTCTGAAAGTGTTGTGAAACCAACAACATCAGAGAAAAAAATTGTAAGTTTTTTTCGCGCGCTTTTAGCTGAGAATTCCACCCCCGAAAAAATTTTTTCGCAGATTTGTGGTGATAGATATTTCGATAATTGTTCGGATGCTGTCTGTAATTTGTCTCTTTGAGCATCAGCCTCAACCTTTGCCTCCTGTACAAGCGATTTTTGACGCTCCAATTCACTTGCCAGAGATTTTCGCAAACGTGCTTCCAATTTGAGTTTACTGTTTTCTTGTTTCAGTGCTTTTAGTTCTTCACTATTTTCCATTAAATAAACTTTCTAAACTCAATCGACTTTAGTTAAACACAGATTATCAGCCCGAAAAAACTAAAAAATTTTGATAATAAAAAAAATACTCTAAGTTAAACTTAGCATTAATAGGGTTTTCTTTGAAAAGTTATATTTTTTTATCAGTAGCAATTATATTGGAAGTTTTCGGGACACTGTTGTTACCTGCATCTCAAAATTTTAGTAAAATTATTCCAACAGTTACTTTGGTTGCTGCGTATGTTTGCTCTTTTTATTTTTTAACATTTGCACTCAAAACGATCCCAATAGCAGTAGTTTATGCTTCATGGGCAGGACTTGGTATTTTTTTAATTGCTGTAATGAGCAAGTTGTTTTTTGATCAATCTCTATCGTGGCAGGTAATTTTGGGACTAATTTTTATTATAGCTGGTGTTGTTTTAGTAAATACTTTTTCTGACTCTCATGGAGTTGAATAAAGTAATTAAAGTTCTGCTGTTTACCTATATGTCTCATTATTGTTGATAATTTCATCTGTATGGAAAATAGTAGTGTTGGATTGCGAAAATGGATTTAGATATTATGAGTAAGTTAAAAGTTTTTTGTTTAGTACTATTTTTTTCATTTCTGTCTACAATAGTTTTCTCTCAAGATAATTTTCAGTCTGTGAGCTTAGCGGGTACTGTATTTGCTAATAACGAGACTGGTCTTTCCTATCAAACTGGCGGATGCATATCCAAAGTCTCTAGCCAATCGTTGATGACTGAAAAAACATACCAAGGTCAGGTATTGGTAGAATTGGATGATCGAAATGCCGTTCTCGCTCTAAAAACGGCACAGGCTAGGTTGCTTGATTTAGAAGCTTCCGTAGAAGATAGTGATTTCGCCATTGAAGTGTCAAAAGCAGAAGTTGGAAGAGTTGAAGAAGAATTCCAGTTTGTGGAGCGTGAATTTGAAAGAACAAAAGTTTTATTTCAGCGGGGACTAGTTAACGAGACTACTTTGGAAGCAGCTGAGCGAAGAAAACTAGAAGCAATTTTTTCTGTCCAGCGTTCAAAAGAAGCACTTAGGCGGTCTGTCTCTTTGAAAGCAAGGACCTTAATTGCGCTGGATATCGGTAAGTTAGAGCTAGAGGCGCGACAAATAGATTTAGATGAATTAATTATTCGTGCGCCGCATGACGGTATTTTGATAGATTTTGAACCGATCATTGGGGATTGTGTTTCCCAAGGTTCACTCGCCGCGAAAATATATGTTCCCGATGAAAAAAGCGTGGAAACATTCATTTTTGTGGAACAACTTTTAAATTCAGAAAAAATAGGGGTAGTCGTAGGAAATTTTGTAAATGTCATCAGAACCAATGGACAAATTTGCCGAGGTATTTTTTCTCTAGTGGGAACTGAAGCTGATTTGGAAAGTCAAAACGTTAAAGCGACCATCGATTTAGATGCAGCTTGTGCTCCTTTAATGTTTCTGAACGAGGCCGTAAGAATAGAAACTTTATCTGAAAATAAACAGTAAAAAAGTTAATTTTTCGTTATGTTACCAGTTGAGTTCAATATTAATTATGAAGATTTTTCTGTGGATCCCTATCCTGTACTTTCGAAATTAAGAAATACAGCGCCGATATCATTTGTTCCGCAGTTAAATGCCATATTAATATCAAAGCATGCTGATATATTTATTTGTGAAAAAAATATCTCAGTATTTTCTTCGATACAGCCTGATGGCCTAATGACGAGATTGATGGGTCAAAATATGATGAGAAAAGATGGTCAGGAACATAAAAAAGAACGCTACATAATCTTTCCAACGGTTTCACCAAAAACGACACAGAATGTTTGGAAACAAAAATTCATAGACCATACAAATCTAATTCTTAATAATCTTTCAGATCAACGGGAAATAGATCTGGTAAACGAATTTGCTAAACCAGTTTCAGCAGAAGCATTAAAGTCTATTACAGGTCTTACAAATATGGCCTGGCAAGAAATGGATCGTGTCAGTCAAGGCATGATCGACGGTTGTGCAAATTATACTCAAAATAAGGTAGTTGAAGAAAATTGTCACAATTGTACTACCTCTATTGATCATCACATTCAGAAAAGATTGGAACAGGATTTAGGTTCTGACCCCTCGCTATTATCTGTTTTTGCATCGAAAAATGAGAAATTTGAAACAATATCTGCGAACGTAAAACTAGCCATCTCTGGAGGTCAGAACGAACCTCGAGATGCAATTGCTGGTACTATTGCTACGCTGTTGCAAAATCCAAGTCAGTTAGAAAAGATATTAGTTGGTGAATTTGATTGGTTGATGGCATTTGAAGAGTATGCCAGGTGGATGTCCCCTATCGGAATGTCACCAAGGCGAATAGCAAAAGATTTTTCTTATAAGAATTTTAATTTTCTTGAGAATGATCGGGTATTTTTAATGTTCGGTTCGGCTAACCGAGATGAAGATATTTTTGAAAAACCAGACGAATTTAGATTGGATCGGGATGTAACTAGGTCAATATCATTTGGGGCAGGCCCTCATTTTTGTGCTGGAGCATGGATCTCAAAAACACTCATTGCCGAAGTTGCAATTCCAATGCTTTTTGAAAAATTTCCAAACATTAAATTACTCTCAGAAGTGGAATATTCCGGTTGGGCCTTTAGAGGCCCAAAGCCATTCTTTGTGAAAGTATGAAATTTAAGATCAGGTTTTGTCCAAACATTTTTCCTGATTTTTTTTAATAAGTTTAGCCCGCATTTTATTAAATGACTCTTCGCTACCGTCATGAAGTGTCCCAAACCACCGATCCAAAGGTAAAATACCATCCGCATAATTACATTCAAAATACTTGTGATGGAGATAATGTGCATAGCTATCAACATCAAAACTAGTTTGTTCGTTCGTTTTTATTCTTTCAAACCCAGTGTGACCTGGTGCCGGACTTAATCCTGCATGAACTAAAGTCACAATTATAAAGGCTGGATGGAATGGAATGAAAAGATAAAGAAGGGCGCATGAAAAATAAAAAACATGCTCTATTGGATGCATAGCAAGCCCTGACCATGGGCCTGGATTTACATTTCTATGATGTGTTTTATGAGCTAACTTGTATAGCGGTTCATAGTGAATGAGCCGATGAATAAGATAAAAATGAAGATCGCGCCAAAAGTGAATTAAAAAAATCATAGAAATGAAATAAACCATACTCTCGTCAAGGCTGATCAATTTTAAGTATCCACCTGCGGCAAACCACAAAATAAAAATTTCAAAACAAGTCCAAATTAACACACCACTGCAAAAAGTCAGAAAAATATTATCTTTGGTTTGACTGTTAAAAAGAAACTGCTTTGACTTTTCTGTGGGCCATCTTGGGTTATACTTAAAATCTATGTCTTGTGCTCGCTGAATGTACAATCGATAGTGAAAAGCCCCATAAAATATTAAAACTAGACCGCTATTTTTAAGAAAAACTATTAAAAAATTGAAAATGGTTAAGTTTGCATAGTCTTCAAGTGGTGGAGATAAAACAAACCAAGAAAATAAACCAATTCCAACATAAAAAAGGTTCCAAGGTAAAAAATAGCCAGGAATTGAGAAAACCCACTTTAATGCCTTTATAGGAGCTAAAGGCCAAACAAAAACAGGTGGATAGCCAACGCTTTTTTTAGGGACGTAGTTTCCCCTATCATTGCGGTCACCAAAATTTTTTTCTTTCATAACTAAATACAAATTTTTTTTACGCCTTTATACTGGTATATAATAGAAGTAATTATTTTTGAATTAGCAATTTTACTTTAGATTTTTTAAAAAGGCTCTAATGCAAATCATTGATACATGGCAAAAAAGCGCATCGCAATTAATTGCTGTTGCAGCAGGCAGAGCTTTCGCTGAACTAGTCGTTCAAAATTGCCGGCTGGTAAACGTTAATTCCAGAGAAATACTAGATGGTTGGGAAGTCGCTGTTGTAAAGGGCAGGTTTGCTTATGTAGGACCAAATGCTAGTCATTGTTTAGGGCCTAACACCACCGTTTTTGACGCAGGTGGGAAATTTTTAATGCCTGGGCTTTGTGATGGTCACATGCACATAGAAAGTGGGATGTTAACTCCAGCTGAATTTGCTGCTGCCGTCATTCCACATGGGACTACGACCATGTTCACTGATCCTCATGAAATAGCTAATGTGCTTGGTTTGAGTGGGGTAAAGATGATGCATGATGAAGCTATGATGCAGCCAATTAATATATTTACCCAAATGCCATCTTGCGCCCCCTCCGCTCCTGGTCTTGAAACAACTGGATTTGAAATAGGGCCAAAAGAGGTGGCTGAGGCTATGAAATGGCCAGGAATAGTTGGGCTGGGTGAAATGATGAATTATCCAGGAGTAATAAATAGCGACCCCAAAATGCTATCTGAAATGGCAGAAACAATGAACGTTAATAAAACAGTCGGGGGACATTACGCTTCTCCAGATAGAGGAATACCATTTCATGCATATGTTGCCGGTGGTGCCTCTGATGATCATGAAGGAGTTGCTGAAGATGATGCAGTTGCGCGTGTCAGGCAAGGCATGCGTTCTATGATGCGTCTTGGGAGTGCTTGGTATGATGTTGAAAGCCAAATTACAGCTGTTACTGAAAAGGGATTGGATCCTCGCAACTTTATACTTTGTACAGATGATTGTCATTCAGGAACTTTAGTTAATGATGGGCACATGAACCGAGTTGTTCGTCATGCAATTGATTGTGGTTGTGATCCGCTGATTGCGATTCAAATGGCTACGATTAATACAGCCTGTCATTTTGGGATGGAAAGAGAATTGGGTAGTATAACGCCCGGGCGGCGAGCTGATTTTATTGTCACTTCAAGCATTGACGATCTTCCCATTGAAACTGTATTTGCCAGAGGAGAATGTATAGCTGAAAATGGGAAATTACTGACCAAATGTCCGCATTACGAATGGCCTCAATCTGTGAGAGAAACCGTAAATTTAGGTAAGAAACTTGAGCGCAAGGATTTTGTCATATCGGCACCTACAGGTTTATCTCCAGTAAAAGCAAAAGTTATAGGAGTTATTGAAAACCAAGCTCCGACTAAGGCTTTAGAATTTGATTTGCCGGTGGAGCAGGGGGAAGTACAATTAGTTGGGGACGTTTGCCACCTTTCATTAGTTGAAAGACATCGAGGCACTGGGGCGGTAGTAAACGGGTTTGTTTCTGGTTTTGGCTATACTGGATCTATGGCCATTGCGTCTTCAGTTGCGCATGATAGCCATCATATGATTGTCGTCGGAACTAATCAGGGAATGATGGCTTCTGCTGCTAATAGGCTCGGTGAAGTCGGAGGCGGCGTTTCGGTATGGAAGGATGGTGCTGAAGTTGCACTGGTTGAACTACCGATTGCCGGTTTAATGTCTGATAGCAAGGCTTCAGAAGTGGCAGTCAGAGCGCAAGCTATTGTTTCTGCGATGATTGATTGCGGTTGTACTCTAAATAATGCCTACATGCAG
>JAQWIK010000091.1 GCA_029248915.1 Paracoccaceae bacterium | reverse complement strand
TGAGCCACCAGTCATTAAACTGTCAACTGTACGTTGATAATCTGCCGGATCTAGGGCTCCATTGCTGCCTGCAGTTAACTTAATTATTTCACCCATCTGGGTTGTGTTATGCTCAACTGTCTGAGCTCCAGAGTCGTCGTTATCAACAACGATTTCAGCAGCCTCAGCTGGGTTTTGTTCGGCATATTTCCACCCTTTCATTGACGCTCTTACAAACCTGACCATCTTGTCTTTGAAAGCCGCGTTTTTTAAGTTTTCTTCTAAAATATAAAGACCATCTTCAAGTGTCGCAACGCCTTCTGCCTCATATTTAAACACTGTTAATTCGGATGGTTTTAAGCCTTCAGCAAGAACCTGCCAATACTCGTTATATGCCATCGTCGAAACACATGTTGCATCACCTTGGGTTAAAGGGAGGATATCCCAACCTTGCTTAAAAACAGTAACTCCGTCAGAGCCACCGTCTGTTGAAAGACCTAATTTATTCATCCAACTCAAGAATGGATACTCATTACCAAAAAACCAAACACCCAGGTTCTTACCTTTGAGGTCGGAGACAGAGTTTACTCCGCGATCTTTTCTACAAGTAAGCATCATTCCGGAACTTTTAAAAGGTTGAGCAATATTAACTGCTGAAAGTCCCTTTTCTCTTGCAGCTAAAGCAGATGGCATCCAATCGACTGCCACATCCGCGCCACCTCCAGCAAGGACTTGCATTGGCCCAATATCTGGTCCACCTGGTTTGATGGTAACATTTAGACCTTCCTCTTTATAAAATCCTTTGTCTTGTGCCACATAATATCCAGCAAACTGCGTTTGTGTAACCCACTTTAGCTGAATTGTTACATCATCTGACGCTGTGGCCATTGAAGCCAACAACATAACAACGCCACCAAGGGCGAATTTAAATAAATTTTTCATATATATTCTCCTTTAATTACAATTTTATTCTGATCTTCCTCTTTGCGACGGGTGCCAGAAGGTTAATACCTTTTCCAACAAAACAATCCCACCGTAAAACAACGACCCTGTTATTGCCGCTATTGTTATCTCTGCCCAGACCATGTCTAACGCAAACCTGCCAACTTCCGTTGAAATCCTAAATCCAATCCCTTTAATCGGCGATCCAAAAAATTCAGCGACAATTGCTCCGATTAATGCTAGGGTAGAACAGATTTTAAGTCCATTAAAAATAAAAGGCATTGCAGCAGCTAATCTCAATTTTACCAACGTTTGAAATGATGTTGCATTATATGTCTGCATTAAATCACGATGAATTTTATCAGACATTTGAAGACCTTGTATAGTATTTATCAGCATAGGGAAAAATACCATCACTGTAACTACAGCAGATTTTGACTCCCAGCCAAAACCAAACCACCTTACCAATATCGGTGCCGTACCAATAATGGGAAGAGCTGCCATAAAAGTTCCAATCGGCAATAATCCACGTTCCAGGAACTTAAATCGATCTACTAAAAGAGCAACACCAAAAGCTGCTGAACAACCAAAGATATAACCACTTAAAGCTCCTTTGACGAAAGTCTGTACAAAATCAACCCAAAGAATTGAAACGCTGCTAATTAATTTTATAAAAACTAAAGACGGGGCTGGGAGAATTACTGGACTCACATCAAAGGCACTGATTGAAGCCTCCCACACCAGTAGCAAGGATACTCCGAATAAGATAGGAGGCAAGACCAATTTAGTTCTAGCGAGAGTTGATTGAGCAATAAAAATATTTATTATCCAAGCGGCTATCCAAAAAATGATAGAAAAAAAGAAAAAACTATTCATTGAACAATCATCATTCTTTTAAAAACAAAGGCCTGAATTATACTAATCAAGCCTACCAATGAAGCTGCAAGAATAGCTGCAGTAAATAATGCACTCCAGATTTGGATTGTTTGTCCATAATAACTTCCTGAAAGCATTCTAGCTCCCAAACCTGCGATTGCACCAGATGGTAGCTCTCCAACAATGGCTCCGACAAGCGATGCCGCCATCCCGAGCTTCAGCGAGGTAAATAGAAATGGAATTGACTTCGGGAGCCTTAATTTAATCAAAATCTGAAACTGCGAGGCCGACCAAGTTTTCATTTGATCAATTTCAAGTAAATCAGGTGACCTAAGTCCCTTAACCATTCCCACTACAATTGGAAAAAAGGAAAGATACATTGAAATAACGGCCTTAGGCAATAGCCCGGTAAAACCAATTGAACTCAATACGACAATGATCATAGGAGCTAACGCCAGTATTGGTATTGTTTGACTCGTAATAATCCATGGCATCACACTTAAATTTGTCGCTTTGTCATGTACAATTGCTAAAGCTAATAAAATACCTAAAACCGTCCCCAGCATAAAGCCAGCCAATGTTGCCGATAACGTTATCCAACCATGGTAAACAAGCGATCGTTTAGACGTAACTTTTTTATCAAAAATCGTCTTCCACATTTCATAGCCCACCTGATGAGGGGTCGGCAATTTAGGCTTCTTCTGAGACCAGGTATCATGAACAAGTTCAGAAAAACTAAGTTTCTGGTCGTTCCTTTCTGCCTTGTCTAAGGCCCATGACGAATTCAATACTATTGAGAAACTATACCAAATTAACACTATGAAAGTAGAAATTGTTACTACTGGAAGGAACGCGTTATTCATAACTATGCCCCGCCCTTAAACCTTCTCTTACTCTTTGGGCAATATCAATAAACTCTTTTGTATCTCTTATCTCCAAGGGTCGTTTGTCAGGCAAATCACTTTCAATTATATCAATAATTCGTCCAGGACGAGGAGACATAACAACAATTTTAGTGGATAGGTATACCGCCTCTGGAATCGAGTGAGTTACAAAACAAATTGTTTTTTCTGTAGAATGCCAAAGTTTCAGCAACTGTTCGTTTAAATAGTCTCTTACTATTTCATCCAAAGCACCAAAAGGTTCATCCATTAATAAAATATCAGCATCAAATGCTAGAGCCCTTGCGATGGATGCTCTTTGTTGCATTCCACCAGAAAGCTGCCATGGAAATTTCTTTTCAAAATCTTCTAACTCAACTAACTTTAGAACTTTTTCAACTCTCTCTTTTTGCTCAGACTTACTTATCCCCATTATTTCTAATGGTAAGCGTATATTTTTTCCTATTGTGCGCCACGGATATAATCCCGCTGATTGAAAAACATATCCATATGCCCGACTTTCTCGGGCAGCTTTTGGAGAAACACCATTAATCGTGATAGTCCCATCTGTTGGCTGATCTAGATCCGCCATAACTCTTAAAAGTGTTGTTTTACCGCATCCAGATGGCCCAATAAAACTTATAAAGTCACCTTTTGTTATATTAAGGTTTACATCTTTCAAAGCATGAACGGGCCCGTCATTGGTTTGGAAGGTTAAATCCAACGACTGCGCAGAAATCACTGTCTCGTCTGTCACTAGTTGCCCCTAAGTCTTAAACACCTGTAGCAGGTATCCCAGTGCGATTCACTGGAGTTGGAGATGTAAGGTCTTTCCAATTTGAAAGAGCTTGGTTTATTGGTGTGTTACCTTTGCGTGCAACAAATTCACCGTGCCCCTCTTTCGTATTAATTTCACCATCAGAAATTGCAACGTAACCTCTGGTTAAGGTGTATCTAGGCAAGCCTGTTACTTTGTGACCTTCAAACACATTGTAGTCAATTGCTGATTGCTGAGACGATGCTTTAATCGTTTTAGACTTTTCAGGATCCCAGACAATCAAATCTGCATCTGCCCCAACCAATATTGCTCCTTTTTTAGGATAACAATTTAATATTTTTGCTATATTTGTGGAAGTAACAGCTACAAATTCATTCATAGTAAGTCGACCCGTCCTAACACCGTGGGTCCACAACATAGGTAATCTATCTTCCAGACCACCTGTGCCATTTGGAATTTTTGTAAAATCACCTGCACCGAAACGTTTTTGTTCGGTGGTAAAGGCACAGTGGTCTGTAGCAACAACGCTCAAGGATCCTGATTGTAATCCAGCCCATAAACTATCCTGGTGCATTTTATTTCTAAAAGGCGGTGACATTACCCGACGAGCAGCATGATCCCAGTCTTTATTAAAGTACTCACTTTCATCAAGAGTTAAATGCTGTATCAACGGTTCGCCCCAAACCCGCTTCCCCGCCTGCCTAGCGCGACGAATTGCTTCGTGGGATTCTTCACAAGATGTATGAACAACATAAAGAGGAACTCCAGCCATATCAGCGATCATGATCGCACGATTTGTTGCCTCACCTTCGACCTGACTCGGTCGCGAAAATGCATGAGCTTCTGGGCCATTGTTACCCTCAGCCAAAAGCTTTGCGCTCAGCTCTGCTACGACATCGCCGTTCTCAGCGTGAACCATAGCGATTCCCCCAAGCTCCGCCAGGCGGGAAAAAGATGAATACAATTCATCATCATTCACCATTAAAGCACCTTTGTAGGCCAGGAAGTGTTTAAAAGTACTGATGCCACGTTCCTCAATTACCGTTTTCATATCATTAAAAACTTGTTCACCCCACCAGGTTACAGCCATATGAAAAGAATAATCACAATTGGCTCTAGTAGATTTATTATCCCAGCGTTTTAAAGCATCGAGCAAACTCTCGCCCGGGTTTGGTAGAGCGAAATCTACCACCATCGTAGTTCCACCAGCTAGGCCAGCTCGAGTGCCACTTTCAAAATCATCGCTTGAATATGTACCCATAAAAGGCATTTCCAAATGGGTATGTGGGTCAATTCCACCTGGCATAACAAAACAATCTGTAGCGTCGATCTCACTATCGCCAGAAAGATTTTTTCCGATCTCTGTTATTTTCGAACCCTCAATTAAAATATCAGCTTTGTAAGTCAAATCATGAGTTACAACTGTTCCATTTTTAATTACCTTCGACATTTTTTAACTCCTAAGAATTATGACTATTGAATAATTGCAGTATTTAAAACTGCGTGAAGAAGTACATCGGTACCAGCCTGCGCCCATTCTTTTGAGATCTCTTCAGCCTCGTTATGACTCAAGCCATCTTCACAGGGGCACATGATCATGGCAGTTGGGGCCAAATCATTGATCCAACAAGCATCATGCCCAGCTCCTGAAACAATATTCATATGACTGTAGCCGAGTTCAACTGCGGCCTCTCTAACTGCTGAAACACAGTCTTCATCGAAAGCTGGCGGATTAAATTGGCCAACGATTGAACATTCGAACTCAACACCAATATCGCTACATAATTTTGGAGCTCTTTCCTCAAATTCAGAAACCATATCTTCCAGTATGTCTATCAAATGGGTTCGCATATCGACTGTACACACAATTTGACCAGGAATGATATTTCTAGAATTGGGGTAAACATCAATATGTCCTATTGCGCCAACGGCATTTGGTTGGTGCTTCATAGCTATTTCGTGAACAAGTTCAGTAATTAGGGCTAAACCCCTACCCGCATTTTTCCGCATACGCATTGGGGTTGATCCAGTATGGCTCTCTTTTCCAGAAATTTTGCATTCTATCCAGCGCAAACCTTGCCCATGCGTTACGACACCAATGTCTTTGTTTTCGGCCTCCAGTATAGGCCCTTGCTCAATATGCAACTCGAACATTGCATGCATTTTTCTTGAGCCAACCTTTTCATTACCAACCCACCCAATTCGCTTAAGTTCGTCACCAAATTTTTTTCCATCACTGTCAGTTCGATCATATGCCCAGTCTTGATCATGCCTACCCGCAAATACACCAGACGCAAGCATTGCCGGGGCGTACCTTGTTCCTTCTTCATTTGTCCAATTTACTACCACAATTGGATGTTTTGTAGAAACATCAAGGTCATTAAGTGTCCTAACGAGCTCCAAGCCCCCCAGAACACCCAAAACCCCATCATACTTTCCCCCAGTCGGCTGAGTATCAAGATGTGAGCCAACATAAACAGGTAAAGCATCAGGATCAGTACCGGCTCTAGTTGCAAACATATTGCCCATTGTATCGACGCCCATATCCATACCAGCTTTTTCGCACCAACTCTGGAAAAGAGCGCGGCCTTCTGCATCTTCATCCGTTAATGTTTGTCGATTATTTCCACCAGCAATTCCTGGCCCAATTTTGGCCATTTCCATTAAGCTGTCCCATAATCGATCTGGATCAATCCTTAAATTTTTTACGCTTGTCACGTCAAAATTCCTCACTTTAAAAATTTGCCATAAACTGGTTCCTCACAACTTTGGAACAAATAAGCGATAGCGGTCAATAAATTTTTGACCAAATGGACAATTTTTCTTAAATTTTTTTTATTCTTGTTCTAGAGTTACTTAAATAATGCCTATTAATAATATCTTTGTATCTTTTTAGTGACTCAAAGATTCTAAAAAAGAACTGAAGATTAAGAGTAAAAAAACAATGAACGCAGTTACAGAAAAAAATCTTTCCAGAATTCAACGAGAAAAACGCGGCAAAATTCAAAAGGCCGCTCTTGAAGTCTTCTCAGAATACGGCCTTCGAAGTGCTACCCTAGATAAGATTGCCACGGCTTGCGGATTAACAAAGCCGAACATCCTCTATTACTACTCGAGCAAAGATCAAATATATTTTGAAGTCCTAAATGGGCTACTAGACGAGTGGGTTGCCCCGCTTCACGAAATTTCAAAAGAAGGGGAGCCAATAGAAGAATTATTAGGCTATATGAAAGCTAAATTAAAGATGTCTAAACAAAAACCAAAAGAGAGCAAACTATTCGCTAATGAAATTTTGCATGGAGCTCCGTTGATGCAAAATATTTTAGCTACTAGCCTAAGACAAACCTTAGATGAAAAGGTGGCCGTGATTGATCATTGGGTCAGTGAAGGAAAGTTGGCTAATGTAAGTGGATACCACCTATTTTTTTCAATTTGGGCTATGACCCAACACTATGCTGATTTCGATGTTCAAGTAAAAGCTATATTAGACAAAAACGAAGACGAATTATTTCAGGATGCTGAAGAATATTTGACCAATCTTCTCTTGCGAATGCTTTCTTTGCCAAGTAACCAAAATCATTCTGCTGAACCATGCTAATTGGAAAAATTTTAAGAAACTATTCAGTCTATGCTTCACTAAAAAATTAGCAAAAACATTATCAAAACTATAATAACTCATCAGTAAGCCTAAATTTTGACCAGCAAATACAATATGTTATTCACTGGTCATAGTGATCTTATAGTTACCTTAAAAAGACCGATTTCTTATGACATGGCTGGAATTACAGTTTTGCCATACTCAGAAATAATGTTTTCTTCATCACCATTATCAAGATATATATTGAATTGAGTAACACCCACACTCTCCAATTTTTTTAATTTAGCGATATGGTCGTCTGGGGTACCTAGAACTGCAAAACCTTCAATAATGTCATCTGTAATAAAGTCTAAATAAGCATTATCGCTTTGACCATGTTTAGAGTAATCATAACCTTTTCGGTCCTCAATATAAGCAGTAAGTGACTTGGGTATATCCTCGCGATCAGTACCATATTTTTCAACGATATCCGCCACGTGATTTCCTACCATTGCGGGAAACCACCTTGTAGCTTCACGACAGGATTCAATATCGCCAAAATAGGCAGGAGCTGCAGACATTATTCTATAGTTTGACATATCGCGCCCATTAGCTTTCCCGGCTGCGATAGCTTGATCGCCGAGCCATTTACAAATAGCTGGCTCCGCAACTTGTAATATAAGGCCGTCACCCTTGCGC
Organism: Paracoccaceae bacterium; assembly: GCA_029248915.1. Classification (GTDB taxonomy): domain Bacteria; phylum Pseudomonadota; class Alphaproteobacteria; order Rhodobacterales; family Rhodobacteraceae; genus Salinivivens. Next base: position 29,454 of record JAQWIK010000091.1, on the reverse strand, counting down.
CCGGCGCTATCCAGAGCTTTCGGTCCATAAGCAGCTACCCAAACAGGCAATTCATAGGCAGTTGCCCATGGAAACTTAATGGCATTGGGTACATCACCGTAATGACATTCATCTCCCCTAACGAGCCCTTTAACTACATCAATAAATTCATCCATCTTTTTCAGAAGCGCTGGTTTGCGTCCCATAACACGAACAGCACTATCACCGCGCCCGACACCTATATCAAATCGCCCTCCTGACTGGTGTGCCAAAGAGCCAAAGAGAGATGCAGCGGCTGACCATTCACGAGTATTTGGATTTGTTACACAAGGACCAAACCTCATATTTTTTGTATGCTCCATGCACATTGCCATAGCAGGAAAGCTTTCACGCCAAAGAATATGGCTATCGTAAAACCAACAATATGTGAAACCAGCTTCTTCCGCTTGCGCAACAAGTTTGCGAGCACGTTCTGGCTCAACGAAGCCTTTAAAAGTAATTCCAAATTCCATAGTAATCTCCTTTATGTTTAGTTTTCTGGTGCCCAAATCTTGATACCTGCATGGCTAAAAGGTACAGCTTTGGAAATATTAATCCTTATTAAAATAGGCGTAATAGCCTCTATACATCGCGCAGCCTCCGCATCACCCGCGTTGTAGGTTTTCACTCCAATTTTTTCTATCAGCTCCATAACTTTTTTACGTGGTTCTAGCCCATTTCCACAAACTAAAACATCACAGTTGATAGGTATTTCAATATCATTGAGGGTGTGAGCAGATACGTTGTGCAGAGCTCCCATCACTGGAATTTCGTCCCCAAGAAGAGCCTGAGCCGCCTCAGTGGCCGATCCCTCTGGAGGCATTTCAGTTTTCTTTGGATCACCTTCCTTGAGCGGCACAACAATATCAATAAGAATTTTGTTAGAAAGGTCCTTCTTGAGGGTTTCTAAGGTTGGGTTATGCCCGGGCCAGGGAACTGCTAAAATAACCATTTCGTCTGCAGCAGCTACAGCACTCGCGTTATCATATCCTATGATTGATCCGCTGTTTGCAGGTAAAACTGCAGCTAATTCAGCCGCAACTTCCTTTGCATGTTCTGATTTTCGGGACCCAATAGCTACGGGCACCCCAGCAGCAGCAAAACGCTTTGCTAATCCTCGACCCTGAGGCCCGGTTCCACCAAGTATGGCAATTGTCATCGAAACATATCCTCCGAATTTGCGCGCAAAATATTAAGTGCGCTAGTTTCCTCTTCCATAGCCCATTTCAACCCTCGAAATAGGACTATTGGTGTTTTAGCAGCCTTTTTAATCACCAAACCTGAGGCTGCTGCAAGTTCATCGCATAAAGCAGGTTCAGTTACAGAAAGTTCACGTCCCCAGGCATCTTTCTTACCAATATCAGATGTAATTGCAGGAACTCTGAAAAGACCTATCGCTACATTTACCTGACCTAATCGCCACGGGCGACCGAAGGTATCTGTAATAACGATACCAAGTTGCACACCAAACCGATCTTCGAGCTTCCGACCAAGCTTTCTCGCACTTGTATCCGGATCATTCGGCAGTGTAATCACCGTACTGGGCTCACTATTCGACTCGTCCACACCCGCATTAGCCGAAATGAATCCGAGGTGGTGTTCACATATCATTGTCCCTTCATTTTGTTGCGGCCGCTTGAAAGCTCTAACAACTCGCTTTGATTGCCTTAAAACTATTTCCACTTTTTTAGGGTTTTTATTTAACTTTTCCGCATACTCTAATGCTTCTGTTGAAGGTTCAATTTCTTCTAGATTGAAAATGGCGCCCTCTGCCTTAGAAATAATTTTGTGCGCGATACACAATATATCACCACTCTCAACTCCATGGGATTCTAGTGCGTTGCCTATAATCAAAGCTAAATCATCCTTAGGACGAATATCTGGTATGGTGGGAATGGTAGACAAAGAAACATTGATCATGCGCAAACCCCTGCTATATCTGGCACTACGCGCATAGCGCGGGCTAAACATTTATTTGTATCTATGTCAAAGGTGAAGCTATCTAGTTTCATTACGCGAGCTTTGATACCTTTTTTCTTAGCTTCCTGTAAATGTGTTAAAGATGATCGAGAACCATATCGAAATGGAATAATATCTGGTGGAGATACCACCAGTGCGTTCGTACCCAAATCAGAAGACGGACAAATGGTTACGGCTGAGTCGCTTTTAAGCATAGCAGTCAGATCACTTTTTAATGGAGCAGCTAAATCTGCCGGAATAATACAAAGCCTTTCAAAACCCATCTCTTTTGCAGCGATTGCTGAATGAAGAATAGCACCAGATAATCCCAGGTTACTTGGTTCGTGAATGATCCTGACACCCAACTTCTTGGCGATATCTTTTGCATATTTACATTTAGTAACAACAGCAATTTCGACTTGTTCCTTTGCGGCGATCGGAATGAGAAAATTTAAGGTTTTTTGATATAATAAACGCACTAACCTAATTCTGGCGCTGTTTGAAAGTGAACTTGCCAGTCGAGTTTTAGAAACTGACAGAGTTTTCATTGGAACGACGATCAAGGTCTTTAACATTTTGAACCCACTCGACTTATGGTTTTATAAATTTCCAATATTTCATGCGCCACACGAACTTTACCTGCTAAATCAGGCATAAGTATATCCGCAGTATAAGGTTTCATACCTAATTTAGATACCTCATCGCTAAGTTCAACATCATTAGAGTCCATCAGAAAATGGGCTGCTATATTTTCATAAAAATGTGCAACTCCCACAGCATCTGCTCTATAATTTAAACTTGTAAGCATTCTGTCCGCCGGACCTTTTAACGCTTTTCCAGCAATCAGTGGTGAAACAGCCAAAATTGGAGCTGTCGCTTTTTGCAACACTGTATGAAACCCCGGTATTTTGAGAATTGGCAGTATACTTACAAGAGGGTTTGAAGGCGCTATTACAATCAATTCAGTCTCCATAAGCGCTTGTTCTGCTTCTGGTGTTATTTTAGATGACTCCAATCCATTATAGCTAAGTTCTAAAACTTCGGGCTGGCAGCGCTCTCGAACAAAATACTCTTGAAAGCTTAGCCATCCCTCATCAGTGAGCACACGTGTTTGAACCCTTGCGTCAGTCGGCAATACTATTTTTGAATTGATACCAAATTTAGACGCTATATCTGCCAAAATATCGGAAGGCCGGTCTCCACTACGCAATCGCTCTGTACGATAAATGTGAAGACCAAAATCACGGTCACCAAGAAACATCCAAGTGTTGGTACCCAAGCAATTTAACATTTCAAGCGCTCGATTACTTTCATCCGCAAGGCCCCAACCTTGATCGCGATTTACGCGGCCAGAAAGGGTGTAGAGCATTGTGTCGATATCTGGGGATACCCAAAGTCCATGAAATTCTTCGTCATCACCCACATTTCCAATCACTGTAAGACTAACTTCATGAATTTCAGCTAGCCCTTCGGCTAATTTAGCGCCGCCAACTCCACCAGCTAAAAGTGTCACGCGAGTCATTTTACAGTCTCCGGAAACATCGTTAAGAAATTTAGAGGGTCAGAGTTACGTTCGACTAAAGGAGCAATTTCAATCGGATCATGATCCTTGAAAATATCGATGGTTTTGTAAACTGTATTTCGCCTTACAGGTGTGCGCCCTGTTGACCGAATAATCTCACAGAGTTCAGATGCGGTTATCTCTTGCCCATATTTAGATCCAGCTGAACGAGAAATGCTTTCATTCATTAAAGTTCCGCCAAGATCATTGACACCCAAGGAAAGCATATCACGGGCACGTTCAGCACCCAACTTTGTCCAACTAACCTGAATATTATCTATGAAACCATTTAACATAATCCGAGAAACAGAGTGCATTAAGTCAACTTCGTGATCAGTCGGCCCGGGCCGTACTGAATTTGGATTATTCAAAAATAGGGGACTATCCGTATGCACAAAACTTAAGGGAACAAGCTCAGTAAATCCGCCAGTATCTCTTTGTATTTCCCGCAAAAGTGCAATATGAGCAGACCAGTGCTTCGGCTCGTCAACATGTCCATACATAATTGTAGCAGTACTTGGAATTCCTATATCATGTGCCGTTCGGATTATTTCCTCCCAGCACTGAGCACTAAGCTTATTTTTTGTCAATTTTTGCCGAACCTCAGTATCGAGTATTTCTGCAGCTGTTCCCGGCATAGATCCTAAACCACAATCTTTTAAATCACTCAAAAAATCACGATAAGACATTTTAGATTTAACTGACCCATACCATACTTCAAAAGGAGAAAATGCATGGATATGCATATCTGGCAACGATGCTTTTATTGCTAGTATAAGTTCACGGTAATAACTACCTTCCATTTTAGGATGCAGACCGCCTTGGATGCAGACTTCAGTACCGCCACGATCCCAGGCCCGATGGGCTCTCTCAACCACCTGAGCAGGTTCTAACCACTCAGAGCCTGCCTCTTCTTTGCGTTTGGCAAAACCACAAAATCGACAGCCCATATAACAAATATTTGTGAAATTAATATTTCTATTTACCACAAAAGTTACGTAATCACCTTTACTACGCCGTCTCAAAATATCCGCGACAGCAAAAATAGCAGAACGATCTGTAACTTTTTCATTATCCCTACAGTTAAAAAGTACTGTTCCATCATCCTCTGAAATTTCATTACCAAACAATGCGTTGCTTAGTATTTGAGAAACTGAACTACTCGCAGAATCTAGCAAATTTTGCAACTCTGCTGGTATAAACTTAGAAACTTGCTGATTTACTTTATTCATTAAATAGCTTCCAATATTTGTTCACTCGCAAATCCATCATCTCCAGCCATTGACAAAATACGTTTTCTCAATCCAGGGTCCAAATATTCACTACGTTTACTGATGAAACGCGGATACACTGTGAGGCGCTCTAATAATTTGAAGCCCACACTCGCACAACTTTCGTACAGTTTAAGTATTTCCGGCCACTCATGTTGCGGATTAATAAAATCGATTGTAACAGGGCTAATTCCACCCCAATCATTTATCCCCGCTTTTAAATAGGAGATGTGACGCTGATGCAAATTTGGAGGCGCTTGCAGACTAATTTCGGGATCAAGTATAATGCGTGCAACCGCAATAGTACGCAGCATATCTTCAAGATAAGGCTCCGGATGGTGAGCCATAGCAATATCAGGCTTACGTTGAAAGTTTTGGATTATTACTTCCTGGATGTGGCGGTAGCGAAGGTGAGATGCATTTATCGCTTTTAATGCATCAATTCGTTCTTCCCAAGTCTCTCCAATTCCAATCAATAAGCCAGTTGTAAAAGGCACATTCTTGGAACCAGCTCGTTCCAAAGTCCGCAATCTTTGCACGGGAGTTTTATCCGGACAACTGTGATGTGGCATACCTTTACGAGTCAAACGTCGGCTAACCGTTTCCAGCATCATTCCCATTGAAGCAGAAACAGGTTTTAGCATGTCGATCTCATCATCAGACAGCGTACCAGCATTAACATGGGGCAGTAAATTCGTTTCTTTAAGCACAAGAGCACACATGTCAGCAAGATAGTGCGTCATACTTTCATAACCCAATTTAGCAAGGCTTATTTTAGCTGTTTCATACCTTAATTCGGGTTTTTCACCCAGACTAAACAACAACTCTTTACAACCGTTTTGAATACCTTTCTTGGCAACTTGGAGAACTTGATCTGGGGTCATAATTCGTGCTTGAGGATCAGAGGGATGTTTTACAAAAGTGCAATACCCACAAGTGTCTCTGCACATGTTTGTTAGCGGCACAAAAACTTTGCGCGAATAAGTAACATTATTACCCCAAAATCGATCGCGAATTGCTGCAGCCGCTGATAGTAGCGCTGTCGTGTCAGCCTTTGCGAACGTTGGATCGGAATTTATATCCATCAGACGCACTCCCTAAACACTATTGTGGCATAAAAATAAAATACATCAACGATTTTTTTACCATATGGTCAATTTTTTACCATATGGTCAATTTTTATGATATACGCGAATAAAATTAAGAAATTAGAAAAATTTGTTTAAATTTGTTTAGTATTTGATGCAAACCCATTACAGGTAATAGAATAATTTTCAAAGGGGTCGTGATGTCCAAAGTTCTACAGGTAGTTATCTACAAATCAGTTTCTGACGAAGAAAAGTTAGCAGCGTATGCAAAATTAGCTTTACCTGCGATGGAAAAAGCAGGAGCAAAGTTTATTGCTCGAGGCATTCCAGTAGCAGTCCGCGAAGAAGGGCAAAAAACTAGAACGGTGGTAATAGAATGGCCAAGTATGGAAGCGGCTGACAAAGGTTACAATGGCCTAGAATATCAAGCTGCCCTAAAAGCTTTGGATGGATCTGCCTCTCGAGAATTCAGATACGTCGAAACAATTTAATTTCAGATAGTGAGAAACCTATTCATAGTTTAGTTTCGCTTATGTATTAAGAATTTCGATAAAGAATTAGAAGTCCTAAACCAATAGGCACTATGCCAATGTAAGTATAAGCTGGAGCAAGGCCATCTTTGGCGAAACTTTCTACTAGTAAAACCCAGAAAGGGATTAGTAGGCTGTAGGCCATCACATTAGTACCCGGAATTTTATTTGAAGCATAATTTAGACACAAAATAGTTCCTATTGACGCAAAAATGGCAAGGTAAATAACTAGGAAAATTAGCCCAATCGGAATTGTGTCAGGAGTAAAATTTTTATCCTGAATTATCAGAGTTAAACCTAAAATAACTGTTCCGGCAGTTAAAACTCCAAATGTAGTAATTAGCAGATTTTCACCATTATTTAACCTAGGTTGAAATAATGCGTAAGTTGAATAGACGATCGTTCCAATTAAAAATATAAGTTCACCATAATCCAATTTAAAATTAAGAGCATTATGTATTGAGCCATCAAAAACAATAAATAAGGCTCCAAATGAACTCAAACCTAATGCTAGCCAAATTAAAGTTTTAGACTTTTTGTTAAAAAACAATGAGTCCAAAATCAGCGTTGAAAAGGGCATAAGTGCAAAAATAGCTGATGTCGAAATAGTAGATGTATGCCGAAGGGCTATAAACATAAAGACAAAATATATAGAATAAATTCCACTCAGAACAAAATAGCGCCATGGCCTAATTAAAATAGCGCGCGATAATTTCTTGGAATAACTCAAATATGATCCGAGTATTAAAGCGCCCAAAAGGAACCTATAAAAAGTTAAAAGTTCGGGCTCAATAATTTCAGCAAATATTTTTCCAAAAATAAATGAGCCTGCTACGAACAAAGAAAACAGCAACATCACTAAGTGACTTTTTACTTTTATGTTCAGCGAGCTAATCATAGTAAACCACGGTTATTTCTGAAAATTTGATAACAACACAATGCTTAATTGGGAGCATAGGAAGCAGGGTCAACAAAATGAGGACGGCCTTGAATATGCAATTCAGTATTTAGTGGAGTGTTTCCTGCAATCAATTTTCCACTTCTTACGACAGCAAGTCTATGAGCGCGTAATCTAATCGCCTCAATAGTATTTTTTGCTTGAAGCAAATTAAAATTTGCCTTGGATCCAACACTTATTCCATAATCTTCAAGGTGCATTATAGTGGCCGAATTAGACGTAATTGCGTCAAAACACCAAGCCATATCCTCACGACTGGATAGCTGGCCGACATGCAAGCCCATAAAGGCCACATCAAGCATATCTGCGTTACCAAGTGAGTACCAAGGATCCATAACACAATCTGAACCAAAGCCGATCAAAACACCTGAATCGCGCAATTCTCTTACTCTAGTTTGCCCCCTACGTTTTGGATATGTATCATGCCTTCCTTGAAGCATTATATTTATAAGAGGGTTAGGTATTGAATGTACCCCTGCTTCTGCAATCAATGGTATTAATTTCGACACGTAATAATTATCCATCGAATGCATTGAAGTAAGATGAGAGCCTGTTACTCGACCCTGCAAGCCAAGACGCTGAGTTTCAAAAGCCAGGGTCTCTATATGACGGCTCATAGGATCATCTGTTTCATCGCAATGCATATCAACCAGCAACCCTCTTTCAGAAGCTATTTCACAAAGAGCTTTAATTGATTGTGTACCTTCCGACATGGTTCGTTCGAAGTGAGGTATACCTCCAACAATATCTACCCCCATATCCAAAGCGCGAACGGTATTTTCCAATGCTGTAGGATCTCGATAAAGCCCATCTTGAGGAAAAGCCACTAGTTGAAGTTCCAAATAGTCTTTAACTTGCTTTTTCACCTCTAATAGAGCTTGTACGCCCTTTAATTCGTCATCGCATGTATCAACATGGCTTCTTATTGCTCCAATACCCATGGAAACAGCTAGATCACAATATTTTAATGATCTTGCAATAATGTCATCTATAGTCTGGACAGGTTTTAATTCGCCCCAAAGTGATATTCCTTCCAGCAATGTTCCAGATTTATTTAACCTTGGTGTGCCAAGTGATAACGTTGCATCCATGTGAAAATGCGGATCCACAAAAGGCGGAGCTAAAAGCCAACCATTTGCATAGATAGTTTCTTTTGCTTCACCAGAAATATTCTTTTCAACAGAGGTAATTAAGCCGTTTTTACAGGCTACATCAATACCTTCTTTGCCATCAGGCAAAGAAGCGTTCTTAACCAAAAAATCAAACATAATTTACTCCTATCTTTGTCCTTTAAACCAAGGTGTGAGTAACGCTCTTGGATATTCCGCCCGTCGGGCTGCAATTACTAAAGCTACTATCGATAATATGTACGGCGCTGCCAGAAAAACTTGGGAAGGAATAATTGCTCCCACCTCAGTCTGCATTCGAACTTGTAATGCATCAAAGGCCCCAAATAACAATGCTCCTAATAAAGCTTTTCCAGGTTTCCAACTTGCAAAAATAACCAAGGCAATACAAATCCAACCCCGTCCATTGACCATCCCAAAGAAAAAAGCATCGAAAGCAGACATCGTAAGAAAAGCACCACCCAAGGCCATAAGTGCCGAACCTGCCACAATAGCGCCTATCCTGAGTCCATAAACGCTTAAACCTTGCGCATCGACACTATTGGGATTGTCACCAACCGCTTTAATCGCAACCCCTAGACCAGTTCGATTCATTACGTACCAAACAAGCCCAACCATAAATAGAGCTAACCACGTCATCGCAGTTTGTTGAGAAAAAACTGCTCCAATAAATGGGAGTTCTGACAAGATTGGGATTTCCAATGGTCTAAAAGGTTCAATTCTTGGAGGAGAAGAAACGTTTGGTAATGCGGTTCTATAAGAAAAGTAACTTACTGAGGTCGCAAATAATGTAACGCCAAGTCCTGATACATGCTGAGATAACCCTAAAGGGACCGTTAAAATAGCATGAATTAATCCAAAAAATCCACCGGCCAGCGCAGCAACTAGTACACCTCCCCATAGACCAGCGCCCAACCAAACAGCCATCCAACCCGACATAGCACCCGCAACAAATATTCCTTCAATACCTAAATTAAGAACACCTGATTTTTCACAAATTAAAGCGCCTAGAACTCCAAAAATTAAAGGCGTAGCAATTCTCAAAGAAGCAGCCCAAAAGCTTTCACTCAGAAGAATTTGAAATATTTCAACCATTCAATTTTGACCTTTTAAGCTTGTTCTTACCATTTTGAACCGACTGAAAAACCCACCAATAAGAACGCATAGTAGAGAAGTCGAAACAACTAAATCCGCGAGATAAGAAGATACACCCATCGCTCTGCTCATACTATCAGCACCAACAAAAACAGAAGCTATAAACAACGCCGATATTACCACACCAATTGGTGATAATCCTGCAAGCATTGCCACAATAATCCCCACATAGCCAAATCCCGGGGACAAGTCTGACGTAAGATAACCCTTCAAACCAGCAACCTCGCTAACGCCCGCCATTCCTGCAAGAGCTCCAGAAATTAAAGCTGCGCTAAGTATTGTACGGTTGACCTTTATGCCAGCGTGCCGAGCAGCAAATACATTCTCCCCGACAGCACGCAACTTAAAACCCCAAACAGATCTTGCTAACATAAATTGCGCTATTAAAGCACACACAATGGCAATTACTAAACCCGAGTGTACTCGCATTCTTTCCATCAAAGGCGGTAGCATTCCCTGATCAAGAATTGGAGAGCTTTGAGGCCAACCCAAACCCATTGGATCTTTCAAAGGACCTTCAAGCATATACTGCAGAAAAATAATAATAATAAAATTAAGTAATAAAGTTGTCACGACTTCATCAGCCCCATATCTAGTTTTTAATAAAGCTGGAACAACCATTCCCACGGAACCAGCCGCACAGCCAAATGCGATAATTAAAGGGAGCAAAATAAATGCTGGTGCCTCTATCAAACCTGTTCCAATGGCAGCAGCTGCCATTGCTCCAAGATATAACTGCCCTTCTGCCCCAATATTCCAAAGTTTAGCTCTGAACGCCAATGCAGCTGCTAATCCTGTAAACATCAAAGGCGTAGCTCTTGTTAACATCTCTGAAAAAGCAAATTTTGACCCAAATACTCCTTTAGCCATTTCAACGTATGAAATTAAAACGGGAGCTCCAGCGAACCAAAGAGGAATAGAGGCTAAAATCAAAGCTATAAATGCAGAAAGGATTGGCACTCCATAACTAAAGATGGCAGAATTTGCATTTCTTGGTTCTATCCTAATCATGCCACCTCACCCGCCATCATTAACCCAAGACTTTCCCTGTTATGCGTTTCAGCGGTTCTAAGCTTACCGTCGTAAATTACCATAATACGATCAGACAAACTTAAAATTTCGTCTAGATCTTCAGAAATCAGGATAACACCAGAACCTCGTTGGCGCGCCTCCAGCAGGCGATTAGCTACGTCTGCAGCAGCACCCAGATCCAACCCCCTAGTTGGCTGATTTGCGAGGATTAGCTTTGGAGAAGCTTCGAAAACCCGGGCCAGAATTAATTTTTGAATATTACCACCTGACAATAAGCGTGCCGGGGCATTTGGACCTGGACCTCTTACATCATATTTTGAACTTAAATCTGAGCAATTCTGCATTATAGCTTCACGATCGAGTAAACCTCGGCTTTGAATTTTGCCACTATTTAAATCTTCTATTATCATATTTTCCGCAACGCTCATCTGGCCAACGATACCATCTTTATGTCTGTCTTCCGGTATACGTCCGACTCCAGTTTGGATGATATTAGACGGATCAATTGAGGTTATAGTTTTACCATCGATCTTAATTTTACCAGAAGAAGGCTTTACCAAACCAGAGATTGCATTTGCCAATACCGTTTGACCGTTTCCAGAAATCCCAGCAATTCCCAAAATTTCATGCTTCTTAACCGATAGATTTACGTTAGAGATACTTTCTCTTTTCGAAGAACCAGAAATGGTCAGGTTATCCAGTTCTAGTACTGGCGCTCCAGCCTTTATTTTTTTTCTCAAAGATATTTTCGTGTCTTCTCCAACCATTAAGCGCGCTATTTTTCTTTCGTTAGCTTCCTTGCTTGAAATTTCGCCTACCTTCTTACCATGACGAAGAACTGCTATTCGATTTGAAAAAGCCAAAACTTCTCGCAATTTATGGGAAATAAAGATCACTGAGAGGCCATTTCTGGTCATGGCCGTAATATTTTCAAATAACTTATCAGCTTCTTGTGGCGTAAGAACCGCTGTTGGTTCGTCTAGCACTAGGATTTTTACGTCTTGGTATAGCGCTTTTAAAATTTCAACGCGTTGCCTCTCACCCACTGTTAACTTTCCAACGGCAACATCCATTGGAGCGACTAATCCACTATCGTTCATAATTTTTTGAACTTTTTGGACTGCTTGAGACTTATTGCGCCTTATTTTGAGAAACTTCTCAGAGCCGAGCATTATATTATCGAGGGCATCTAGATTTTCAGCTAAGGTGAAATGTTGGTGAACCATACCAATCCCAGCAGCAATAGACGCCTGGGGGTTACCAAGTGGTAATGACTCAGTATACCCTGAATCATCAATTATATCTATGGTGCCACCATCTGGCATATAGTGGCCAAACAACATATTCATTAATGTCGTTTTGCCAGCCCCATTTTCACCAAGTAGAGCAAGTACTTCACCTCTAAAAAGTTCCAAACTAATTGAATCGGCCGCCTGGACAGAACCAAAGGTCTTTGACAAACCATTAAGAATTAATACGGGTGAAGAAGTCATATTATAGAAGGTCGGCACTTAACAGTGCCGACCAATAAAATTTAACCGTCTGATTGAGGCCGAGCATCATTTACATTTACTCGGAATAAACCGTCTAGTATTTCTTGCTGTTTTGCTTTTACTGAACTAGCCACATCAGCTGGCACAAGGCTTTCATCCATTACCAAAGATCCGCCACCATAGGCCATGAAGCTATATTGTCCGTAATCCGATGCTTCAAAGTTACCTGATACAACATTTGATATGGCTTTATCTATTGTAGCCTCCATATGCCATAAAGCTGAAGCCAAAATTGTTCCCGGATAATCACCCGAGGTATCTATAACGTTACCAATAGCCTTCATGCCTCTTTCGACAGCAGCATCTGCTACACCGAAGCGTTCCGCATACATTATGTCTGCTCCAGCATCCATCATCGCAAATGCATTCTCTTTTGCTTTGGGCGGATCATACCAGCTATCTATAAAGTTCACCATAAACTTAACATCTGGATTTACATCTCTAGCACCATCCATAAATGCGTGCATTAAGCGGTTCACTTCTGGAATAGCATATCCGCCAACCATTCCTATTTTATTAGACTTAGTCATTGCACCAGCGATCATTCCAGATAGGTATGATGGTTCATGAATCCAATTATCGAATACTGCAAAATTTGGTCCAACCCCGCCAAATGAAGAGCCCATTAAGAATGCAGTGTTTTGATAATCTTTTGCAACTTTTCGAGCAGCTCTTTCTAAACCAAAGACTTCACCCACTATGAGTTGCTGTCCCTGCTCAGCGTATTCACGCATAACTCGCTCATAGTCGGTGTTGGCCACATTTTCAGAATATGTATATTCTATATCACCACGATCCGCTGCCAAATTCAAAGCCTTATGAATGCGGCTTATCCACTGCTGTTCAACTGGCAACGTATAAATTGCGGCAACTTTAATTTTGTCAGCAGCAGCGATGCCAACTGATGAAAATAGGCTTGCGCTTGCTACTAATGCGAGTGCTAACCTACGGCTTATTTGATGCGTAAGAGTCATATTTTCCCCCTTGTCATTACACTGGGAAAGTGTGCTTTCGTTTACACAATTAATCAATAACTTATTTAATTTTTGATTAGATAACCCAGAAAAATACAAAATTACGCATTTTTAATTGAATAAGATTCATAATTCATCATAAAAATTATTCACTTAATTATCAAATTTATGAATTACAGACTGACCTGTTTTTGAGTTAAAAGCTACAAGTCCGCCGCTTGAAACTACAATACCAGTCACCGCACGGATTACGACTTGATGGGTTATCATAAGGGTTAAACCTGTTTCCTTCGAAAGCAATCTTTTATTCAATAAAGCCAAAGTGTCTTCTCGATTTGAAAAATTCTGGAAGAAAGAATTTAGCCCCATGAACTCATTCCAATCTCCTAAATTTAAGAGGTTTGCAGTATCTTTGCAACGGCACCACTGGCTCGAAAGAATGTCCTCAAATTCAATACCATAAGACTTGAACTCAATTCCTATCTCAACCGCTTGAGCGCGCCCTATATCGTCTAAATTTCTTTGGGTACTGCAATCTGCTAAGTTAAAATTCTCTGGATCTCCAAACCCAGGCGCCAAGGCATGGCGTAAAAAAATTACGTCTGCATTAATTCGCTCAATTACCTCTAGAAGATTATTCCTCTGACTGCTCGCGACATCGGCCCATGAAATTGACAAACAAACTAGGGCGGTGAAACTTAAAAGGTATTTCCAAAGCACAATTTTTATCATTACTGTTTTGGCAAAGAAAATTTTATTAAGCGAGCATTGGACCCATCTTCAATTACCCAAATGGAACCGCTGTTTTGAACTTCAACATCTCTAACTCGCACTCGCCATGAAAACCTTTCTTCCTCAATCACTTGTTCATCTTTGAATTTCAGTCTCACCAACGACTTCCCCTTTAGTCCACCCAAAAGTGCATGCCCCTCCCAGTTTTTAAATTCATTTCCACTATAAAAAGTTAATCCGGCCGGGGCGAGCGTTGGAACCCAATATGCAACTGGCGACGCGAAGTCCGGCCTCGTCTCGTGTGGTGGAATTATGGCTCCATTATAGTGATTACCTTCTGATACTAATGGCCATCCATAGTTTGATCCTGCCACTATTAGATTCAATTCATCCCCGTGTCGTGGGCCCATTTCATTGGCCCATAAGTTATTTTTCTGATCAAAAGCTATGCCAAGGGGATTTCTATGCCCAGTCGTCCAAAATGTTTTGGCCAATTCACCTTTGCTTTGAAAAGGATTCTGCTGTGGAACCGATCCATCATCGTTTAGACGGACTATCTTTCCAAAATTGGTGTCCCACATTTGAGCAGGTTTTTGCATTTGCCGATCACCAGATGTGATGAATATTTTGTTTTCATGGACCGATCCCTCAGGACCAAAAACTATTCGATGAGAAAAATGTCCTTTGCCTTTTACTGCTGGAAATTGCTCCCATATCCTTTGCCTGTTTTCTAGCTTGGGGCTACTGAGGTCGCTTAAGTTAGCTCTATCAACTACGGCATATCTTGTCATACCTCCATCATCCGAGGTTATGTAAGAGAGATAGATGTATTTATTTTTTTTATAATTTGGATGTGGGACAACATCACCCATTCCGCCTTGCCCACCGTACTGAATGTTCATAATATTTTTGACTTCAGTTTTGGATCCAAAACTGTCTACAAGCCATAGTTTGCCAGGCTTTGTTGCGACCAAAAGATGGTCGTTGCCTATGAAAGACATTGACCAGGGGAAGTTGAAATTTAAAACTACTTCTCCCTGAATTTTTGACCCTAGGTTTCCTTCAATTATGTTGTTTGCAAAACTTTGGCTAGCGGCCATCAATAGCAAAAAAATTAAACAAATTTTATACAAAAGTCTTCCATTCAACTCGAGTTAGATAAAATAATATTCATGGTTTTAATTTTACGATCAAAAACTTCTAATATTTTACCTAAAACAAATAACTAATGAAAAGGCCAGGTCAAGATGTGGTTGGGATATTACCGATTACGGTTGCGGAAAGTTCTATGAAATGGGGTAATTTTAGGCGCTCCAATCGTGATGGCCATATTACCACAAAAATATAAAAATTGACTTCAATAACCCATCAAAGCGAATAAACTACATGTGCCTTGTAACGCCCCCGTCCGACCTAATGCTTTGACCAGTTATGTAACTACTATCATCAGATAGTAAAAATGCGGCTACCTTTGCCTGCTCTTCAGCTCTAGCCAAACGATTTAGTGATGATAATTTTGCAAATTCATCAGGTAAATTCAAACTGTCAGTAAAACCCGGCAGAAGGCAATTCATTCGGATATTATCTGCTCCGTACCTATCTGAAAATAATTTTGTAAACGAAGAAACCCCTGCCCGATAAATACTGGATGTAGGAAAAGTGAGACTTGGTTCAAAAGCAGAAAAAGTAGTAATATTCACTATTGATCCACCCCCTTGTTCTAGCATTATTGGAGTTACTAATTTTGCAATCCGAATGACGGGTTTGATTATCATTTGGTTTGCTTTGTCCCAGTCTTCATCCTCAATTTCCAACAGATCACCTTTAGGGGGGCCTCCCACGTGGACCAAAACTGAGTCAATTCGCCCATATTTCTCCATTGTAAAATCAACAATACTTTTCAAATTTTCAGGAACTTCGGCTTTTCCACGTAAAGCAATACCATTCAATTCTTCAGCTAATTGTTCACAACTATCGGATGGCGACATTAGTGAGAGTTTATAACCTCTTTTTTGCATTTCCTTAGCCGTAGCAGCGCCCATGCCCCTGCCACCACCTATTACCAAACAAGTTTTTTCTGCCATATTATCCACCCTTTTTTATATTCAATTAAAAATTTATTTTATTAAATTTTTACCTATTGGCGCTATTAAATTTTCATCTATTTGATATGCTTAATAATATAAACTTAATAGGAGAATTATATGCCAAAAGCAATTTGTGCGGATAGGCCCGGTGGAATAGAGGTATTAGATTGGCGAGAAATAGAAACACCACATTTAGGACCAGATGATGCATTGGTTCACCAAACTAAAATTGG
Organism: Paracoccaceae bacterium; assembly: GCA_029248915.1. Taxonomy (GTDB): domain Bacteria; phylum Pseudomonadota; class Alphaproteobacteria; order Rhodobacterales; family Rhodobacteraceae; genus Salinivivens. The sequence goes on along the minus strand of JAQWIK010000091.1, from coordinate 13,176 downwards.
TTTGAATTTCATCGACGTTTACATGACGAGTGGTACATACCCATTTCCAGAAAACGGTCCCCAAATCCCCGGCGGGGAAGCTGCTGGAGTAGTTGCAGAATTGGGTAAAAATGTAAGTCACCTGAAAATTGGAGATAGAGTCGCATACACCACGCCTAACGGAGCATATAGAGAAGAACGGGTTTTGCCTGCAGAAAAATTAGTAAAACTGCCCGATGATGTTACCGATGAAGTAGCAGCAGCATCAATGCTTAAAGGTATGACGGTCGAATACTTATTAAACAGATCGTTCAAAGTCCAAAATTCTCACAGAGTTTTATTTCACGCCGCAGCTGGCGGTGTTGGTTTGATAGCTGGTCAATGGCTTAAGTACATTGGTGCAGAAAGTATAGGAACCGTTGGAAGTGATGATAAAATCAAACTTGCCAGGGATGCAGGCTATGATCATGTAATAAATTATAACAAATCAAACTTTGTTGAAGAAGTAGCCCGCATCACGGGCGGCATGGGTGTTGATGTCGCATACGATAGCGTGGGTCAGGCAACATACCCTCATACACTTTCTTGTTTAAAGAAATTTGGGTTGTTCGTCTCTTTTGGCCAGTCGAGTGGCGTTATAAAGGATATTGCTATGGGTGACTTGGCTAAAAATGGATCGCTTTACGCTCAAAGACCAACATTGTTTGATTTCATATCAAGCAAAGAAAGCTTAAAGCAAGTTTCCGAAAATATGTTTAAAATGTTGGCTGAAGGTCATGTAAAAATGCATATTAACCAAAGGTACGCTTTGAAAGATGTACCAAAAGCCTTTGAAATGCTTATGGCTCGAAAAACTACTGGAGCAACAGTCTTTGACGTAGGGAGTAGATAATGTCATCAGGTATATGGAAAAGCCAAGCATTTTGTGTAAGTCATGCAGATGGAACAGGTACATTTAAAAGTCATTTTACTGGCGGTCTTCGAGCCTTTTTCGAATATCGTGATTTAGGTATTAATGACGCAACGCAGGGGAAATATTCAGCAAACGTTATCCGCGCTGTTCCAGGAAGACGTGCTGAGCCAACTTGGCATATACATCACCTAGACTTTCAAATGATTTACATTCTAAAGGGGTGGGTGACTTTTGAATATGAGGGCCAAGGCGAAGTAACTTTCAGACCTGGATCAGCGGCACTTCAACCTCCCAGAATACGACATAGGGAAATTCAGCATAGTGATGATCTTGAACTTATCGAGATCACATCCCCAGCTGCGTTTGAAACTGAAAGTGTTGAAAGCCCCTAGCAAAAGTTATGTTTATGAAGGAATTAAATTATGAATAGCCTAGATAGCCTTAAGTCTTCTATAATCAGCCAATTTGGCACACCCTGTCCTGTGATTGACCTAGATATAATCGAAAGTAACATTCGTGAAGCGCAGAAAATTTGTGATAGTGTAGGTGTAGCCAACCGCCCACATATAAAAACGCATAAATCACCTCTATTAGCAAAAATGCAAATAGATGCAGGAGCGAAGGGAATAACTTGCCAAAAACTTGGAGAGGCCGAGGTAATGGCAAAAGCAGGTATCGATGATATTTTAATAGCAACAAATATTATTGGAGCCGCAAAATCAGGTCGTTTGGCCAGTTTGCAGAAAAAACTTTCTCTAAAAGTTTGTGCAGACAATAAAGTTTCACTGATTGAATATTCAAAAGCTGCAGAAGCCGCAAATCGGCCTCTTGATGTACTTATAGAGTGTGACACAGGGCAAAAAAGAGCTGGAGTCGAAAAACCTGACGAGGCTCTAAGCCTGATTAAATTAATCATTGAGGATAAATGGTTAAATTTTAAGGGCTTACTTTACTATCCACCGCTTGATGGTTGGAAAGATACCCAAATATTTCATGATGATTTAACAAAAAAGCTAAATGAGCTAAATTTAAAAGCAAAAATAATATCTACTGGTGGCACACCAAATTTTGCAAACATTGGGAAATTAAATGGAGCAACAGAACACCGCGCTGGCACATGCATTTTTAATGATATGATGATGGTTGAAAATGGTTTTGCTCAAATCAGTAATTGTGGGTTTCGAGTGTTCACGAGCGTAGTCAGCAGAGCAAATGACAACCGCGGAATATTAGATGCAGGTTCAAAAACACTTACTTCTGACACCGGTGGGCTAAAAGGATTTGGCTACATAACCGAACATCCCGAAGCTAACATAATTAAATTTTCAGAAGAGCATGGGTTTCTAGATTTGAAAGGTTGCAAAAATAAGCCGTCAGTTGGTGATATTGTTACTGTTATACCAAACCATGTCTGTGTGGCGGTGAATATGGTTGATAATTTAGTTATGGTTCAAAATAATAAGATCATAAAAACAATTCCCGTAGCTGCTCGCGGAATGCTTGTTTAATTTCTCAAATTAAAGGTTCGTACTCTTAAATTTATCCATTAGGTAAGGTCCAGAAACCACACTCCCATAAATACCTGAATTTATTGGTTTGATTATAGAATCCCAGTTAGGTTGATGAAAATACGCAAGGCTTTTTCTTTGAGGTTGATTTGGTCTTGCAATAACCCTGTGGAGTGTGGAAACCCAGCGTCCCGCCGTCCAAAGTTCCATTAAATCTCCAATGTTTATAACTAAACAATCTTCAAGGGCCGGGACGTCTATCCAACTATTATTTTTCTTTATTTGCAAACCAGTGGTGCCGACCTGTGGTAACAATATTGTCAGCGATCCATAATCTGTGTGAGCCCCTGCTCTCTGTTGTTTTTCAATTATAGCGTCTGTAGTTGTCGGATAATGCAGCGCTCGCAAGGCAGAGATGGGGTTATCAATAAAACTATCAAAATACGAACTTTTCAACCCCAAAGCCTCGGCAAAAGCGGCCATGATCCGTTCTGCTAAGTCTTCCATTGCTGCATAATAAGTTTCCCAAATTTTTCTAAAACCATCAATTTTTGGCCAAAGTGTTGGTTGGTAACAAAACTTATAGGCTGCAGGATCTTTAATATTTTTTGGAATGGTTAATGGGCCACCATTAAAACTCTCTTTCAGATCAGGTGGTGTTTCTTCACCTTTTGAGGCCGCCAAAGCTTCTTGATCAGGTCCAATCCATCCATATGGATAGCCAATAAAAGGTACTTGAACTTCCCTTTTTATTTTGAGTGGTGATGAAAAGAATGCTGAAACAATAGTCCATTGGTCCAATATTATTTTTTGAGATACTCCATGACCTTCCAAAAGAAGGAAACCAGTCTCACTACACATTTTATCAAGTTCTTTGCTTCTTTTTCTTCGGTCGAGCCCCTCAGATTTTTCGAAACACTCTAAGTTAAATCTTGGGAAATCCATCTGTACCACTCAAGTTACTAATTATTTTTTTCCATAAGCGACCAAAGCTCATTTGAAAATGAACCAAGTCGGTTCTGGATTGCCTTCATTGCATCTACGATTAAGTCCTCACGCCATCTCTGACCAATTAACTGAATGTTAATTGTCTGAGGCCCGTGCGCCAACTGCGCAAGATGCGTTGGAAAACATCCTGCCGGAAGACCCAAAAAGTTTATAGAATACGACCAAAGAGCCGCTCCCAAAACTTCCCGAACGCCTTCTTGACCCTCTAAATCTCTTCCTGGTTTAAAAAATGGTTGAGGCAAAAATGGGCTGAGAAGTAAAGGATATTGGGTTAAAAAAAGTGACCATTCTCGCGCATAATAAGCCCTTTTCGCGAGCACTTTTAATAAGTCAGTTCCAGTGTAAGGTTTAAATTGTTTAAAGTAATCATCAAAAATTTGATTAATTTCTTTGGAGCCGTAATTTCTGATGTCGGGTCCAAGTAATTCTATTACCTCACCCATTAAAGCTCGATAGCCGGCCATCGCCGTTTCAAGTAATAAAGGCGGGTCAACTTCGATAATCTCATAGCCTGCATCGCGCAGCGCAGCTGCAGCTAATTCTAATCCTTTATAGATTTCAGGATGAGTTTCAAAACCAGGTGTTTCACGACAAAAAGCAACTTTAAAGTTTTTTTGTTTGGGTTCTAGTTGGTACGGCAAGGGTGCATGAAACGGATCAACAGGATCATTTTTAAATATAACGGGCAAAGCTAATTCCAAATCTGATGAACCTCGTGTCAAAAGGCCTTGGACGGACATGGATTGGGCTAAAATTCCCCTTTCCGCTGTCTGAGATGGGTTCCAAGCTGGCACACGACCTAAACCAGGTTTAACTGTGAACGCGCCATTAGCTGCCGCTGGGAACCTCAGCGAACCGCCAATGTCATTTCCATGTCCCATTGCCCCAATACCCGACATGACAGCCGCACCAGCACCACCAGAAGAGCCACCAGCAGAAACATGACTACCCCACGGATTATTTGTTCTTCCATGAAGGCCATTATCTGTATCAGCTCTAAATGAGAACTCTGGAGTATTGGTGCGACCAATTATAATAGCACCAGCTTTTTGAAGGTTTTTAACAATTGGTGCGTCATCAGGTGCTATCCAATCTTTAAGAGCGGAAACACCATTTGAAGTCGCATGACCTTTTTGATCAACATTAATTTTGATCGTTATTGGGACACCATGTAACGGTCCACAGCATTTATTATTGTCTCTATCACGATCTAAAAGGTCTGCTGTTTCAATAGCTTTTTCTGATAGATCAACAACTACAGCGTTTAAAGAAGGGTTGACTTGCTTCATTCTATCGACAGCGGAAGTTATGACATCAACTGTCCGAATTTCACCCGCGGTGGTAGCTTTGGCTATTTCAGAGGCGCTCAAACGCCATAGGTTATTTTTATTCATCTTGCATTTTTGATTTGATTCAAAACACGCTACACGGGTCAGGTCTTAAAACAAAGTAAAATATTTTTATACCTAATATCGAGAATAATACCTAAAATTTAAATATTTTCAGGTATTAAAATTCCAGATTTTTTAGATAACTGCCCAGTTTAATTCTTTCAACAAAGTAAAAATCAAAATGAGTCGCTTTTTTTGTTTAAAAATAGCAATCGTAGTATAAGCTTCTATTACACGTATTAACGTTAGAAACGGTTTTTCGCGGATTAAAATTGTCTCAGGAAAAGGAGTAAAAATATGTTTCAACCAACAAAACTCATCGCAGCTGGTGCATTAGCTGTATTTGCTAGCGCAGGAATTGGCCTTTCGGCACAGTCTGACATCACAGTCGCTATGCAGCTAGAACCACCACATCTGGATCCGACTAGTGCAGCAGCTGGAGCAATTGACAGCGTTCTTTATTCAAATGTATTCGAAGGTCTAACCAGATTTGCATCAGACGGATCTGTAACAGCCGGACTAGCAGAATCATGGGATATTTCGGGCGATGGAACTGTTTATACTTTTAAATTACGTTCCGGAGTAAAGTTTCACGATGGCACCAGTATGGACGCCAATGACGTTAAATTTTCTCTTGATCGGGCCAGAGCGGAAGATAGTACTAATGCCCAAAAGGCCCTATTTTCTGGAATAACCGATGTTTCTGTTGTAGATAACTCTACCGTTAAAATCTCACTAGATAAGCCTAATGGAAGCTTTTTGTTTAATATGGCTTGGGGTGACGCTGTAATAGTTGCGCCTGAGAGTATTGACGGTATAAAAAATAAGCCCATTGGAACGGGTGCTTTTACATTTCAAAATTGGGTTCAAGGGGATCGAATTGAATTATCCCGCAACTCAGATTATTGGGGTGACAAGCCTGCTTTAGAAAACGTTACTTTTAAGTTCATTTCCGATCCTACGGCTGCCTTCGCTGCGGTTATGGCTCAGGACGTGGATGTTTTTACTAGTTTTCCAGCACCTGAAAATCTTCCACAGTTCGAGGCTGATCCAAGGTTTCAGGTTTTAGAGGGCTCGACAGAAGGTGAAACAATTTTATCAACAAATAATAAAATGCCACCTTTGGATAACGTAAAAGTCCGTAAAGCCATAGCTCACGCTATCGACCGTCAGGCCATTATCGATGGTGCAATGTTTGGTTACGGCACACCCATAGGAACACATTTTGCGCCTCATAATCCTGATTACGTAGACTTAACTGGTAATTCAAATTATGATCCCGAGCTTTCCAAAAAACTTCTAGCCGAGGCCGGATTTTCAGAAGGTTTTACAACCACTCTTAAACTTCCACCACCCTCTTATGCTAGACGCGGTGGAGAGATAATAGCGTCTCAATTGCGTGCAGTTGGAATTGAAACTGAAATAAGCAATTTGGAATGGGCACAGTGGCTTGAGCAAGTTTTTAGGGGAAAAGATTATGGCCTTACAATTGTAAGCCACACTGAGCCAATGGATATTGGGATTTATGCAAGGCCTGATTACTACTTTCAGTATGACAACCCGGAATTCCAGTCTCTCATGACTGAATTGAATGGGACTACAGAACCAGGCAAGCGCAGCAGCATGCTTCAAAAAGCACAACGTATGATTTCAAATGATTACGTGAATGGATATCTTTTTGAGTTAGCTTACACCACCGTGGCAAATTCTAAGGTCCGTGGTCTTTGGAAGAATGCACCCACACAAGCTACTGACCTGACTGGAGTAAGCTGGGCAGATTAAGTCTTGAGACGCATGTGAAGGCGGGAATATTTTTATTTCCCGCCTCCTACAATAGTAATTCTAAACCTTTAAAGAAAATTTAAAATGCTGAGATACTTTCTAAACAGGGCTATTTCTCTTATGATCAGCCTCTGTCTAGCCTCTGTAATTATTTTCACCATCGTAGAAATCGCCCCCGGTGACCCAGCCTCATTTATGCTAGGGATTAATGCACAAGAAGATACCATTGCCGCATTACGAGCAGAGTTGGGGTTAGATCAAGATAAGTTATCTCGATATTTTTCTTGGATTTCTGGAATGGTCCAAGGCGATTTTGGAACTTCATATACATATAGAAGTCCAATTTCGAATATGATCGCCGACAGAATTTGGGTTTCTTTACCACTAGCCTTATATGCGCTTGTAATCTCTACTCTCATTGCTTTCCCAGCCGGGATTTACGCTGCAACACAAAGGGGGAAGGTAGGAGATGTCGCAGTTATGGGAGCAACACAATTTGGCATAGCGATACCGAACTTTTGGTTTGCAATGATATTAGTAGTTATCTTTGCTTTAAAATTGCGATGGTTCTCCGCAGGTGGATTTGTAGAATGGGAAAATGGTATTTTTCAGAGTATAAAATCTTTAACACTCCCCGCTATTGCACTCGCTTTACCTCAAGCTTCTATACTTTCTCGAGTAATGCGAAGTGCATTGATCGAAACTCTTTCAGAGGATTACATTCGAACAGCGCGTGCAAAAGGGTTTGGCAAAAGAGCTGTAATTTGGCGACATGCGTTAAGAAATGCTCTAATACCAGTGCTCACTATTATTGGACTGCAATTTTCGTTTCTATTAGCTGGCGCAATTATTATTGAACAAGTATTTTTTCTTCCTGGCTTAGGAAGGTTAGTTTTTCAAGCAATAACACAACGTGACTTGATAGTTGTAGAAAGTGTAGTGATGCTTCTCGTTTTTGCTGTAATAACTGTGAACTTCATTGTTGATATAGCTTATGCAATCGCAGATCCTCGATTAAGGCGGCGTGTATGAAAAATGGTTCACTGATATTTGGCGCTTTGTTGAGTGTCTTGGTGATAATCGCAGCTGGGGTTTCTTTTCTTTGGGTCCCATTTGATATTACACAACTTTCGATACCTGATAAATTACAGACGCCAAATAAAATTCATTGGTTAGGTACCGACCATTTTGGACGTGATATTTTATCAATGATTATGATAGGAGCACGTACTTCATTAGCGGTCGCACTCTTAGCAGTTGGAATAGGTTTTTCTATTGGAGTTCCGTTAGGTCTTGCCGCAGCTGCTAGAAAAAATTCTCTGATTGATGAAGTAATAATGCGAACAAATGATTTGATATTTGCCTTCCCCTCTTTAGTTATTGCGATCCTTATAACCGCACTTTTCGGTGCTGGTGCGATGAATGCAATTATTGCTATTGGGATATTTAATATACCCGTCTTTGCTCGCGTGAGCCGTGGAGCAGCTTTAAGTCTTTGGCAAAAAGAATTTATTTTAGCGGCTCGCGTAAGTGGTAAATCTGATTTTCTAATATCAGCCGAACATATTTTACCAAACATTGCTAATCTTTTGATCGTTCAAGGTACAATACAGTTTTCATTAGGTATTCTAGCTGAGGCTGGATTGAGTTACGTGGGCCTTGGCACGCAGCCGCCAATACCTAGCTGGGGAAGAATGTTGGCCGATGCACAAACTATGGTGAGCTTTGCTCCCCACTTGGCTATTATACCAGGAACAGCAATTATAGTAACTGTCCTGGGATTAAATTTAATGGGCGATGGTCTTCGCGATATTCTGGATCCAAGAGTTAGAAAGTCTCGCGAATGAGCATTTTATCTGTTGAAAATCTTAATCTCAAAATTGGCCCAACAAAAATTCTCGAAGATGTCTCGTTCGAATTGAATGAGGGACGTATCCTAGCAATAACGGGGGAGAGTGGGTCTGGTAAATCGATGACAGCTCTTTCAATAATCCAACTTCAACCTAAAAATGCCAACCTTGAAGGAAAAATATTTTTTCGTGATCAAGAGATCACCACGAAAAATGAGTTTGAACTATGTAAAATTCGCGGTGCTAAAATAGGAATGATATTCCAAGAGCCAATGACAGCACTGAACCCAGTAAAAACTGTTGGAGATCAAATCAGCGAAACAATTGTATTGCATAGTGAAAAAAATAAAACATCAGCAGACAGTGAAACCCTTAAGATTCTAGAAAGAGTAGGCCTAAAACCCGCGATCGACGTATTTAAACGCTATCCACATGAGTTATCAGGAGGTCAACGTCAAAGGGTTGTTATTGGAATCGCAATTGCATTGAAACCTTCAATTATAATTGCAGATGAACCGACGACTGCACTTGATGTAACGACCCAATCCCAAATCCTAGCACTTCTTAAAAAACTAGTTAAAGAAGATAATATATCCATGATTTTAATTACACATGACCTGGCAGTTGTGGCTAATATGGCAGATCAAATCGCAGTCATGCAAAATGGAAAAATTGTAGAAATTGAAGAAACGCAGAAGTTATTTAAAAGTATGAAACATAAATACACGCGTTCACTTTTTGCAGCATCAGAACATTTAGTTGAACTACCCATAATTGAGACAAATACTGATCCTCTTCTGAGTATCAAAAATGTCACTTGTAAATATAGATTGGCGCGAACAAAGGTTTTTTCAAAAAGTGATTATTTCACTGCAGTTTCTGATGTTTCGTTTGATATAAAAAATGGTGAAAGAGTTGGGTTGGTTGGAGAATCTGGTTGTGGAAAATCAACTCTTACTCGGGCTATTCTTGGCCTTGAGCCAATTTTCGAAGGTAAAATAAACGTAGACGACGTAAATATTTTGAATGCTAAAGCAAGTATTCGGAAAAATATTCAAGTTGTTTTTCAAGACCCATACGGCTCATTCAATCCAAGACACAGGGTATCAACTCTAATAAAGGAACCTTTTTACCTTATAAAGGGCTCTATTGACACCAAAAAAATTGAAAATAAAATTGAACAGGTCTTGGAAGATGTAGGACTATCTGCTGCTGATAAAAGTAAATATATACACGAATTTTCGGGTGGGCAGAGACAAAGAATTGCTATAGCACGAGCTTTGATTATAAAACCTAAACTAGTTATTTTTGATGAAGCAGTTTCAGCTCTTGACGTTACTGTAAGAGCCCAAATCCTTGATCTGATAGCTGAACTTGCCGCTGAATATGGCCTTACTTACCTATTTATCAGTCATGATCTTTCTGTAATTCGCTCAATTACTGATCGTTGCTTAGTTATGAAGAATGGGAAAATTATCGAACAGGGACTTACGAAAAAAGTTCTGGAACAACCCCAAAATAGGTATACAAAAAAATTAATTGATGCAGTGCCAAAATTACCTAATTTCCAAATGGAGTTATAAGAAATGTCGCTTCCACCATTACCATTTGACCCATCTTGTTGTTTGATAGCTGGTGAATGGCGTCCTCCTCAAAGTTTGGAAAAATTGGAATTAGAAAATCCGTCTGATGGTAGTATTATAACCGAAATCGCCTCGGGGAATAGTGATGATATCGATGCGGCAGTTACAAATGCAACACATGCATTTGAGCAATGTTGGAGTGTAACTCCAGCCGCTGAGCGCGGGAGAATTTTAGTTGATTTGGGAAGACTTGTTCTCAAGAACATAGATCTTCTAGCCAAACTTGAGGCACTTGATGTAGGCAAACCCCTCACTCAAGCAAAAGCAGATGTGAAGGCTTTGGCTCGTTATATGGAATTTTATGGTGGCGCAGCAGATAAAGTTCATGGAGAAACAATACCCTACCTAGAAGGATACACTGTTTATACTTTACGTGAGCCTCACGGAGTTACTGGCCATATTGTCCCATGGAATTATCCCATGCAGATTATAGGTCGTTCAGTTGGTGCAGCTCTAGCTATGGGCAATACATGTGTTTTGAAGCCAGCCGAAGAAGCCTGTTTGACAGCCTTAGCATTTGCTAATCTAGCAATTGAAGCTGGCCTTCCAAAGGGCGTCTTAAATGTAGTTCCAGGACTGGGAGCTTCAGCAGGCGCCGCTCTTTGCGCTCATAAAGGGATAAACCACATTAGTTTCACTGGATCAGTTGCCACAGGCCGTTTAGTGCAAGCAGCCGCTGCCACTAATATCGTTCCGGTGACTTTGGAACTTGGTGGAAAATCTCCTCAATTGTTTTTTGAAGATGCTAATCTGGAAAACGCACTTCCATTTCTTGTAAATGCCGGAATTCAGAATGGTGGGCAAACTTGTTCTGCAAGCAGTCGTATATTGGTTCATCGTTCGCGATACGACGAAGTGATTGATCACATGTCTCAAAAATATAAGGACTTGGTAGCGCGACCAGCAATTGAGGACGGAGCTTTAGGACCATTGATATCCAAAAAACAAAAGTCGATTGTAGAAAGTTTTATAGATAAAGGTCAAAATCTGAACTTAGTCGCACAGGGGGATATCCATAGTAATGCCCCGTCAGAAGGGCATTATGTTGCTCCAAGGCTGTTCGCTGATGTTTCAGAAGATCACATACTTGCTCAAGATGAAATTTTTGGTCCAGTCCAGGTAATCATACCCTTCGATACGGAGGAAGAAGCGCTTAATATTGCTAATGGTACAGACTACGGTTTGGTTGCAAGTATTTGGACAAATGATGGAGCCAGGCAAATGCGTTTGGCTAAAAAACTTAGATCAGGGCAGGTTTTCATTAATAATTATGGCGCCGGTGGTGGTGTCGAACTTCCATTTGGAGGACGAGGTCTTTCAGGACATGGTCGTGAGAAAGGGTTTGAAGCTCTTTTTGGTTTTTCGACGTTAAAAACCGTTGCAAGCTATCACCAATAATCAAGGAAACTATGACATGCGATTAGAAAATAAAACGGCAATAGTTACCGGAGCCGCTTCAGGTTTGGGAAAAGCAATTGTAGAAAAATTCCTTGAAGAAGGATCAAGGGTCATTATTGTTGATATAAATGAGGATGCTGCACGAGAATTATCAGAGAACTTAGGAGCAAAAACATTAGCAGTAAAAGCCGACGTGGGCGATACATACTCAGTAGAAAATCTGAAAAAATGTGTATTTGATAGTTTTGAGAGAGTAGATATTGTGGTTAACAATGCGGGGGTTACTCATCTACCAACACCACTTGACGAAGTTACCGAAGAGGACTTTGACCGCGTTTTTCGCATAAATTGCAAATCAGTTTATTTAATGGCGAAAGCCTTTGTTCCTGAAATGAAAAACCAGTCTAGCGGCTCTATACTTAATATTGCTTCAACAGCGGGCGTATCCCCCAGACCAAACTTAAATTGGTACAATAGCTCAAAAGGCTGGATGAACACTGCTACAAAGACTATGGCTGTTGAACTTGCACCCTTTGGGGTGCGTGTAAATGCTGTTAATCCAGTTGCAAGCGAAACACCTTTACTAGCATCTTTCATGGGTGAAGACACACCAGAAATAAGGCAAAAGTTTCTCTCAACAATTCCGATTGGAAGGTTCGCACAGCCTGAGGATATAGCAAATGCTGCCTGCTATTTATCTTCAGAGGAGGCAAGTATGGTGACGGGGGTTTGTATGCAGGTTGACGGAGGGCGGTGTATTTGATGATGCAACCAGGACCAAAAAATCTAATTACTGATGTGCAAGGCCTTCTTGTAGGAAACGCTCATGATGAAAAAATTAAAACAGGCGTTACAGTTCTAAGTGGAAATAAACCATTAGTTACCTCATATTGCGTTATGGGAGGGGCTCCTGGAACACGAGAAACTGATTTACTTGCACCTGACAAAACGATTAAAGGCGTCGATGCTTTGGTATTATCAGGAGGATCAGCTTTCGGATTAGACGCTGCCTCTGGGGTTGTGGACACATTACAGAAAGATGGGAAAGGTCTGGAGGTTGGCGGACATATAGTCCCTCTTGTTCCCGCTGCTATTTTATTTGACCTTACCAATGGCGGTGAAAAAAATTGGCCCACAAACCCATACCCTGACTTAGGAAGAGAAGCATATAAAAATTTAAATTCAGAATTTAAATTGGGCACCGTGGGCGCTGGTTTCGGGGCACAGGGTGGAATGATGAAAGGTGGCTTAGGTTCGGCATCATTCAAATTAGAAAATAATATTACAGTTGGTGCACTGGTTGCTGTCAACCCTGTGGGCGATGCAACAGATGAAACAGGGAAATATTTTTGGGCAGCACCGTTTGAAATTGATGGCGAATTTGGAGGATTTGATTCACCAAGTGGAGGCAGTTATGCGATGTCTTTCAAAAGGCCAGAACTGTTTCCATTGGAAGATCGAGCTAACACAACAATTGGAATTATTGCCACAGATGCAGAGTTGACAAAAGCGCAAGCTCAAAGACTGGCCACCTCAGCTCATGATGGAATTGCAAGAGCAATTGTTCCCTCTCACTTACCTTTCGATGGTGACTTAATTTTTGCCACTACAACTGGCGAGGTTCCTCTTAGGGACGAAGTTTATGATTTTGCGGAAATTTGCCATGCGGCTAGTCTTTGTATGGCGAGGGCAATTGCCCGAGGG
>JAQWIK010000090.1 GCA_029248915.1 Paracoccaceae bacterium | reverse complement strand
CCCACACCTTCTAGGAATATCATCAGGTGGAGACTGTGGGGCAATTTTAGCACTGCTACACACTGGCCTATTACTTGGTCTATTGACTGTGCCACTGCTTGCTTTTGGTGGCGCTTTGGCTGCAACAATCATTGTTCTTGGAGTGTCTCGTGTTGCTGATGCAACTAGTGCCGACAAGCTTATCCTAGCTGGTGTTGCTGTTTCTTTTATTATCATGGCGGCAGCAAATGCGCTAATATTCTTAGGTGACCCACGTGCAACCCATACTGTAGTATTTTGGATGTTGGGCGGCTTAGGGCTAGCTCAATGGAACCAACTGATTTATCCAATCTTAGTGCTGGCTCTTTGCTGCTTATGGTTGTTTACAAAAACTAAAGAACTCAATGCAATGACTATTGGCGACGAAACAGCTTCAACTCTTGGTATCGCTGTCCGTGAGTTTCGGTTGGCAGTTTTTGTTGTAGGAGCACTAATAACGGGAGCTATGGTGGCCTTTTCTGGGATTATTGGGTTCGTCGGCTTGATGATCCCACATATTGTCAGATTATTTGTCGGCGGCGATTATAGACGCGTTCTCGCTGGATCAGCGATAGCTGGAGCAATTTTCTTGCTTTGGGCAGATATTATTGCAAGAACAATTATGGCTCCAGAAGATTTACCTATTGGTATAGTTACCGGGATAATCGGCGGTATGTTTTTTGTTTGGTTATTACGGAGAAACAGCATCGCCTAATTATAAATATTGAGAGTTACAATAAATTTTTAATTAATTCAGCGACATTCTCATCATTGAGTTTAACTGGGTTGCCACCACAACTTGGGTCTTTCAGTGCTGCGTGAGTCAATTTTTCTAAATCGACATCTACCAGACCAAGATCACTCAAACTTTCGGGTATATTCAAAGATGAATTTAACTCTCTAACGAAAGCACAAAACCCTTTAAATCCACCTTTAACACCAATGTAGCTTGAGACCTGATCAAATCGGTAACTTATTTTGGAAGCATTCATATCTAAAACAGACGGCATACATACGGCATTTGTCGTACCATGATGAGTGTTATACATAGCACCGATCGGATGGCTTAGCGCATGAATCGCCCCTAAACCTTTCTGAAAAGCCGTAGCCCCCATCATTGCTGCAGACATCATATGAGATCTGGCGTCAATGTCTTTGGGGTTACTATAAACCTTGGGTAGATTTTCTATAACGAGCTTCATACCCTCAACGGCTATGCCTTGGCTCATCGGATGATAATGAGGAGAACTAAAGGCCTCAACACAATGAGCAAAAGCATCAAGCCCTGTTCCTGCTGTAAAAAATGATGGCATGCCTACTGTCAATTCAGGATCACAAATCACTATACTGGGTAAAACTTTTGGATGGAAAATAATCTTTTTCTCATACGTTTGTGAGTTTGTAATTACACTTGCTCGACCAACCTCTGACCCTGTTCCAGCAGTTGTAGGAACCGCTATAATTGGAGATATTACATTGCTATCGGCACGGGTCCACCAGTCACCAATATCTTCAAAATCCCAAATTGGTCTAGTCTGACCAGCCATGAAAGCAATCATTTTTCCCAGATCAATCCCTGAACCACCACCGAAAGCAATAACTCCATCATGGTTTCCTTTTTGGTAGTCTATAATGCCTGCCTTCAGATTTAATTCACTTGGATTGGGATCAACATCACTAAAAACTCTTCCCTGAAATCCAGACGATTTTAAAATCTTCACGGCATTCTCAGTAATATCGAGGCTCGCCAAACCTTTATCTGTAACCAGCAAAGGGTTCTTTATGTCTAGCGCCAGACAAGCTTCTCCTAATTCTTGGATGCGGCCCGGACCGAACCTGGTATTTGTTGGATAAGACCAGTTTGTTGAAATAGTCATAATTATGTGACCTTTTTTAAATGATAGGATTTGGGTCGAGTTAGGTTATGGAAGCCTATCTCAGAAAGGCTCCCTCCGCGGCCTGTATTCTTACAACCAGTCCAACATAACGCCGGATCTAGGTAATCTGCTCGATTCAAAAAAACAGTTCCTGTTTCAATCTCATCACCTATTTTTACTGCCCTCTGCAAATCGCTGCTCCATAGGCTCGCAGTTAAACCAAATTCACTATCATTCATTAAACTAATAGCTTCATGATCATCTTTAACAGGCATGATTCCAATGACTGGACCGAAGCTTTCCTCTGTCATGATTTTCATGCTATGATCGACGTTAGTTAAAATTTGAGGCGTTAAATAAACGCCACCATCATCCTCTTGAAAAGTGGGAATGTGAGCAATAGCACCTTTTTGCTGAGCATCGACAATTTGCTGTCTGACATGATTGGCAAACCTTATATTTGCCATTGGCCCCAAAGTAGTATCCTTATCTAATGGATTCCCAAGCTTATAGTTGCTTACAATAGAAATTGCCTTTTCCAAAAAATTATCAAAAAGGCTCTCATGAACATAAATCCGTTCAATTCCACAGCAACACTGTCCGGAGTTAAACATTGCACCGTCTATTAATGTGTCGGCAGCAGCCTCAAGATCAGCATCTTCCATGACATAACCTGGGTCTTTTCCTCCTAGTTCCGTACCAACTCCTGTAAATGTACCAGCTGCTGCTTTTTCAATTGATGCACCTGCTGGAACTGAGCCAGTAAAATTTATAAAGTCAAAAGAATTTTCAGCTATCAGCTGCTTTGTGATTTCATGGTCTAAAAAAACATTTTGAAAAACACCTTTTGGCACACCTGCAGAATGAAAAGCACTGGCGAGTCGTTCTCCCACCAATAATGTTTGCGTTGAATGTTTCAAAATCACAGAATTTCCAGCTATCAATGCAGGAGCTATTGTATTGATCGCAGTCATGTATGGATAGTTCCAGGGAGCAATAACAAAAACTACGCCATGCGGGATACGCCGAATATATCGTTTAAAATCTGCATCCTCTCCAGCATCAATGACTTGTAAAGATTGTGAAGCAATCTTTGCCATATAATGAGCTCGTTCCTCAAATCCTTTAAATTCCCCACCATAGCGCACAGGACGGCCCATCATTTTTGCCAATTCTGGAACAACAACATCGTTCATTTGTCCCATTTCAGCTACGCCCGCCAAAACTAAATCAATTCTCTCTTCAATTGGTCGTTTAGACCAAGCTGGCTGAGATTTTCTTGAGATTTCTATAACTTCTCGAGACTTCGATATTGATATCGCTTCTCTTTTGGCAAAAACTTTCCCATCGATTGGCGAAACACAGGTAAGCATCGTCATGCTTTCTCAAACCCTCTCATGATCTCGTAATCAGTTACGACTTTATTAAATTCTTCAATTTCCCACTCTGCGGCCCTCGCATAGTGTTTTACAGTTTCCTCGCCAAAAGCCTCATTTAGCATCGTTGATGACATCAGAGCATCTCTAGCATCCCGCAAAGTATTTGGGATTTGATTATCTTTATCATTTTCGTATGCATCTCCAGAATAAGCAGGAGGCAACTTCAGTTTTTCTTCAATTCCTTTTATGCCGGCAGCTAGCATTGCTGCCATACATAAGTACGGATTCATATCAGATCCTGGAATTCGGCACTCAATACGTACAGACTTACTGCCTTCGCCAACCAACCTAAAAGCAGCTGTTCGATTATCGACTGACCAAACTGCGCGGGTTGGCGCAAAAGTACCTTTGGCAAATCGCTTATAACTATTAACATAAGGCGCCATAAATACAGTAATGTCTGGGGCATATTTTAGCAGCCCCGCCATGTAATGGTCCATCACAGTTGACTTAGATAAAGGCTTTTTGGCATCAAAAAAAACATTTGAACCATTACTAAGAAGAGACTGGTGAACATGAGAAGCTGAACCGACCCGGTTTTGATGCCATTTAGGAATAAAAGTTGCGGCATAACCTCTTTGATGAGATATTTCCTTAATTCCATGCTTAGCAAGTGTATGATGGTCGGCTGTTGCTAAAGCATCAGCATATTTTATATTCAACTCTTCCTGACCCGCCTCTGCCTCCCCTTTTGAACCTTCAACCGGAATACCCATTTCTCGAAGAAAGTTGCGGATAGGCCTCATCACGTGCTCTTCTTTAGATGTCTGAAAAATATGGTAATCTTCATTATAATTAGAAATTGGCTTTAGATCTTTGAAACCGTTTGATGCTATTTCATCATGAGTTCCCTGAAATAAAAAAAACTCCAATTCTGTCGCCATAATAGCCGAAAATCCCAGTTTTTCAGCCTTTTTTATCTGCGCCTTTAAAACTTGCCGAGGAGAAAATTCCACGGGCTTGTGGGAATGATGATCTAAAATATCACAGAGGCATAGAGCTGTTCCATCAAGCCATGGCACCATTCGTAAGGTATTTAAATCAGGTTGCATAACATAGTCACCGTATCCGGCAGACCAGCTTGTTGCTTCATAACCATCTGGTGTAGCCATCTCTAAATCAGTGGCAAGTAAATAATTACAGCAATGCGTTTCATTTTCCGCTATTTCTAGAAAGGCTTCAGCATGAAACCTTTTACCCATCAACCGGCCCTGCATATCGACCATGCAAACCAAAACTGTATCGACTTCTTGCTTAGAAATCTTTGCCTTAAGCTCATTGTAGGTCATTGTTTGTTCCCACCTATTAACTATCCTAAAGCTCAACCCCTAAACAGGTACAGCGCTTATTCTGCGGTAAAAGTATATAGTGTCCATTTTTTTTAGGGTTTCAAGTAAATTCAGTAATAAAATTCAATAAATACAGATGTTTCAAATTTACCTTGATATAAATGATAACTTTATAAATTTATTGACTGGTTACACTAATTGTGCGTGATTTCTAGAGTAATTTAAGGAGATTAGATACTATTAAAAATCCAGGCCCAAACATTCTTTTTATTGTATTTGACCAAATGCGAGCAGACGCACTGACAGGGCCTTTGGCTGATACAGTTGACTTGCCAAATTTTACCCAGTTCAAAAATGAGTCAGTCAATTTTCTCAACCATTTTTCCGTAACGAGCCCCTGTGGACCTGCAAGAGCATCTTTGCTGACTGGCCAATACGCAATGAACCATCGCTCCATCAGAAATGGAACGCCCTTAGCACATGATACACCCAATCTTGCCCTATTGCTTCGCCATAAAGGGATTGAACCTCTGCTTTATGGTTACACCGACACTTCCCAAGATCCACGAATATATGAACGAAATGATCCTATACTTACTTCCTATGAAGAAGTTTTAAATGGGTTTACCGAAGTTCAAGAAATGCGCTTTGATACCAATAAATCTTGGAAAAATTATTTAAAAGAAAAAAATTATAAATTTGACAAACTATTCGAAATTTTCGAACCAATCGATAAAAAAATAAATGCTCCAGCAAAGTATTCTGCTGATGACAGCGATACGGCTTTTTTAACGGATAGCCTGCTTAAAGATCTACAAATAAGAAAAAAAGGTTGGTGTGCCCATGTTACCTATGTAAAGCCACACCCACCATTTGTAGCTCCAGCGCCTTATAATAGTTTGCTTAGGCCGAATGAAATGCCAATTGCACACAAAATAAGTACAAATGATCAACATCCATTCGATGACCCTTCAAAACAATTTCGGCGAGCTAAAGATATGGTCATCGGATTTCAAAACCTTAAAGAATGTTCAAAAACGACCGCAGAAATAAGAGCTGTTTACATGGGTCTAATTGCTGAATTGGACGCCCACCTTGGTAGGGTTTTTCGATGGTTAAAAGAAACTGAGCAGTATGATGAAACCTTAATCGTAATAACCTCAGACCATGGTGAAATGCTTGGGGATTATGACTGTTGGGGGAAAATGCATTATTTTGACGGCGCATTCCATGTGCCATTAATGATAAAAGCTCCCAAAAGTTTGCAAGGAACGCACGGGATCAGAATAAAAGAACAAACTGAGTCAATTGACGTCACCCCGACTATTCTAGATATTATGGGCATTGGGATACCTGATGACATAGACGGTTCGTCACTCAAGCCTTTTTTGCTAGGAAAAAAGCCTAAAGATTGGAAAAAGGCTACAATGTCTGAGGTAGACTTTGGTGATCCCATAAACCCAACAATTTGGCAGTCTCACTTTGGACTGGCCTCTCATGAGTGTAATTTCTCTGTGCTCCGATCTGGAAGAAATCGAATTGTAAACTTTGCAAGTAAACTTCCACAAATCTTATTTGAAATAAAAGAAGATGGGGATGTAAATTTTCTGAACGATAAGGAAGAATATCAGGAAACCAAATTAAATATGGTTTCTGAGTTATTAAGCCACCGCATGAGAAATGCTGGGGGTAAATTTTCGCGAATCATGATTACTGAAAGTGGACCTGTTAAGGGTCATTATTAAAATAATATATTTAATTATCTGATTATTTTCAAAATTTTAATTTAAAAATAAATAAAAATCTTCCGAAAAAAAATAAGTTCTTCCATAATTTGTTGATCAAATAAAGAACGAATTGATCTCCTGAACCCCTAGTAGAAATAAAAATAAAGCTTTGGGTAATATTTTTTGCTGGCTTTTTTTCTTTACCTGTTTCCATAGTGACTGACGTGGCGACAATTAACCTTTCATGACACTGTAGTGTTTATGCGGCATCTCAATTTTGTCGTTGGTAATTTTTCGTCACCTAAACGACCTTTTAAATTTGAAGGTCACCCATGTATGGCCACGCCATACTTGGTTTAATAATTGGAGGTAAATATGAAAAAATCTTTGTTTACCGCAGTGGCAATGGTTGCTCTCCCTTTGGGTGCGTACGCTAACTGTCCTGCGATAACTGTATCTGATACGATGGGCGTCGCTCCTGGGGCCTATCCACAACAATATGAAAAATCAGAATTCGAAGCTGCTGCCGGATGTACTATGAGTATGTCAGGAAACCCAGACAGCGCCGCTCTTAACGCAAAAATAAAAGGTAACCCTGCTTTACCATCACTTGCCGAGCGTATTCCTGCGGAACCTCTAGTAGTTGTTCCCTATGACAGCATTGGCCAATACGGTGGCACACTGGATGTTCTTTCAAATGCAACCGAAGCTGGTACATCCGATTTCTTGTCAGTCCGACACGTAAATTTTGTAAGGTTTTCAGATGATCTTCAAACCATTGTGCCGAACATTGCCAAAAGCTGGAAATGGAATTCAGACTTTACGAAATTAACTTTTCATCTCCGCAAAGGACACAAATGGTCTGATGGCGCACCTTTCACAAGCGCAGACGTGAAGTTTTATCACGATAATATTATGTTGGACACCAACATTTTTGAAAAACCAAAAGATTACATCACCGTAGGTGGTGAGACAATGACTGTCGATACACCTGACGCAACAACAGTCGTTTTTAACCTTCCCGCACCAAAACCTGGGCTTCTTGCGCACTTTGCAACACACTTTGCTCAAGGGTTTCAACCAAAGCACTTTCTTGGCCAATTCCATCCAGGCTTAAGTGCAGATGCCGACGCTTATGCAAAGTCTCTTGGTTTTGAAAATGGTTATGATGCAATCAAAGCTTTTTATGGAAACTCAGATTGGACTGACACACCGTCGCCATTACTAAGCCGTCCTGAAATTGCTGGAAGCCTTCCAATGCCAGTAATTCCTACTTTGGAAAGCCATATGTACGTTACTGACACTACAGAAGGAAGACGCCTGGTTGCTAATCCCTACTTTCATCAGGTTGATCCAACAGGGCAACAGTTACCGTATATTTCTGAACAAGACGAAGTTTACAAAAATGATAATGAGGTGCGCCTTCTTTCAATTGTAAATGGAGACGTTGACTATAAAGCGCAGTCACTTCAGCTTGCTTCAGCACCAGCTCTTCTAGATGGTCAGGCACAGGGTAACTATACCGTTGATCTTCGCCCTGAAATTACTCTTGGTGTTTTCTCCTTCAACGTAACACACGAAGATGAAGCAAAAAGAAATGTGTTTGGGGATATTCGCTTCCGTGAAGCTATGTCTATCGCAATAAACCGCGCTGAGTTAAATGATGTAGGCTTCTTTGGTGAGGGTACTCCTCAGCAATATATTGGTTTTTCACCTAAGCCTGCATTTGTATCAGATAAGTGGCTATCACACGCTACTGATTTCGACGCAGCACGCGCTAATAGCTTGCTGGATGCGATGGGAATGAAAGATACCGATGGTGATGGATTTCGTGAATTACCCAATGGTGACAAACTTGTTTTGAATTTAAGCTTTGCCACTCAAGGTATAGGTGGCCCAACTGTTGAACTTGTAGGTCAATACTGGGCAGACGTTGGCGTCCAATCTATTGTAAAAGAAGTTACACCCGATGAATTTCGTTCTGCACAATCTGCAAACAAGCTGGACGTAATGATGTGGCGCAAATCTCAACCGCTTGCAATCGTTCTTGGTAACAATGAGCTTTGGGTACCACCATTCGAAAACTACTTTGGCGTTCGAACAGGTATGCTTTGGGCCGAATGGGTTGACAGCAATGGAGCAAATGGTGTTGAGCCTCCTTCTTATGTCAAAGAATTGATTTCAGATATAAATTTATTCCAGTCTGCAGATCAGTCCAGCGACGATTTTAAAGTTCTTGGTGAACGGTTGGTAAAGAACATGGTTGAGAATTTACTGTTTATTGGAACAGTAAATGCGCCAGCACCCATGATCCACCACAATAACTTGAAAAACTTTACATCGTTTAAGACACATTCGTACGAATACTACAGAACCTACCCGTATCGTGCGACTCAGTGGTGGTTGAACGAGTAAGGAATTTAAGTTTTTCATAAAATTTTCTAGGGGCGGCTTGCAGTCGCCCTTGGTCTTTTATTATCAAGTCGGTAGGCATTTTCAACTTAGCTTTAAAATAGAACGGAAAACATGCTTCAATTTGGGAAATTTGTTTTAACACGTGCTTTTCTTGCCGCGTTTACATTAGTCATTATTTCACTTGTTGTCTTTACGCTAATGGAGTTTGTTCCGGGCGATTGTGCGGAACGCTATCTCGCATTTAAAAATACCCAAGGTTCTGGAATTTCAGTCGAAGACATAGAAATTGAACGAAAACGGCTTGGGTTAGACAAACCATTTGTTCAGCGCTGGACTCTTTGGATTGTCAATGCGTTTCAGGGTGAGTTTGGCGATAGTTGCATCTTACGTGTAGATATTGCTCAGCTGCTGGGTACAAAATTTTGGTTGTCGTTGGGAATATGCCTTTCTTCACTAGTTTTAGCTTATATGATAGCTCTTCCAGTAGGCATAATTTCGGCAGCAAGTTCGAATGCATACCTAAACAACGGGCTTAAGCTTATAAGTTATTTAGGCCTAGCCATGCCAAATTTTTTGCTAGCTTTAATGATAATGTTATTTTCGACTATATATTTTGGAGATACTCTGACTGGTCTATTTTCAAAAGAATATCGCGATGCAGAATGGAGCATAGACAAATTTATCGACCTATTAAAACATGCCTGGCTACCTGTTTTTATACTGGGCTGGTCAGCTACTGCTTTTGCTTTGCAAACGGTAAGAGCTTTGATGTCCGACGAAATTGGAAAGCTGTATGTGACTGCCGCTGCAGCACGAGGAATATATGGTCGTAGGCTACTTTGGAGGTATCCAGCAAGACACGCTCTTAGCCCAATTGTAAATAGTTTGGGTTTTGATCTTAATCGTGTTTTTAACGAGCTTCCTATTGTAGCACTGATATTAACTTTAACAGATGCGGGTGCCCTTTTAATTGAATCTTTGGCAAGGTCTAACGATCAACAGCTGGCTGGTGCCATAATATTTCTTCTTACCGCAACTATAGTTTCCTTAAATTTTTTAACTGATATACTTCTAGCGGTCCTTGATCCAAGAATACGGAAAAGTTTGGTACACTAATTATGACAGAACAAAATCAATTAGATATACTACAAAATTCTTTACAAGACCAAAAGACTAAAGAGGCATATTTTACAGCCTCACAAGGACAGTTGGTCTGGGCACGCTTCAAAAAGCAACGTGCAGCAATGATAGCTGCAACAGTTCTAGTGATATTAATTATTTCTGGGGTTTTGGCACCATTTTTATCACCATATGATCCAACTATTGCTGGTCGAGATAAAGACTACTTAAATGGCGCTCCAAATATCCCTATGTTTTGCGACAAAAATGGATGCTCAATTAGGCCGTTTCTACATACAATTGAACGCAAAAGAAATCTCGCGACAAATTTTCGCTGGGTAGAGAAAGTCAACGAGGACGAGCGCCGATACATGCAATTTTTTGTAACAGGTTCTGATTATAAGCTCCTTGGCTTCGTTCCAGGAAATATCCATTTGTTTGGTATAAATGAAGGGTTTGTCCATTTATTTGGCACTGATGCAAGTGGAAAAGACATTTTTTCCAGGACACTGCACGCTATTTGGACCTCTCTGCAAGTTGGAACTCTAGGGGTTTTTATAGCCTTTGTGTTAGCTTTATTAATAGGTGGAGTCTCAGGTTATTATGGTGGATGGATAGATTCTATATTACAAATGCTTACGGATGCAGTTCGAACAATTCCAGCAATACCCTTATTTATGGCAATAGCTGCATTTATCCCTCAAGAATGGACAGCCGAAATGAGGTTTTTCTTTATCTCATTGATATTAGGTCTGATAGGTTGGCCGACCCTAGCTCGACGTGTTCGCACACATCTGTTAACAGAAAGAAATCAAGAATATGTGTTGGCCGCTCAATTATGTGGGGCTTCGTCGTCGCACGTTATCCGACGCCATCTTTTACCATCTTTTACAAGTTACATCATAGTCGACCTTGTAATCTCATTCCCGTACATGGTTTTATCAGAAACGGCATTAAGCTTTATTGGCTTAGGCTTGAAAGACCCAGTAAATTCTCTTGGGGTTATGCTACAAAAGGTAACCAGTGCGGATGTTTTGCTCAATTATCAATGGTATTTTATTCCAGTGATATTTTTCATAACTCTGGTGATGGCCTTTGTATTTGTTGGTGATGGATTGCGAGATGCCGCCGACCCTTACTCTGATAACAAAAAGTAGAATCGGCAGATGGATAAACTTCTCGAAGTAAAAAACTTAACATTAAAATTTAAGACCGATGAAGGTCTCATTACAGCTGTAGAAGATGTAAACTTCTCTCTAAATCGAGGTGAGGTCATGGGTTTGGTTGGTGAAAGTGGCTCGGGCAAATCAGTTACAGCAAAATCACTTATGAACCTGAATGCGGCGAATGCTATATATAATCCTGAAAGCACTATAACGTTCAATTCGACCAAACAAGAGGTTGATGTTCTTTCGTTGAAAAGACCAGCTGATTTGAAAGTAGTTAGAGGTGGATCTGTATCAATGATTTTTCAGGAGCCGATGGCAAGCTTCGCTCCCTCAATAAATATTGGGAAACAAATGATTGAACAACTCCAATTGCACAATGATATTTCAAAAAAAAGAGCACGAGAGATTTCTATCGAAATGCTTGATAGAGTTGGTATATCTGACCCTTCTCAGCGAATTAATCAATATGCGTTTGAACTGTCAGGGGGTATGCGTCAGAGAGCGATGATCGCTATGGCTCTATCGACTAAACCCAGTCTTTTAATTGCAGATGAGCCTACTACAGCTCTCGATGTAACGATCCAAGCACAAGTTTTGGATCTAATGAAAGACCTGGTGAAAGACTTCAATATGAGCATTATATTTATAACCCACGATTTAGGAGTTGTCGCTCAAACAGCAGATAGAGTTAGTGTAATGTATCTTGGTCGAATTATTGAAGAAGGTTCCGTAAGAGAAGTTATAAATTCTCCAAAACACCCTTACACAAAGGGTATGATAGCCGCACTGCCGAGACTAGACAATCTAGGCTCACCTTTGAGGCCAATACCTGGCGATATTCCCTCACCTTTAGAACGCCCCCCTGGTTGTGTATTCAATACAAGATGTGAGGAACTTGTAGGAGATAAATGTTCTCTTAATACTCCCTCATTTACTAATTTCGGAGAAACTAGGCGTGTTGCTTGCCACCTATATGAAGATGGAAGTGATAACTAAAATGGCTGATTTAGTTAAAGTTGAAAATTTATCAGTATCTTATAAAATTGGGGGAGGCCTTTTTTCTCAAAATTATTTAAAAGCTGTAAATAATGTATCCTTGTCAATTAAACGTGGTTCTTTTTTTGGTCTCGTTGGCGAAAGCGGATCGGGAAAAACAACTTTAGGAAGAGCATTGCTCAATGCTGTGCCAATTAGTAGTGGAACAGCACGCTATGATGATGGTGATGTTTCATATGAATTAAGCACGTTAGATAAAGCAGAGCTAGCTGATTACCGAAAAAGAGCCCAACTAATTTTTCAAGATCCCTATGCAGCTTTGTCGCCCAGAATGACAGTCAGAGACATAATTGCAGAACCCATTGAAGTTATGAAGCTTTGTTCAAGTCGAGAAGAAATTGATAATCGCGTCCGCACTATAGCCTCTCGCTGTAGATTAAATTTAGAGCATTTAAGAAGATTTCCTCACGCTTTTTCCGGTGGCCAGCGACAACGTATTTCAATTGCAAGAGCACTTGTATCCGATCCACGTTTAGTAATTGCCGATGAAGCGGTCGCAGCTCTTGATGTGTCTATCCAAGCAGATGTCCTTAATCTTCTTAAAACCTTACAACAAGACATGGGTTTAACTTTCATGTTTATAAGCCATGATCTTAGTGTTGTGGCTCATATTTGCGACCATGTTGCTGTTATGTATCTTGGAAGGCTTGTTGAATCAGCTCCGACAAAGGAGCTATTCAAAGCGCCGAAACACCCCTATACTAAGGCATTATTTTCTGCAATCCCATCACTCAATCCAGATGACCAAGGAACAGCACAAAGGTTAGAAGGAGAAATTCCGTCTCCTACAAACCAACCAAGCGGTTGCAAATTTCACACACGCTGCCCCCATACTATCGATATTTGCAAAAAAGAAGAGCCCATTCTTCAAAACACAGATCGTCAGCATGAAGTGGCATGCCATCGCTGGAAAGAACTTTTTAACATCTAATTTTACATTAGAGCACCTAATTTAATGGTGAAACAATATAGGTGTAAGATGAAAACTAAATCCTTAACAACTACAGTGATTGGATCATTTCCCAAACCTTCTTATCTACCCATTGAAGACTGGTTTGATGGTGCCAGAAAAGACGGTGGAATGAATACTGAGCGAATAACAGAGGAATTCACCGACTATATTGAAAAAAAATCTGACGCTGATGAAAAGCTGTTTATTAAGGCTACAAAAGAAGTGATAAGTTTGCAAATTGATGCGGGTATTGACGTTCCAACTGATGGAGAAGTTAGACGAGAAAATTATATCCACTATCATTGCAGATATTTAAAAGGTTTTGATTTTAAAAACTTGGAGCATCGCGTTCTACGAGATGGTGCTTATGAGACGAGCCTTCCAGCTATTAGAGGTAAAATTAGACACACTAGAGCTAGCTACTCTGTTCATGATTTTGAGAGTAGTCAAAATGTCTCTTCAAAACCCGTAAAATTCACACTCCCAGGACCACTTACGGTTATGGACACAACAGCAGATTGTTTTTATGACGATCGACCAAAACTCAGTCGTGATTTAGCTGAAACAATTAACAAAGAAATTTTGGCATTAGTTGATGCAGGGTGCAAATATATCCAAGTTGACGAACCCCTTTTTGCCCGCCAATTAGATGATGCGTTTTCTTTTGGTATGGAGGGCATAGAGAGGTGTTTTCACGGCGTCCCAAGAGATGTTATAAAGATCATACATATGTGTTGCGGTTATCCGGATCATTTGGATGACGAAGATTATAAGAAAGCTGACCCTGATAGCTACCATCAGTTAGCCAGTGAGGTGGATGAATTAAATATTGATCAGGTATCAATCGAGGACGCTCATTGCCAAAATAATCTCGACTTATTAGAAAAGTTCAAAAAAAAATCTGTTATCTTGGGAGCAATTGCAATTGCTTCTAGCAGAGTTGAAACGGAAGATAAAATCATAGATAGGATTAAATCAGCTCTTAATCATATTGATAGGAATAGACTGGTCATCGCTCCCGATTGTGGCCTCGGGTTGCTTACTCCAGTTTTAGCAGAGGCAAAATTGCGTATTATGTGCTCCGCAGTAAAAAAAGTTTAAAGATTGCAAGAGCACGATTGATAGATGAACAATTAAGTTTCATTTGGTGATGATAAATATTTGTGTTTAGTTCATCAAAACTAATTCAAAACCAATAATCTGAGGAATCTATATGTCTTATACCGGTAGATGTTACTGCGGTGACCTGGAATATGAATTTGATGAACCCATACATTCTCAGCTTTTATGCCATTGCAGAGAGTGTAGGTATTTTTCTGGAGGTGGAGCAAATTCATCGGTCATAATATCTGAGAAAAGTTTTAGGTTCACGAAAGGCGAAGCAAAAGCTTTCCAAAGAAGCGACTTAGAAAAGCCACGTGTACGTTATTTCTGCGATAACTGCGGCACTCACATTTGCTCCAAA
>JAQWIK010000089.1 GCA_029248915.1 Paracoccaceae bacterium | reverse complement strand
CCTCTGGTGTTATGGTTCTTGCAAGGACCAGACAGGCTGCAAAAGGTTTATCTGAGGCTTTGAAGCATCGTGAGGTCAGGAAAATATACTGGGCAGCTGTCGCTGGCGTTCCTCAACCTTCTGTTGGTACGATCAAATATGGGTTAGTAAAGCGATCTGGTCATGGACGACAGGGCGAAGGTGAAAAAATGCAATGTATTCATCCTGATGCAGTTTCTTCAACCGAGGGAGCAAAGAGAGCTGTTTCAGATTTTATGGTATTAAGTAGGCTCGCTAATAGGGGAGCTTGGGTTGCATTAGTTCCTATTACTGGTCGCACTCATCAACTTCGAGCCCACATGGCAGAAATTGGAAATCCAATTATTGGTGACGGTAAATATGGAGGGTCAAGTCAAGAAAACTTAGGTGATGGGTGGGGAGCTCAATTTGGTGGCGATATTAGTAAAAAACTGCACTTACATGCACGGTATTTAAAAATTGAGCATCCATTTGATAAGAGAATTATTGAAATTAAAGCTGATTTACCAAATCACATGGTACAGACTTGGAAAACATTTCAGTGGGATGTGAATGAAGTTCCAGATGATCCATTTTTTGATGAAGGTTTTTAGGTTTTGACCTGGTTTTTGCAAGGGACCTTTGATGTCTGAATGGAAACAAAAGCGGTTTTGGAAAGATGTTCATGTTGTTTCGTCAGAAGCTGGATTTTTCATAAAACTTGACAATAAAATTTTAAAAACTCCTGCAAAGAGGCAATTGGTGCTCCCCACTGAGGCGCTAGCAAAAAAAGTTGCTTCAGAGTGGGATCAACAAGCTGAAGAAATAGACCCAACCATAATGCCTTTTACAAAATCTACTAATGCAGCCTTAGATAAAGTTTCTGAACAGTTTGAGGAAGTAAGTGCCCTACTTGGCGAGTATGGTGATACGGATTTATTGTACTACCGCGCTGATTCTCCGTTAGAGTTAAAAAAGTTGCAGGAAACTGGGTGGGATCCGATTGTAAAGTGGGCTGAAAATACTTTTAAGGTTCGGATAAATTGTGGAACAGGAATTGTATACATACCCCAAAATGAACAGCTACTCTCTGAAATTCAACTAAAAATCAATGATTTAAATGTATTTGAGCTAACGGCCTTTTACGACATGGTTTCGATTACCGGTTCGCTTATCTTGGGCTTAGCTATAATCAATGGCCGATTATCGGCTGAAGAAGCTTATCAACTCTCGCGAGTTGATGAACTGTGGCAGTTAGAGCAGTGGGGAGAAGATGAAGAGGCTCAGACTGCATCCAACCTAAAAAACGCAGCCATTTTGCATTCTGAGGAGTTTTTTTCACTAAGTGGGAGAACTAAAAGTACTATTTTTTAGGGTTTCTCATTTTTTTACCTAAAAAGTGTACAAAAATCTAATTAAAAGTCTTGACCAAGTGATCAGAATTTGAACACTGTTGCCTACTAAATTGGGGATTTTCTACTTTGGTAAATGAGTAGGGTTAATCGCCCGTGTGAATGGCTTTGAATTCTCAAGGCTAAATCAGGAAGAGGTAAATATGATTAAATCCATTATTATTAGCGCAGTGACTGTTGCTGGTCTTACTGCTGGTGCTGCTTTTGCAGGCACACTCGATGATGTTCAAGCTCGAGGCAAATTGAATTGTGGCGTTTCAACTGGCGTTCCAGGTTTCGCAGAACCTGATGCAAACGGCGTTTGGCAAGGCTTTGACGTAGCAGTATGTCGAGCTGTTGCAGCAGCAGTTCTTGGCGATTCTGACGCTATCGAATTTGTTCCAACCACAGGTAAGACACGTTTTACGGCGCTGGCTTCAGGTGAAATTGATATGTTGGCACGAAACACAACTTGGACTTTCAGCCGCGATGTTGATCTTAAGTTCGAATTTGTTGGTGTGAACTATTACGATGGTCAGGGCTTTATGGCTAAAGCTGATCTTGGCGTAAGTTCAGCTACCGAGTTAGATGGTGCGACAGTGTGTATTCAAACGGGTACTACAACAGAATTAAACTTGGCTGATTTTTTCCGCGCAAACAACATGAGCTATGAGGCTGTTCCAGTGGAAACAGGTGCAGAAGCTGTGACTAACTACATGGCTGGAGCGTGTGATGTTTTCACAACTGACAGATCTGCTCTTGCCGCACGACGAGCGAATATGGAGACACCGACAGATCACGTTGTGCTGCCAGAAATCGTATCAAAAGAACCGTTAGGACCTCTTGTACGTCATGGTGATAACAATTGGGGTGACGTAGTTCGTTGGACTTTGAATGCTCTTATCACAGCTGAGGAATTAGGTGTTACATCGGCTAATGTTGCTGAGATGGCCAAAGGAACAAAAATTCCTGAGATGAACCGTTTATTAGGTTCTGAAGGAAATCTTGGTGAAATGCTAGGTTTAGACGCGGAATGGGCTCATCGCGCAATCGCAGTTTCTGGTAATTATGGCGAAATTTTCGAAAATAATATCGGCGCCGGCACTATTATTGGATTGGCACGCGGTGTTAACGCTAAGTGGACAGACGGTGGGTTGATTTATTCACCTCCTTTCCGTTAAACCTATCTTACATTACCAAAGGGCGCATCATGTGCGCCCTTTGCCTTTTCAAGATTGCCTTTAAAATCTAGCTTGTCTGTAATTTTTTAGTGCTCCAAGGTCTAGTTTCGTATGAATACATCCCAAATATCAAGGCGAGATAACTTTCAGTTATCAATGCTATTGAACGACAAGCGTTACAGGTCTTATACTTTCCAGCTTTTCGCCCTGATCGTTCTTATTTGTATAATGGCTTATTTGGGCAAAAACCTGTTAGAAAATTTAGCGGCAGCTGGACTTAATATTTCCTATAATTTTTTGGGTGAAGCATCTGGTTACGACATTAATCAACGCCTCATTGAGTATGATAGTCAATCGACCCATCTCAGAGCGGCATTTGTTGGTGTTTTAAATACCCTACTTGTAGCATTTTTAGGTTGTATAATGGCGACCATTTTCGGCGTGACTGCTGGTATTTTGCGTCTTTCCAATAATTGGATAGTTGCTAAATTGATGATGATTTATGTTGAGATATTTCGAAATGTACCAGTTCTTATATGGATCTTAATAATCCACTCCGTTTTTCTGACAATACTGCCCCAGCCTAAGGCATTTAGAGGCGAAAATCCTGAGGCTAGCATGCTTTGGGATGCATTTGCTTTTACCGGGCGTGGAATTTATACACCTAAACCAATTTTTTATGACGGTTCTTCAATAGTAATTGCTACTTTTATACTATCAATTATTGGGATTTTTGTATTTCGATCGTATGCGCGTAAAAAGCTGTACGGTACTGGTCAACTAATTGAAACTAGATGGACCAGTGTAGCTATATTCTTCATACCAACTTTACTCGTATATTTTATTATGGGTAATCCTATCGGGCTGGAATATCCTGAATTGAAGGGTTTTAACTTTAAAGGGGGAATATACGCGCGTGGGTCTTTGATCTCCCTTTGGTTTGCTTTGTCTATATATACAGGAGCTTTCATTGCAGAAGTTGTAAGGGCTGGTATTCAATCTGTTGACCAGGGTCAAAGTGAGGCAGCTGGCGCACTTGGCTTGCGATCTAATTTGGTTATGAATTTGGTAATTTTGCCTCAGGCCTTAAGGGTGATTGTGCCACCATTGATTTCGTTTTATTTAAACATCACCAAAAATAGCTCTTTAGCTCTAGCCGTCGGTTATATGGATATCACAGGTACCCTTGGTGGTATCACACTAAATCAAACTGGACGTGCAATTGAAGCTGTTTTATTGCTAATGCTGTTCTATCTCGTCATAAGCCTATCTATTTCTGCGATTATGAACGTCTACAACCGAAGCATTATGCTTAAGGAAAGGTGACGATGTCTGATAACAGTAATTCTTTTGTTCGACATGAAATGCTTTCGGAGCGTGCCCCACCAATCGGTGAACGAGGCGTGTTAAAGTGGGCGCGGGAAAACTTATTTTCGTCTGTTTTTAATACAATTATGACAATTGCTTCTGTGTGGGTAATTTATTCTATTGCAGTGGGTGCTGCTCCTTGGTTCTTTAATGGTGTTTGGAATGCGAAGACTACACGAGAGTGCTATGAAATTTTGGATGGGGTAAATGGTGCCTGCTTTGCAGTACTACAAGAACGGTTTCCTCAGCTGATTTATGGTTTTAAATATCCGTCTACAGAATATTGGCGACCAAACTTGGCGACGATTTTACTATTGGTTGCTTTAGCCCCAGTACTATTTCGACGTTTGCCCAAGGGACTTTTAGGTTTCTCAGTTATTTACCCTTTTTTGGCATATTGGTTGATTTGGGGGGGAACTATACTGATTCCAACAGTTGCTTTCGTCGGTTGTTGTATTGGTGTGGCTTGTTATAGGAAGTTCTCTTCTGGTGCATTCGTAACTGCAATAATACTAGGTCTCTTTTCAGCTTATCTTTGTTGGTTTCTGGGTGGCTACCTTATCTCATGGAATAATGATTTTCTGTCTTTAAAAGAAGTTCCGTCGAGAGATATGGGTGGTTTTATGCTCAACCTTTTATTGGGGACTATTGCAGTGAGTTTGTCTATTCCTCTTGGAATTACATTGGCATTGGGGCGTCAATCAAATATGCCAATAATAAAGTGGATCTGTGTTGTTTTTATTGAATTCATTCGTGGCGTTCCTCTAATAACATTACTATTTGTGGCTAACGTCATCCTAGCCTTTTTCTTTCCGCCTGAAACAAGTATCGATTTGATTTTGCGCGTGATAATTATGATGACTTTTTTTAACTCAGCTTATATTGCCGAAGTTGTGCGTGGAGGTTTAGCCGCACTACCATCTGGGCAATATGAAGCTGCTAACAGCCTTGGTTTGGACTACAGCCAATCAATGCGTTTTATTATTTTACCGCAAGCATTAAAAATTTCAATTCCTGGGATCGTTAATGTTTCAGTCGGTATGCTAAAAGATACCACCTTGGTTTCAATTATTTCTATGTTTGATTTGGTTGGAATGATAAGGGGCCCAATTTTATCATCTACCGATTGGAATGGTGTCTATTGGGAACTATTTGGTGCAGCTGCTGCGATCTTTTTTGTGGTATGTTTCACAGTGTCAAAGTATTCGCAGTGGCTAGAACGTCAACTCGAAACCGGTAAACATTAGGAAGAGGCCAGTTTAATGACTGATAAGTTAAAACTTGAAGTTTCTGATGAAATTGCAATTCAAATCCAGAGCATGAATAAGTGGTTTGGATCTTTCCATGTTTTGCGTGATATTGATCTAACGGTAAATAGAGGTGAACGCATTGTAGTGTGCGGACCCTCAGGCTCTGGAAAATCAACGCTTATTCGCTGCGTTAATGCGCTTGAGGAGCATCAGACTGGTCAAATCATTGTCGATGGTACTGAATTAACATCTGATATTAAGAATATTGATAGAATTAGATCTGAAGTTGGAATGTGTTTCCAACATTTTAATCTATTTCCGCACTTAAGTATTCTAGAGAACTGTACTTTAGCACCTATTTGGGTGAGAAAAATTCCAAAAAAAGAAGCTGAGGAAACAGCGATGCACTTTTTAGAGAAAGTGAAGATTCCTGAGCAGGCAGATAAGTATCCAGGTCAGTTGTCTGGCGGCCAACAGCAGCGCGTTGCAATTGCGCGATCACTGTGCATGCGACCCAGGATTATGCTTTTTGATGAGCCTACTTCTGCGCTTGATCCTGAGATGATCAAAGAGGTGCTTGATACCATGATTGAGCTAGCTGAAGACGGCATGACAATGATTTGTGTTACTCACGAGATGGGATTTGCCCGGCAGGTAGCTAACCGAGTTATTTTTATGGATGAAGGACAAATCGTGGAGCAAAATGAGCCTGAGCAATTTTTCAATAATCCGCAGTCAGATCGTACCAAATTATTTTTAAGTCAGATATTAGGGCACTAGTATTCTGGATTTGTAGTTAGTCTTTCACAAGTTATTAGAAAACCCCCAAGTCTCTTGGAGTTATAAACTTTTTAATTTTTCCGGTTTCAAACTGCAGACTAGACCAATCATTTACATCAAAATCGATAATGCATGTCGAACAAGTTGGAAAGCTTTCAAATAGCGAACCTATTGGCCATTCTGATAGAATTTCTTGAGAAAACTCTGAAATACCGGGATTGTGGCAAATTAGAAGTAATATGTTTGCATCCACTTGCCTGATTTGATGGAATATTTATTCCAAAGGAGCTAAATAAAGTTTTTTCTTTTTTTCGAATGGGCAATTTATTTTTAATTCGTCAAATGTTTCTACAGTGCGTTTGGCCGCAGAAACTAAGGCAAAATCTGGAAACAAATCATTTTCCCTCAGCCACTTTCCTAACGCTCTCGCCGACTTGACGCCACGTTCGCTAAGTGGACGATCAAAATCAGATAAGTCTCCAGACCAATTTGACTTGGCATGCCGCATTAACACTAAGGTTTTCATAGTAAAAACTTCTCCATATGGAATGAGGACTGCTCAAAACTGCGTAAATTGGCACCAACTGGGCAAGCGCGACGAGTGTTACAACCTAAACTCTTGCAGTTACTGCTGTCTAAACTACTTATATGATCCTTACATGTTACTACATCATATCCCACTTCAGTAAACGCATCTACTGGACAGGCGCTTAAGCACGGTGCGGGACACTTTGTACATGGATTTTCAAAACTCTGGTTAATTTTTTTCGGTTGATTAATAGCAAGAGCTCCCCGAAACGAAACAAAAAGGCCTTTATCTTTGTGAACGGCTAGGTGAACTGGTGATGACCATACTGAACCAGATCTAAGTGCCCAAGAAAAAAATGGATTATATGGTTTTCCGCCAAATGGATAAAGGGCGGTGCACTTATTTTGTTCTGCAATATTGTCAATTACTCGTTTTGACCAGCGGTCCAAAGGATTGGCTTCCAGGTCATTAAACTCTTTGCTTTCTTTAAAAATTTCCCAGAAGTATGGCTCATCAGGACCAAGTAGCAAAATAGACTGTGCTTCTTTCGGTACTGGGTCAGTATCGGTAACTTCTAGTTCACCTAAAATAATCAACCCAGCAGAGTGAATATCTTTTTCTAAAGTAAAGTTATCCATTTTTCTTGAAAGGAAGACTAAGGCTCCAGCCTAATTTCTCTGGCTTTTCGTCTTGCCAGTTTAGCCCAATCTCCATTTCTTTATGGTTTCTTTCAGGACGCAATTTATAGGTTCGAAACATATGATCCCAAATGGAGAGAGCAAAACCAAAATTAGTATCATGCTCAATACGGTCACTAGAGTGATGTATTCTATGCATATCAGGCGTCACTATTAAAAATCTCAAAATTTTATCAAATCTATTTGGGATATTGATATTCGCATGATTAAAGATCGAACTTCCATTAAGTAATATTTCAAAAATTAAGACGGAAAGTGGATCTGCGCCTAGAATATAAACTAAGCCAATTTTTAAGGCCATCGATAAAGCTATTTCGATAGGATGAAATCGAATAGCAGTTGAAATATCCATTTCGGTATCAGAGTGGTGAACTCTATGAATACGCCATAAAAACTCAATCTTGTGAGTGAGTAAATGCTGTAGCCATATACAGAAATCCAGTATTAGGATAACCATTATAATTTCAATCCAGACAGAAAAACCAATTTGGTTAAATAAGCCAATACCCAAATTTTGAGCATCAAATGCTGCGCCGATTGCCAGTAAAGGCAAAGCAAGTGAAAATAATCGTAAAGTCAGAACATTAAATACGCTTACTGACCAATTTGTAAGCCACCTTCGAGCCTTACTTTTAGCAACTACCCTCCTTGGAAAAAAATATTCTATCGCCGCAAAAACGATAAACAGCCCAAAAAATATCGATAAACGTATTATTCCTTCTTGCTCCATTTCGTCTCCCTTACAAAACAGTTAGCTAAGAATTTTCAATTGGCAATGAAGTTTGTTAATTTCTAATTAAAGAGCCTGCGCCATGTTCTGTAAATAGCTCTAAAAGGCATGCATTCTGTACTCGACCATCCAAAATAACTACTGCTCGTACTCCTCCATCTAAAGCATAAAGAGCTGTTTCGGTTTTTGGTATCATGCCGTCAGAAATAATTCCTTCTTTTATCATATCTTTGATTTTTTGGGCTGATAGTTCAGTTATCACTTCACCATCGCTATTTTTTACCCCAGAAACGTCCGTTAATAGCAGTAATCGATCAGCTTTTAATGCTGCTGCAATGGCTCCAGC
Organism: Paracoccaceae bacterium; assembly: GCA_029248915.1. Lineage (GTDB taxonomy): Bacteria > Pseudomonadota > Alphaproteobacteria > Rhodobacterales > Rhodobacteraceae > Salinivivens. The sequence goes on along the minus strand of JAQWIK010000089.1, from coordinate 4,980 downwards.
GGCAGTATCAGCATTTATATTAAATGTTTCACCATTTGGACCAGATCCTAAGGGTGCGATTACTGGAATAGTATCATTTTCCGTCAGCGTATTTATAACAGAGGGGTTGATCTTAGAGGGTGAGCCGACCATTCCCAAATCTTTATCTGCTTGTTCGCATTCAATTAGTTTGGCGTCTTTTCCTGATAATCCGACAGCGCGTCCACCTTGATCGTTAATGGCTTGAACTATTTTTTTATTAACGCTGCCGCTAAGTACCATTTCAACAACTTCCATAGTTGCCTGGTCTGTAACTCTTTTGCCATTTATGAATTTAGACTCTATATTTAGCTTTTCCAGCATGGCGTTGATCATTGGGCCACCACCATGAACAATAATTGGGTTAATCCCAACTTGTCGCATAAGTGCTACATCCCTAGCGAAAGTTTCCATACCCTGATCACTAGTCATAGCATGTCCACCAAGCTTAATTACTACGATGGCTTCTGTATATCTCTGTAAATAAGGAAGTGCTTCAGAAAGAGTACGCGCAGTAGCAATCCAGTCGCGGTTCATATCTTGTTTTTTCATTTTCACTTCCCAAAGCTTGGTACTTTTTCACCCATACTATAAAAGGGCGCAAGCTAAAATTAAACTAATGTGGCAATAACAGATCTAAGGGTTTGAATTCCCAAACCTTTCTCTGAAGACGTCAAAATGATCTCTGGAAAAGCGGCTGGGTGCTTTTGTAGGCTGGTTCTAACCTGTTCCAAAATATTTTCGCGATCTTTTTCTTTAACTTTATCCAATTTGGTTAAAACTACTTGAAACGTGACGGCTGAGTTATCGAGCATTGACATTATCTCTGTATCAACTTTTTTGACGCCATGCCTTCCATCAACTAACACAAACGCTCTGCGAAGAGATTGCCTACCGGCAAGATATCGTTTCAGCAAGTTTTGCCATTTTTCAACAACCTTTATTGGTGCGTTCGCATACCCATACCCTGGGAGATCAACTAGGTAATGATTGTCTGGAATAGAAAAAAAATTTATTTCCTGTGTGCGTCCAGGGGTATTTGATGCCCTTGCTAGGCCTTTTCTTCCAGTTAAAGCATTAATTAGACTAGATTTCCCAACATTAGAGCGACCCGAAAAGCAAACCTCAATTTTATCAGGGTCTGGCAATCCTGGCATATCAACAACCCCTTTAACAAAGCTTGTCTCTTTGGAAAATAGTAGGCGGCCCAGTTCTTTTTTGCTTTCGTCTAACTCTTCAAAAACAGGAAATGAAAGTTTCAACTTATAACCTCCACTATGTCTCCGGATTTTATTGGCCCACTTGAAGTAGCTCTTGCCGCGACGGTAAAGTCCTCTTTTCCCATGCTTTCAAGAGTGCCCAGCGTATCAACGTCCCGCTCACCTGACATTGGATTTGCTGTTGTAGCAAGGCATCTGACGATCTCTTCCTCTATCTTAAAAGTCACATCACCAATCTTTAAACTTTTGCCAATCCAGTTGTGCTCATCCCAGGGTTTGCAACCGTCTATCCAGAGATTACACCTCCAACGTAGTAAAGATAGCTTTTCACCAACTTGTTTTTCAACTTCCCGATGGCTGGAAAGGTTTCCAATGCTTATTGAAGGAAAATCAGTATCGGTCATTCCGGTTTTAGCTGATCGCACCAACTTTCTTGATGCAGCTCGACCTTCTGGCATTAAAGGGCTTACCCAATTTATAAATTCATCAGAGTCACTAGCGGGATTAATACATATTGTTTCAATCGAGGGATGACTTAATTTTAACTTTTTGTCAGGTGTCCAGGTTGTAGAGATCGCAGCCAGTTGCGGTGCTTTGGCGACACGTGAAAAATTCCTACATGGTGCCCAATTTGAGCCGTCTACATCGCTTTGCTCATGCACCACTGCCCAGTTGCGATCTAGGGGTAATGTTTTACCTTTTTGTATCTCTATATTATCAAGAAGTTCGGAGCCATGAGATTTGATTGGATATCTCCAAATCTGGGCTAATTTCACTCCGCACCTTTTTTCTTTTTAAAACTTTGTAAAATATTGCCAAATACATCCGGTTTGTAACCTTGCCGCCGCATAATCAAATACTGCTGGATAAAAGTAATCGTGTTATTTGCTATCCAGTAGATTACAAGCCCACTAGCAAAAGTACCAAGCATGAACATGAATACCCAGGGCATCCAGGCAAAAATCATGGCTTGAGTTTTATCAGTAGGGGCTGGGTTTAGCTTTTGCTGTAACCACATGGAAATACCCAATAATATTGGAAGAATTCCGAGTGAAATAATTGCTAAAATAGAACCAGGAGTCGTTGGGTTTGCCCAAGGCAACAAACCGAATAAGTTTAAGATCGTTGATGGATCTGGGGCAGACAAATCTCTTATCCAACCAAACCATGGCTCGTGTCTCAGTTCAAGTGTTACAAAAATCACTTTGTAAAGAGAAAAGAAAATTGGAATCTGGATCAATATAGGTAGACAACCACTTGCTGGATTGACTTTTTCTTTCTTGTATAACCCCATCATTTCTTGTTGAAGTTTTTGGCGGTCATCACCAACCCGCTCTTTAATTTTTTCCATTTCGGGTTGTAATTCTTTCATCTTAGCCATCGAAGCGTAGGATTTATATGCTAATGGAAAAAGGACGGCTTTTATTATTAATGTAAGACCAATTATGGACCAACCCATGTTTCCTATGATTACATTTAACCAATGAAGCACTGCAAACATAGGCTTTGTTAGAAAGAAAAACCAACCCCAGTCTATACTATCAAGAAAGCCGGTAACACCGGCCTGCTCGTACTTTCGTATAGTATCCCATTCTTTTGCCCCAGCGAAGAGTTGGGTGCTAACAGATGCTGTGGTACCATTAGCGATTACTGTTGAGGGCATTACCGCTTCGACCTGATAGATATCCTGAGAAGCAAAATATTTTGTTGTTGATCTAAAAGACGAAGACTGATCCGGAATAAGCGTGGTCATCCAGTAATGGTCAGTGAAACCTGTCCAACCGATATTTTGGACCTCAACGCGCTCAGCGTGGGTTCCTTCTTTTTCTAAAACTGGCAAGTCAGCAATATCGTCATAATCTTCCTCTGACAATTCGCCGTCAGACATACGGATAATACCTTCGTGTAAAATGAAAAAGTTTTTCATATCCGTTGGTTCACCATGGCGGCGCAAAAGGCCATATGGTCTTAAAGAAATTTCAGCACCAGAATTATTTTCAATACCTTGTTCAACAGTAAACATATATTTTTCATCAATAGATATTTTACGCATAAATTTTACGCCAATTCCGTTATCCCATATCAAAGATACAGGGGATGAAGGTGTTAAAAAATTATTGCCAACAACAGTCCAAATCGTATTTGGATTAGGTACTTCGTCTGGTTTTATTCCTACCGCTGGTGCCCATCCAAAGGCTGCATAGTAAGCTTCAGATTGGCCCACTGGGCTCAATAATGTAACGATGTCTGAGTCTTCCGAAATAGTATTTCGATACTTTTTCAAGGAAAGTTGATCAATTCGACCACCCTGCGTAGAGATGGCCCCACTTAAAAGTTCATTTTCGATCTGAATACGCTCGGCCTCAACAGCAATTTTAGTCTCTCCGGTATCAACTAGTGTTGCTTTATCGGAGCTTGTAATAGGTGCTAAGTCGCTATCCTCAGATTGCTCCTGAGTTTCTCCGATATCACTTCTAACCGGCTCAGGTGGTGGAAATAAAATAAACCATGTGATTATAACTATAAAACTAAGCACAGAGGCCAAAATCAGGTTTTTATTTTGATCGTCCATTAAGTAAGCTACCTATTCAAAATTCATATCAGGGTTCAACAGAGTATGTGGCAAAAGGTCAAGTATAAATCGTTGAATTTTTCTTCTGTATATTTAGTTACTTCAATTTGCTATTTCTTATTTCTTAATTGTTAAGCCTTCAAAATCAAAAAGGTGAGGGTCTAGCAAATGCGACGGTCTTGTATTCATAAGTGCCTTGAACATAACCTGCCTTCTCCCAGGATAATTTTTTTCCCATCCATCTATGATTTGTTTGACTTGCTGGCGCTGTAATCCATCTTGTGAGCCACACAAGTCACAAGGTATGATTGGATAGCTGAGCGCACGTGAAAACTTGTAACAATCTTTCTCTGCTACATGTGCCAAGGGACGGTAAACAAATAAGTCACCTTCTTCATTTACTAGTTTGGGTGGCATCGTCGCCAACCGCCCACCGTGAAAGAGATTCATAAAAAAAGTTTCTAAAATGTCGTCTCTGTGGTGCCCAAGTACCACGGCACTGCAATTTTCTTCACGAGCGATCCTGTAAAGGTGTCCTCTACGTAATCTCGAGCACAACGAACAGTATGTTCGGCCGGCAGGCACTTTATCTTTTACCACAGAATAAGTATCTTGAAATTCAATTCGATGCGGTATTTCCATTTCTGTCAAAAAATCTGGAAGAGTAGTTGTTGGAAAACCAGGCTGGCCTTGGTCTAAATTGCAGGCTAATATCTCTACCGGTAATAATCCACGCCACTTCAGTTCGTACAAAGCGGCTAAGAGTGTGTAACTGTCCTTGCCCCCTGACATACAAACAAGCCAACGTGCACCACGTTCGATCATTCCATATTGCTCAATAGCCTCGCGAGTATTCTTTATTATTCGTTTCCTAAGTTTTTTAAACTCTGTCGTTGATGGAGCATTTTTAAACAAGGGATGTATTTCATTTATTTCATCAAACATTATATCTTAATTACCGCTTATTATTCGAACAATTAGAGTTATTTGAACATTTGGTGTCATCATATAATTTTTGAGATTAGTCTGGCACATTGTCAATTCCAGAACCTCCTAGAGGATGGCATTTTAAGATACGTTTTATAGCAAGGCGTCCACCCTTTAAAGCACCATGTTTTTCAAGTGCTTCTAATGCATATGAGCTGCATGTTGGATGATATCGACAGTTGG
>JAQWIK010000088.1 GCA_029248915.1 Paracoccaceae bacterium | reverse complement strand
AAAATTCATTTCTGGACCATGTTTATAGGTTCAAATTTAACATTTTTTCCTCAACATTTCTTGGGCCGCCAAGGTATGCCGCGCCGTTACATCGACTATCCGGAAGCATTTGCCTTATGGAATAAGGTTTCGTCTTATGGAGCTTTCTTATCATTTGCGTCATTCGTATTTTTCTTTGTCGTAATAATTTATGCGATCGTGGCAGGCAAAAGGGAAACAAGACCCAACCCTTGGAATGAGTATGCAGATACTTTGGAGTGGACATTGCCTTCGCCCCCTCCAGAACACACCTTTGAAATACTACCAAAACAGGAAGATTGGGATAAGTCTCCTGCTCACTAGTGTTGATCGAGTAATAAAGGCCTCCATTAAATTGGGGGCCTTGTCACGACCTAGTCACCTAGCACTGATCAGCCGGGCGTAACAATTGCTCTTTAGATATGCCGTATATTATTGATAACGAAATAACTGCAACCAAAACAGCAACTATTGAAATCTGGCCCTATAACTCGCTCAAACCAAAAGGTTTTGTGCTCTTCTTAGGCTCAACATGTGCATTGATCTCAATTCCACTGTTCAATGTCGTGGGAACTAAGGTATTTTGGGGACTATTCCCGTTTTTATTTGTCACTTTGACAGGAGTTTGGTTCGCCCTGCGAAGAAGTCTAAACGACAGGCAAATTCTTGAACAATTGAAGCTTTCTAAAGAAGAAATTGTCTTGATAAGGCAAGATCCAAGTGGAGAGCAAAAAAAATGGGTTTGTTCTCCCTATTGGGCTAGATTGAAAATGTACGATAAAGAAGGGCCTGTTTCTAACTATATCACATTAAGAGGGAACGGAAGAGAAGTGGAGTTGGGTTCATTTCTTGGCGAAGAAGAGAGAAAAAATCTTTATTATGACTTAAGTCGTTTACTGAATGAGTTAAATATAAAACCTTAACTCGATAAGTTGTTTTTAACCAAAGGGCCAACAGCTCCAAAATCCATTTGTCCAGCATACTTGCTTTTTAACGTTCCCATGACTTTACCCATGTCACGTATCGAGCCAGCGCCCACCTCATTTATTGCGTCTGATATAGCCGATCTAATTTCATCGTCTGTAAGTTGTCGAGGCAAGAATTCTTCTATGACCTTTATCTCCGCCAATTCACGCTCAGATAAATCAAGCCGGCCAGCTTCCTCATATGTTTTGGCGCTTTCTTGACGCTGCTTTGTCATTTTTGCAAGAATAGCCAACACCTCGTCGTCTCCAACACCATTTTCCTTGCCTTCTGTCCGGGCCGCAATGTCTCGGTCTTTTATTGCGGCGTTAATCAAACGAATTGTTGAAAGTCGCTCTGCGGATTTATCTTTCATCGCCTGCTTCATAGCCGCGTTTATGCGAGACCGAAGTTCCATAGCGTTAACCTTTCCTAATTTCGAATAAGACCGGTACAAAAAAAATATAAACTTAGCAAGTGAATTTGAGTGAAAATTATAGATAGACAATCTTGACCCTACTCGACCATAGTCATAGTTTGCCAACAATTATAGGTAAAGAGTCGCCATGATAGATGTAATTTCATCAAAAAAACCTACTGCTTGCCTCGCACTGGCAGACGGAACTCTATTTTATGGTTCAGGCTTCGGCGCAATCGGTGAAACAGTCGCTGAACTTTGCTTTAATACGTCAATGACAGGATATCAGGAAATTCTCACCGACCCTTCCTACGCTAGTCAAATTATAACCTTTACGTTCCCACATATTGGTAATGTTGGGGCAAACGGCGAGGATGCTGAAACTCAACAGCCTGCTGCTGAAGGGTTAATTGTCAAATGGGATCCAACCCAGCCATCAAATTGGCGGTCATTGGAACATTTATCAATCTGGTTGAAAAAATATAATTTGTTAGCGATGGGCGGAGTTGATACCAGAAGGTTAACAAGAACTATAAGGATGTTAGGAGCACCGCACGTAGCATTGGCTCATAACTCTAGTGGAGTTTTTGATACTGCAGAACTTATAAAAAAAGCAAAAAGTTTTTCTGGTTTAGAAGGCTTGGACCTAGCAAAAAGAGTTACGTGTCAACAAACCTATAAATGGGATGAAATGCGCTGGGCATGGCCGCAAGGTTTTACTAGACAAAATCAAGCAAGACATAGAGTTGTTGCCATTGACTATGGGGCGAAACGCAACATTCTTCGGTGTCTGGCCTCTGCTGGTTGTGAGGTAACTGTTTTACCTGCGTCAAGCTCGGTAGATGAGATTCTTGCGCACAAGCCGGAGGGAATTTTCCTTTCCAACGGTCCAGGTGACCCAGCAGCTACTGGAAGGTATGCAGTTCCTGTAATTGAGCAATTATTAAAGAATACTGACCTACCTATTTTTGGGATTTGCCTGGGTCACCAAATGCTAGCGCTTGCTTTGGGTGCTAAGACAATAAAAATGAGCCATGGTCACCACGGCGCGAACCATCCTGTCAAAGAATATAGTTCTGGAAAAGTAGAAATTACATCGATGAACCACGGCTTTGCTGTCGATGCTCAAACCCTTCCTGATGGAGTTGAAGAAACACATATTTCACTTTTTGATGGCTCAAACTGTGGAATTAAAATGTCGGATAGACCTGTTTTTTCCGTACAACATCACCCAGAAGCAAGTCCAGGACCACAAGATAGCTTTTATCTATTTGACCAATTTGTCACCACAATGAGTAAAAGATAATTTAAAAGCGAACTCTTATCGATATCAAACTGAAATTTAATTTTCAGCTTGGCTAATCTATCTTTAAACTGTCTTGTTTTAAGCGAGTTATGAAAGCAATAGATATATGATCTCTCAATTTTTCTGAGGCTTCTGCAGAGTTTTTATTAGAAATTGCAGTTACTATTGCCTGGTGTTCTTCAACAGCAACGGCACCCCGACCATCCGCAGCCAGAGAAGTGGTAGCCATAAGAGCCATCGATCTATGTACTAAATCTAATTGTTTAATTAAAAATCTATTATGCGACGCTAAGTGAATTTGTTTGTGAAAGCGTCGGTTTGACTTTGCTAAAGCAGATGGATCTGAAGTAATTTTTCGGTCGGAATCAACCATATCCTGAAGCACTTTCACTTCTTCACAAGTTGCATGTTTAGCTGCCAAATTAGCTGCTAACCCCTCTAATTCGGCTCTGACAATATAAAGTTCAGCCATCTGACTATGATCAAGAGATGAAACTATTAAGCTTCTTCCGTCCCTAGTTAATAGAGATTGAGTCTCTAATCTCTGCAACGCTTCACGAATTGGCGTCCGTGAAACACCAAAGCTATCAGCTAAATCGCTCTCAACTAGACGATCTCCTGGCTTATAAATACCTACATCTATTGCTTCTAATATTAAACTATAGGCATCCTTGTTTTGTTGGCGAATTAATGACATTAGACGACCCCGTGCATTGACCCAGATAAACAAGCTTCCAACCTAAAAGCAAGAAAAACAAATAGAATAAAGAAATTACACAATGAATATAAAAAAATGACAAATTTAGCCAAAATTGATTGCTGGATCTTTGATTTAGATAATACGCTGTATCCGGCGTCAGTGAACTTATTTAGTCAAATAAATGTAAAAATGTCCGATTACATCATGACCCTTTTAGACGTTGACAAATTAACGGCAGATAAAATGAGGGCGGCATATTGGGAAAAATACGGCACGTCTTTAGCTGGATTAATGCAAAATCACCAAATCGACCCGGAAGACTTTCTAAACGTAGTGCATGATATTGATTTTTCTGTTCTTTCCAAAGATCTAAATTTATCAAACTCTTTGAATAAGTTACCAGGACGAAAACTGGTCTATACAAATGGAACCGCACCTTATGCACGTGAGGTGTTAAAATACCGAGGCTTAACTGATGTATTCGATGAAATTTATGGCATCGAAGATGCCGCTTATGTTCCAAAACCGTTTCCAGAAGCATTTGAAATAGTTTTTTCAAAAGCCAACATCATCCACAGAAAATCGGCTATGTTTGAAGACGAAGTTAGAAATTTGGAGGTACCTTTTAAGTTGGGTCTCAAAACAATTCTTGTTAGTGACGTCCAATCAAACAAAAAATATGTTAATTATTCGGTAAAATGTTTATCAGATTTTCTGCGACAGATTACCTCAAATTCTTTCAATTAAAAAAAATTAACTTAGTATAAAGAAGTAGGTTAAAGAGGAATAAATGCTAGAGACTGATATTTTTATCGCTGGAGCTGGACTAGCGGGTTCGATAGCAGCACTAAGCTTTTCTAAAACTGGTAGAAACGTTGTTATCGCTGATCCATTTAGCCATAGCGATAATGCCCAATTAGACTACAGAACTACTGCCTATCTTCAGCCTTCAAAATTATTTCTGGAAAGACTGGGTGTTTGGGAGACCATTGAAGATAGTGCGATGCCTTTAGAAATAATGAAAATAATCGATGCTTCAGAAGCTCAAAATGGAGACAAAATTAAAAGTCAGAAGGAATTCAACTCTGCTGAAATTTCGGACTCGCCATTTGGATGGAATGTAAAAAATTCGCTAATGCGAGCCGAGCTAAAACGTCTAATTGACCGTCAAAGTAATTGTGAGTTGATCGATGCTACTAGCGCAATTGACTTTACAAGCAGAGACACCGCGGCGTTTGTAAAACTTTCTTCCGGAAATACAGTGAAGGCAAAATTAGTTATTGCAGCAGATGGTAGAAACTCTATTCTTCGAGAGAAAGCTGGTATTTCCACAAAAACTCATAGGTTTGGGCAAAAAGCCTTAGCTTTCGCCGTTACCCACCCTTTAGCACATCAAAATATTTCAACTGAAATTCATAATTCCGGAGGGCCCTTTACCCTTGTTCCATTACCAGATTTTGATGGCAAACCTTCATCTGCTATTGTTTGGATGGAAAGCGGCGAAAAAGCAAAGAACCTCATGCAGATGGAAGCAAAAGAGTTTGAGCGTGAGATGACTGCCAGATCCTGCAATATACTTGGGCCTTTAAAACTGGCTAGCAAGAGAAGTTTATGGCCAATTATATCCCAAATTGCAGATAGATTATGCTCCAAAAGGCTGGCTCTTATTGGAGAAACAGCACATGTGGTTCCGCCTATAGGTGCGCAAGGGTTGAATATGAGCTTAGCAGATATAAAATTGTTGAATGATTTGGATCAAAAATATCCTAATGATTTGGGCGAAATTCATACTTTGAACGAATATCAAAAACATAGAATTGTTGATATAAGGCGAAGAGTTGTTGGCGTAAGCGCTCTAAACAAAATATCAATTTCTGATAATAAATTAGTTCAGAATATTAGGGCCTTTGGGTTGGAAAATTTCTTCCAACTGCCTGCGATAAAAAACAATATTATGAAACTAGGGATGGGAAATGGATCAATCTAAAGAACTTGATCCAAAACTGAAGTCAATCGTTTAAATGTACCTTCTACATCATATAATTTATCCAATCCAAATAACCCTAGTCTAAAGGTTTTAAAATCTTCAGGCTCATCACATGCGAGTGGAACACCCGCAGCAATCTGCATCCCTTTTGCAGCAAATTTTGATCCATTCTGAATATCACTATCTTGAGTGTAACTTACGACTACCCCAGGTGCTGTGAACCCATCAGCAGCTACAGATTTGATACCTTTTTGCGACAAATAATTACGAACTTTATCACCAAGCTCCCACTGCGCTAACTTTAATTTTTCATAACCAAATTCGCGAGTTTCCAGTACTGTATCTCTAAATGCTCTGAGAGCATCTGTAGGCATCGTTGCGTGATAAGCGTGGCCACCATTTTCATAGGTTTGCATTATCGAAAACCATTTTTTTAAATCAATTGCAAAGCTATCTGAATTTGTTTTTTCAACTTGCTCTACAGCTCTCTTAGATAACATAACTAATCCTGCAGAGGGTGAAGCCGACCAGCCTTTCTGGGGCGCAGAGATTAAAACATCAACACCACACTTTTCCATATCAACCCAGACGCAACCTGAAGCGATACAATCAAGGACCATCAGAGCCCCCACTTCATGTGCAGCAGCCGAAATCTTTTTTATGTATTCATCAGGCAAAATTACACCAGCCGAAGTCTCCACGTGAGGAGCAAAAACTATGGTAGGTTTGTCTGTTTTTATCTTCTCCACCACATCACTTACGTCAGCAGGCATAAAGGGAGATATTGATTCATTTCCAACCATCCTAGCTTTCACTACTGTTGTTTCTCGAGCACTAGCTGACGACTCGAATATCTGGCTCCACCTGTAAGAAAACCATCCGTTTCTAATAACCAAAACACTAGCATCATTGCCAAATTGGCGCGCAACTGCTTCCATAGCAAATGTTCCACCGCCGGGAACTAGAACAACTGCATTTGCGTTATAAACTTCTTTCAAATTTGATGACAAATCACACATCACCTTTTGAAATTCTTTACTCATGTGGTTTAATGAACGGTCTGTAAAAACTACTGAAAACTCTTCTAATCCGTTTGGATCTATATGATTTAATAAAGCTGGCATTTTGTACTCCCCAATAAATATATGCTAGTTTCAAATTTCAAAAAAAACAAACCTAAAAATTGTCACATGCTAAATTGGACCAGGCAAAACTTCTTCACTTAATAGAACATTAGCCTCTACTCGACCGGCCCCTGGCAAGGTCATTATCCTCCTTCTGAGGACTCTTTCAAAGTCAGCTATGTCACGCGCAACAACCCTCAATCGATAATCATAGAGACCTAAAACATGTTCAATTGATTGCACCTCTGGAATTGCAGAAGCAGCTCGTTCAAAGTCATCTAAGCTTATAACGCTCTTTGTTGCCAATTTGATACCAAGAAAAACTTTAACGCCAAAACCAAGCAGTTCTTGGTTTAAGAGCAATCTTTTACCTTTTATCACACCGATACTCTGCAACCTTTTTATTCTTCGCCAGATAACTGGCTGAGAAGTTGATAAAGAAGTAGCTAGAGCTGAGGTGGTTAATTTTGGCTCAAGAGAGAGCTTTTTTAAAATCTGCTTATCCAATATGCTGAGCATGTTATATTGGTAATCTCCTATCTAGTTTAATGGTTGATATATGCATTAAAGCCTCAATATCCGATATATGGGGAAGCACTAGAATAGAGTCTCTGTAGACCTGTTGATAATGTTCCATATCCCGAGCAACAACTGATAATCGCACATCGACCAAGCCTAAAAATGTTTGTATTTCCAGAACTTCTTTTATTTTTCGCGCCGCCTTTAGAAATTCATCAAAAGCCGAAGGTTCTGTTTTATCTAAGGTGACTCTTAGCGATACTTGAACTTCAAAACCCAGTGCACTCCAATCCAAAATTAGTTCATGTCCCAGGATATAGCCCGTTTCCTGAAGCTTAGCTAGCCGCCGGGAAACAACAGGGGGTGTTGTCGCTGCTTTTTCAGCAAGTTTAGCTACAGAGCTTTCAGGGTCATTCTGCAAATAACGCAGTATACGATTATCTAATTGATCTAACATATTATTTTTGTTTTTTGACAAATTTAAGAATAATTCCTCTAATATTTTATCTATTTTGTCAATATTAGAACATTTAATTCTAAGTTTGGTAATATAACGAATAGAGTTTTGTTAAAGGAAAAAAAATGCGAGTTTATTACGATAGAGACTGCGATGTTAACTTAATTAAAGATAAGAAAGTGGCAATTCTGGGATATGGATCCCAGGGCCATGCTCATGCGCTCAATCTGCGCGATTCAGGCGCTAAGAATTTAGTGGTTGCTCTAAGAGACGGGTCACCATCTGCGAAGAAAGCAAAAGCCGAGGGACTCGATGTTATGGGCATTTCTGAGGCGGCAGCTTGGTGTGATCTTATAATGTTCACCATGCCTGATGAGCTTCAAGCCGAAACATACAAAAAATACGTCCACGATAATATTAAAGAAGGCGCTGCAATTGCGTTTGCACACGGTCTTAATGTCCACTTCGGATTAATTGAACCTAAAAAAGGTGTTGATGTGTTAATGATGGCCCCAAAAGGCCCGGGTCATACTGTACGCGGTGAGTACTCAAAAGGTGGAGGCGTTCCTTGCCTCGTTGCGGTTGATAAAGACGAATCCGGCAAGGCACTTGAAATCGGTTTATCATACTGTTCTGCAATTGGCGGAGGACGTTCAGGAATAATAGAAACAAATTTCAGAGAAGAATGTGAAACCGACCTATTTGGAGAACAAGCAGTACTGTGTGGTGGTTTAATTGAGCTAATTCGTTGCGGATTCGAAACGCTGGTTGAGGCCGGCTACGCTCCTGAAATGGCTTATTTTGAATGCCTCCATGAGGTTAAACTAATTGTAGATTTAATATACGAAGGAGGTATTGCAAATATGGATTATTCTATTTCAAATACTGCTGAATATGGTCAGTATGTAACTGGCCCGCGTATATTACCATATGAGCAGACAAAAAAGGTTATGAAGGGGGTCCTATCAGATATTCAAAAAGGTAAATTTGTTCGCGA
>JAQWIK010000087.1 GCA_029248915.1 Paracoccaceae bacterium | reverse complement strand
ATTGATATAAAACAGTAAAAATAATTGTATGTAACTATTATGTAACTTTTTCAAGATAGTGCTTTTCAAAGTGACTTTCTCTTTCAGCCTTTAACATTCCTGCGGTTTCATCAACAAAATTATTTCTATCTTCTCTACTACCAAAAACCCAAATACAAACACTATCTTTGCTATGGTAGATAGCCTTCAACTCATCATCTATTTCACATAAAGAATTAGGTATATCTACTTGAATACAATACATATTTGTTCACTCCCACTCAATAGTACCAGGTGGTTTCGATGTTACATCATACGTAACCCTATTTATTCCTTCGACTTCGTTAATAATTCGTGTCGCTGTTTCCCCTAAAAATTCATGGCTAAAGGGATAATAATCAGCGGTCATTCCATCGACAGAAGTGACAGCTCTTAACGTACAGGCATAATCATATGTTCGCCCATCGCCCATTACGCCTACAGTCCGAACCGGTAGTATCGCCACAAATGCCTGCCAAATTTCATTATAGAGACCGTGTTTGCGGATTTGATCAATATAAACTGCATCTGCTTTGCGCAAAATTGCAAGCTTACTCTTTGTTATCTTTCCAGGACATCTAATTGCTAAACCTGGGCCAGGAAATGGGTGGCGACCAATAAAAGTTTCAGGTAAATCTAATTCCAGCCCTAATTCGCGAACTTCATCTTTAAAAAGTTCCCTTAATGGTTCTATTAGTTTCAAACCCATTTTTTCTGGTAAGCCGCCAACATTGTGATGTGATTTTATTGTAACTGAAGGGCCGCCCTTAAATGACACACTCTCTATCACGTCTGGATATAAGGTGCCTTGGGCTAAAAACTCAGCATTTTCGATTTTATTGGCATATTTTTGAAACACTTCGATAAACAATCGACCAATAATTTTTCGTTTAGTTTCGGGATCAGATTGCCCTTCCAACTCTCCTAAAAATAGCTGTGACTCATCTGCATGTAAAAGAGGGATATTATAATTATCTCTAAACATAGTGACAACTTCTTCTGCCTCTCCTTCGCGCAATAGACCGTGATCAACAAATACACAGGTAAGTTGATCACCTATAGCTTCATGGATTAGAACAGCAGTAACTGAGCTGTCCACGCCCCCAGATAATCCACAAATAACTTGTTTAGACCCCACTTCTTCCTTTATCTTTTCAATGGCAATCTTTCTATAAGCTTCCATTGTCCAATTTTGATTTATACCTGCTATTGAGATAAAGTTTTCAAACAATGTTCGCCCATTTATGGTGTGGTGAACTTCTGGATGAAACTGAACCGCATAAAAGTGACGTTTTGTGTCACCAACAATAGCATACGGAGCATTCGGGGAGTATCCAAACACCTCAAAACCAGGCGCAATGTTGCTAACGTGGTCACCATGGCTCATCCAGACCTGTTCTTTTTGATCAAGAAACCAGCCACTCACAAAATCTGATGAATTTTTTCTATCAACATAAGCTTTACCGAATTCAGCGGTCCCTATTCCTGATTTTACTTCCCCACCAAGCTGTTGCATCATTACCTGCTGACCATAGCAAATTCCAAGCAAAGGTACTCCCAACTCAAAAATAATTGGGTGGGCTCTGGGGCTTCCTTCTCTGGTAACACTGTCAGGCCCACCAGATAAAATTATTGCTTTTGGCGAAAGGTTTTTCAGAAAGTGCTCATTGATATTCTGATATGGGTGTATCTCACAATAAACATTAAGCTCCCGCAATCTTCGTGCTATCAATTGGGTGACTTGGCTTCCAAAATCTACAATGAGTAGGCAATCATAAGAATTATTATTCATACAGGCCGTCTATTATTTATCTCGTCATCATTCAAGTTTATTAACCAAAACTATATGCCTAAAAATGGGATTGTTTATTATCAAACGAGATGTCGCTTTCACCTCTTAATAGCCGCAAATCTAAAGACAAACGAATAGAGTTATTGCTAGTAACCAAAACATTATTTAATAAGTAACGGATCCTTATATTTGTCAGATATTACGTCAAAAAAAAGAACACGAGGTGGTGGTGGCGCTGCTCGTCGCGCTTCTCGAACCTCTATAAGTTTTGATACAGCAAAATTTATTGAGAGAAAGATACCTCTTTTCGAAATTTTAAACGAGGAAGCTTTAGAACTGATAGAAGCGAATGCCGAACTAATGTTAGAAGAGGTAGGCGTTGCTTTTGTTAATAATCCAAAGGCACTTGAGCTATGGAAAAATGCAGGAGCAGATGTGGATGGGGAGCGCGTTCATGTGCCCAAGGGTTTAGCTCGACAATTGATAAAAACTGCACCATCTAGTTTTGTTCAGCACGCTAGGAATCCTGATCGTTCAGTCGAAATTGGAGGAAAATCATTAGTGTGTGCTCCGGTCTATGGGCCTCCGTTTGTAAGAGATTTAGATGGTGGTCGGCGATATGCGACGATTGAAGACTTTCAGAAGTTTGTAAAACTTGGTTACATGTCTAAGTGGCTTCACCATTCAGGTGGAACACTTTGTGAGCCTACAGACGTTCCAGTCAACAAACGTCATTTGGATATGCTACTCGCTCATATGACGCTCTCTGATAAACCTTTTATGGGTTCAGTTACAGAGCCCTCCAGAGCTCAAGATAGCGTTGATATGTGTGATATATTGTTCGGCCAGGAGTTTGTTCAAAATAAAACAGTGATGACTTCACTTATAAATATTAATTCTCCCATGACTTTTGATGATGTTATGATGGGTGCAATGGAAGTTTACGCTAAAAATAATCAAGCCTGTATAGTATCTCCTTTCATTGTTGGTGGCGCAATGGCCCCTGTATCCATTGCAGGAACTCTAACGCAGGTTTTAGCAGAAGTTTTGGCGGGCGTTGCATATAACCAATTAATAAGGCCAGGAGCGCCAGTGATTTTTGGAACTTTTGTCTCATCGATTGATATGAATTCTGGAGCCCCAACTTTTGGCACTCCTGAGGCTAGCCATATACTTTATGGGGCAGGGCAATTGGCCCGTCGTCTCAAATTGCCGTTTAGATCTGGTGGAGGACTTTGCGGCTCTAAGTTGCCCGACGCTCAAGCTGCTTATGAATCTGCTAATACTTTAAACGCAGCTTTGCTGGGTGGGGTAAATTTTATGTTGCATTCCTGTGGTTGGCTCGAGGGTGGATTAGTATCTTCCTTTGAAAAGTTTGTTATGGATGCGGATCAATTGGGTGTTTTGCATCAGATGGCAAAAGGCATCGCTATGGATGAAAACGCTCAGGCTTTAGATGCTATTCGAGAGGTGGGACCTGGTGGACACTATTTGGGCTGTGCGCACACACAAGCTAATTTTAAAAGTGCCTTTTGGAGATCAGACCTTTTTGATTATAAACCGTTCGAGACTTGGCAGGAGGAAGGCAGTTTAGATACAATGAAAATAGCCTCACGACGAGCCAAGAGTCTACTTGATAATTATGTCAAACCTTCGTTGGATATTGGAGTTGAGGAAGCTTTGAATGCTTTTGTGAGCAATAAAAAAACGTCAATGCCAGATAGTTTTACTTAGACAATTTAAATTTTGTACTTTTCGGTGAAGTAATACTTTAAATTTTAAGTATTACCCTTATCTTATATAAATGTTATCGTGACTAAAATTGCATATCAGGGTGAAAAAATATGCGTGATCTGAAAATTCCTAGTCAAAGGCATCCAGAGAAAGCTCATAAGGTTGATAACCCTCAGCCAAAAAAGCCGGATTGGATAAGAGTTAAAGCGCCAGTAAGCGAGGGATATAAAACTACGCGTAATATAATGCGGGATAATAGCCTGGTGACGGTATGTGAAGAAGCAGGCTGTCCTAACGTGGGAGAGTGCTGGAGCCAAGGTCATGCAACTATGATGATTATGGGTGACATTTGCACCCGCGGTTGCTCTTTTTGCAATATAGCTACTGGCAAACCATCTAATTTAGATATTTTTGAACCTGGCCGGGTTGCGGTTGCGGTTAAGAAACTTGGTCTTAAGCATGTTGTAATCACTTCAGTTGATAGAGATGATTTGGAAGATGGTGGGGCTGATCACTTTGCTCAAACAATTCGAGCAGTTCGTAAGCAAAGCCCTGATACCACAATTGAGATATTGACACCCGATTTTTTAAAGTGTGAAGATCGCATTTTAGAAACTGTTGTTAGAGCTAAACCAGATGTGTTTAATCATAATTTAGAAACTGTTCCAGGACTTTATCCAAAAGTCCGACCTGGAGCTCGTTATTTTCATTCTCTACGACTTTTACAAAGAGTCAAAGAATTGGATAATTCTATGTTTACCAAGTCTGGCATAATGGTTGGTCTTGGCGAAGATAAGCAAGCAGTAACCCAGGTAATGGATGACTTGCGATCGGCAGAAGTCGACTTCTTAACAATTGGACAATATCTTCAGCCTACAGCAAAACATCACGGCGTTGATCGATTTGTGCACCCTGACGAGTTTAGTGCATATGAGCAAGCGGCTTATGGCAAAGGTTTTCTAATGGTTTCAGCGTCTCCATTAACCAGATCGTCTTACCACGCTGGTGAGGATTTTAAAAAGATGCGAAAAGCACGATACATAAAACTTGGTATTGAATCATAACAACGAAGTTAGGTGTAGACCTCTATAATTCGTGCTGACCTATCTGTTTCTTTAATTTTGGTAAAAACTTTTTTGCATCTTCAGCGTGGGGATGAATATTTAACAGCATCTCGTAAGCTTTGATAGCTTCAGGCAGAGCGCCTACATGAAGGTTTATCATGGCCAGACCTGAAATAGCTCCAAAGTGCCGTGGCTCTCGAGATAAAACTTCAAACACATCTGTTTCCGACCCAGATAGGTCTCCATTAAAAAATCGTACAGTGGCGCGCTTATTCCAAGCTTCAACAAAATCTGGGTTTTTAATTATCAGTTTTGTAAGTTCTTTCTCTGCTTTGACCAGGTTACCGCTATCCATCGCTGAAAGGGCCCGAGTCATTAATCTTTCTTCAGACGGATCTTTATGTGATTTAATCCAAGCCGTTTGAATATTAAGTGTAATTGTTTTTGCAATCTCGGCAGAAGAGGCCATTGCTAATTCATCTAGCAGTTTTTGTGTTTCGGTCGCTTTGGCCACACCTGAACAGAAAACAAATACTAGGAACACTTTGATTAGGTGATTCATACTAAAGCCCTATTTTACAGTATAAGTAATAAATAGTTTAGGTATTCTTTTGGTCAAGGACGAGTAAGCTAGTCAGCATTTTTTATCCAACCCCCGCCTAACACTCTTGAGTTCTTTTCATCATAAAAAACGCATGCTTGGCCGGATGCCACGCCTTGTTCTGGCTCAACGAGTTCAACGTCAGCGGTATATTGAGAGTTAGGCCTAACCACTGCATCTTGGGGAGGACGTGTTGAACGAACTTTAACTTTTATTTTCCATTGTTTTCTCGAAGAGAAATCATGATCTCCTAACCAATTAATTTCCGAAACTTTAATTTTGTGAGCTTTTAAAAGTTCTTTTGGTCCAACGATGACTTTCTGATCTTCGACGTTCAAAGAAATTACATATAAAGGATCATTTAACCCACCCACACCTAAGCCTCTTCTTTGACCAACTGTGAAATTAATTATTCCTGCATGTTTTCCCAGAACACGACCATCTGCATGCACAATTTCTCCAGGCTCCGCAGCCCCTGGTCTTAATTTTTCAATTACTGCAGCATAATCACCATTTGGTACAAAACAGATATCTTGACTGTCGGGTTTGTCCGATATGCTTAGATTAAACTGTTTGGCCAGCGCCCGTGTTTCTTCTTTTGATTTTAAATGACCAATAGGAAACCTTAGAAAGTTTAGTTGTTCTTTTGTAGTTGGAAATAAAAAATAGCTTTGGTCACGTTTTGGATCAGCTGCACAATGAAGCTCAGGTCCTTTTTTTCCGTTTTTTCTTTGAATATAGTGGCCGGTTGCCATACAGTCAGCATCCAAATCTCTGGCTGTTTCCAACAGGTCTTTAAATTTTACTCGCTCATTGCATCGAATACAAGGTACAGGCGTAGCTCCGCCAAGATAGCTATCTGCGAATTCATCTATGACTGTTTCTTTAAAAATATTCTCATAATCAAGAACATAATGGGGAAAATTCATGCTTTCGGCAACCCTTCTTGCATCATGAATATCTAAGCCCGCACAACATGCCCCTTTTTTGGCAAGAGCAGCTCCATGGTCGTAAAGTTGTAGAGTAACCCCGATAACATCGTAACCTTCACTAACAAGTTTAGCTGCTACTACAGAGCTATCAACACCTCCGGACATAGCCACAACGACCCTAGTATTGCTCGGTGATTTTTCAAATCCAAGTGAATTCAATTTTTTAATATTTGATTTCAAAATAATAACTTTTTACTAATGTTCAGTTTTGTTTAGATGCGGCGCCTCTGTTTATAGAATATCTTAAATCTCAATACCCATTAAAATAATTAATATTAGAAATCAATTTTTCTAGCAAAGACTTATAAGGTTTGTCACTAGACTGGGCTTTTAAGAAACTTTATCACGGTATTAAAGTAATATGGGACTGATAATGACAGATTACACAGCTGTTGAAGATCTTTCGGACAAAATGGCAAAAGATGAGTTAACTCATCTTGCAGAATTGTTAGACAAAGCAAACAACGCCTATCACGGCATTGATAGTCCCATCATGACGGATGCGGAATTTGATTTTCTAAAGAAAAGAAATTTAGAAATTGAGCTTAAGTTTCCTCAATATAAAAAACCAGATAGTCCAACAGAAAAAATTGGATATTTACCGTCTGAAAAATTTTCGAAAATTAAGCACTCAAAAAAAATGTTTTCATTGTCGAATGGTTTCGAGAATAATGATCTTTATGATTTTGACGAGCAGGTAAGGAGATTTCTAAATTTTAAAGTATCAGAGCCCTTGGAA
>JAQWIK010000086.1 GCA_029248915.1 Paracoccaceae bacterium | reverse complement strand
TAAGTCTGCCAATAGAGCAGGATCCGAACATAAGTATTCAAAATTTGCTTGAAAGATATCAATCTGGATTTTCCAATCACCCAATGACGGAAACGCTGGAGGAGGGACTTCTGACTATGGTTAAGCCCAAAAGACGTGGAGGATGGAAATCAAGGCAACGATCTAAGTCTGATTGACTTTAAAAAGCCATTTTTGATGCCGTCCTTGCTAAATCAGTGATGCTTTTCCAATCTTTATTTTCGATTAGGTTTTTAGGTGCAACCCAACTTCCTCCAACACATAGAGTGTTTTCCAACTCTAGATAACCTTTGGCATTATTAATAGTAATACCACCTGTAGGACAAAACTTTACATTTGGAAGTGGCCCTCCGATTGCTTTTAAGGCGGCTTGCCCTCCAATTGCTTCAGCTGGAAAAAATTTTTGCACAGAATATCCCAGATCAAATAAACGCATTATCTCGGTTGATGTTGCAGCACCCGGTAAAATTGGGAGTTTTTGCTGCTCACACGCCTCTAAAATATTATCTGTAGATCCTGGTGAAACAGCAAAATTGGCGCCAGCATTAATAGCGTCTTTTGCATCAATAGATTTTGTAATAGTACCTGCTCCTACTACTCCTCCGGGCACTTTTGCCATTTCCGATATAACTTTTAATGCAGATTGTGTTCGTAATGTGACCTCTAAAACGGGTAAGCCTCCAGATATAAGGGCCTCTGCCAAGGGTTTCGCTATATCAGAATCGTGAACAACCAAAACAGGGATTACCGGAGCTAACTGGCATATTTTTTCAGTTTCTTTACTAGCTTGATAAGGGTCCATTTTTTTTTACAAAACTGAATTTGCACCTTCTGAAGTTGGGCCAACATTTTCTCTAAAAATATTAAATAATTCTCGACCTAATCCATATTGATTATCAGAAAGGTCGACGGAAACCGATGGTCTACTTTCTAAGTCCTCAATTTGAACTTCAAGTATTCCATTGTCAGCATCTAGCAAAACTATATCACCATCGCGGAGTTTTGAAATAGGCCCGCCAGAAGCAGCTTCGGGTGTAACATGTATTGCGGATGGCACTTTCCCTGATGCTCCTGACATTCTCCCGTCGGTAACTAATGCAACCTTTAAGCCTCGATCCTGTAAGGTGGACAGTACTGGAGTTAAACTGTGTAACTCTGGCATACCATTTGCTCGTGGTCCCTGAAAGCGAACCACAAATATGGTATCTTCTTGGAATTCATTGTTTTTAAAAGCTGATTTGATTGCTTCTTGATCGTGAAAAACTTTCACCGGTGCTTTAATTACCCTTAGATCTGGTTCAACAGCCGAAACCTTTGTTATAGCACTACCTAGATTACCAGTAACTTGCTTTAATCCCCCAGTTATTTGAAATGGATTCTTTAATGGTCGAAGAATTTTCTGGTTGGTAGAAGTCACCGCACCTGATGGAAACCTTATCTCATTATCTATCAGCCGAGCCTCATTTCGGTACTGACTCATTCCGTGCCCATTTACATTTTTCACATCATCATGAAGTAAGCCTTCATTTAATAACTCATTGATCATAAACGAGAGCCCGCCAGCGGCATGAAAATGATTTACGTCAGCTAAGCCATTTGGATAAATTTTTGCCATTAGGGGTATTAGTTTTGCGATATCTTCAAAATCTTCCATAGCCAAGTTTATGCCTGCAGCCTTAGCCATTGCGGGAATGTGAAGTACTAAATTAGTTGAGCCTCCTGTTGCCATTAACCCAACTATCCCATTTACAAATGCTTTTTCATTTAAGATTTCATAGGCTGGGCAGAACTCACTACTAGAAGAGGAAATATCCAATGCTCTTTGAGTTCCATACCTGGTGAGAGCATCACGAAGCGGTGTCCCTGGGTTGACAAAAGAAGACCCAGGGAGTTGTAGCCCCATAAACTCCATAAGCATCTGATTTGAATTGGCTGTTCCGTAAAATGTACATGTTCCAGGACCATGATAGCTTTTCATTTCTGCACTCATTAATTCAGCGCGATCAATCTCACCAGTTGCAAATTTTTGGCGGACAAGAGACTTTTCATTGTTAGGGAGGCCAGAGGTCATTGGCCCGGCAGGCAAAAAAATTGCAGGTAGAAAACCAAAGGTAGCGGCTGCGATTACCAAACCAGGAACGATTTTATCACAAACACCCAGATAAATTGTAGTATCAAAAGTATTGTGGCTTAAAGCGATACCTGCGGCCATAGCGATAACGTCACGCGAAAACAATGATAATTCCATACCTGTTTCACCTTGCGTTATTCCATCGCACATCGCAGGAACGCCTCCAGCAACCTGTGCGGTACCGCCGTGATTTCTTGCCTCCCGTTTAATCAAATCAGGAAAATTATGAAAAGGTTGGTGAGCTGATAACATATCGTTGTAGGCTGATACTATCCCAATGTTTGGCACTCTTTTATTTGCCAATTTTTCTTTGTCTGTTCCCATTGCAGCGTATGCATGTGCCTGATTTCCGCAAGAAAGATGCGCTCTTCTGGGGCCTCTTTCTACCGCAGATTTCATTCTATCTACATATTTTTCGCGACTATCTTTTGAACGTTCGATAATTCTGTCAGTTACTTTTAAAAGAGTTTTATTTAATGGCATAGTTTTTGAAATCCAAAATTTTTTTTTATTAAATTATTTGGAATTTCTCTCCCTAGAAAAAGTTCAGAATGTTAGCGCTAACTTGAAGAGATACAAGAATAAAAAAAATTGTGCAAGTCAGACTTTTACACATGTGAAGTCTTTTATCTTGCCGTAGTTTATGTAAAAGTAATTTATGGTGAGAGAAGAAAAGCACTCAATAATTCGTTTAAAACCAAAGGTTTCACCAGCTAAAATCTTAGATGGGTTTCCTTGGGTGTATGATAATGAGTTAATTCTAGATCGAAGAACTAAGCAACTTACATCTGGCAAGATTGTAGAATTACAAGATAATGACAGAAATTTTTTGGCAACGGTAGTGGTCAATCCAAAATCAAAAATTTTTGCTAGAGTGATTACAAAAACCGCTAACAAAATTATAGGTTCAGAACTTATTTTTAAACGAGTAAGTGCAGCCAAGGCCTTAAGAGAAAGTATTTTCAAGGACCCTTACTACAGGCTTGTAAATTCAGAAGCAGATCAAATGCCTGGAACTATAATAGATCGATTTGGGGGGTTTTTTGTTATCCAACCGAATTCAGTCTGGTCTGAAAACAATTTAGAGGCTATTACAGATACTCTGGTAGAGCTCTTTAATCCAGAAGGAATTATCAAAAACGCAAATAGTCGCGCGAGAACTTTAGAAGGTTTAGATGATTTCTCACTTTTAATTCATGGATCTGCCCCAACCACTCCTTTGAAGGTGCCGATGAATGGAGCCATTTACATGGCAGATCTAAACCATGGTCAAAAAACTGGGCTTTTTTATGATCAAAGACAAAACCATGCATTTTTGTCTAGTATGTCCCAAAACAAAACTGTTTTAGACGTTTTTTCTCATGTGGGTGGCTTTGCACTGGCTGCTCTGGTTGGTGGAGCTGTTGAGGCAACGGTTGTCGATGCATCTCAGGCTGCTTTAGACTTAGCAGAGCAAGGGGCTAAAGCCAGCGGCTTCAAGTCTGCGCTTTCAATAATAAAAGGCGACGGATTTAATACATTAAAGTGTCTTAAGAACGCAGAAAAAAAGTTTGATATTGTTATTTGTGACCCACCCGCATTTGCTCCCTCAAAACAAACATTGAGCTCGGGGCTTCGCGCTTATGAGCGACTTGCTAAAACTTCTGCTTGCTTAGTTAATGAGGGAGGCATTTTGGTACTTTGTTCTTGCTCTCATGCAGCTTCACTATCTAAATTTCGAGAGTCCTGTATTAGGGGCATCAATTCCTCGGGAAGAAGAGCTTCTATAATTTTTACTGGATTTGCAGGTCCAGACCATCCAGTGCATCCGATGTTATCTGAAAACGGATACCTTAAGTCTCTTTTCTTTTCGTTATGAATTATTTAGTCGACACCTGTGTTTTGTTTCCTACAGTGATGCGCACAATTCTTTTGGAAGCTGTCAAATCAAAACGTGACAATGCTTTTTGGTCAGAAAAGATACTGAAAGAATGGTCCGCTTCGGCAAAAAAGAGTGGTGAACTCGGGCAGTTGCAAGCAGATGCAGAAATATCCATTTTGAGAGCTTATTGGCCAAATAGTATAATTGACTTTAGTTTTGAGCTTGAAGAGAGTTTGTACTTACCAGATTTAAATGATCGACATGTTTTAGCAGCTGCTATTGTTGGAAAATGCGATGCTATTATTACGCTAAACAAAAAAGATTTTCCAAGGCAAATTTTAAATCAATACGGGTTAATCCGACTAGATCCTGATTACTTAATATTAGAATATTTAGAAGATGATGCCTCTTTAATTATTAAAATCGCTCAGGGACTATTAAGCGAAATCAATAGAAAATTTAACGAACAGTGGACAATCCGTCAGTTATTTAAAAAAGCACGATTGCCAAGAACAGCAAAAGCTCTTTCTAATTTAATTAATGGTTAGATTTCTAATTAGACTTTAAGATTGAACGCCCTGCATATACTGCGGTAGCCCCTAGTTCTTCTTCAATGCGGATGAGTTGGTTATACTTAGCTAGTCTGTCAGAGCGGGCCAAGGAACCAGTTTTAATCTGACCACAATTAGTTGCGACGGCAAGATCAGCTATAGTCGCGTCTTCAGTCTCGCCAGATCTATGGCTCATTACATTAGTAAAGTTTGCTCGGTGCGCTATTTCAACTGCATTCAACGTTTCTGACAAGGTTCCAATTTGGTTAACCTTCACAAGCATTGAGTTGGCGGCTTTTTTATCAATACCCATTTTTAGTCTTAAAGGGTTTGTAACAAAAAGATCATCACCAACCAGTTGAACTTTATCACCAATTGTTTCGGTTAGAGCCACCCATCCTTCCCAATCATCTTCAGCCATGCCATCTTCAATAGAAATTATTGGATAATCGTTAACTAAACTTTCGAGATAGGCTATGTTTTCAGTGCTGCTAAATTCTCGTCCCTCACCCTTAAAAACATATTTATTTTCGCGATAATACTCTGTTGAAGCACAATCCAAGGCTAAAAATATATCCTTCCCAGCAGAATATCCAGCTTTATCTACTGAATTTAAAATAAAATCAATAGCTTCTCTTGTAGACTTAATGTTCGGAGCAAAACCGCCTTCGTCACCAATCCCAGTTGATAGGTTCGCATTTTTTAATTCATTTTTTAAAGTATGAAATATTTCTGACCCTATTCGAACAGCATCCTTTATATTTTCTGCCGACACTGGCATGATCATGAACTCTTGAATATCAATGGGATTATCAGCATGTTCGCCGCCATTAATTATATTCATCATTGGAACAGGAAGAATTTTTGCGTTGGGCCCACCGACATATCTATATAGTGACAGATTACAAAAATCTGCAGCTGCTTTAGCGCAGGCAAGTGAAATGCCGAGTATTGCATTGGCTCCTAAACGCGACTTATTGGGTGTCCCGTCCATTTCAATCATTGCAGCATCAATTGATGCTTGTTCAGTAACATCATACCCGACCAATGCATCAGCTAATTCACCATTAACTGCAGCTACTGCGTTAAGTACACCTTTTCCATTATATCGTTTTTTATCAGCATCTCTTTTCTCTGCTGCTTCATGAGCACCTGTTGATGCGCCTGATGGAACGGATGCTCGGCCTAGTATCCCATCTTCCAAAGTTACATCGACTTCAACCGTGGGGTTTCCCCGACTATCTAAAATTTCCCGCGCATGAATATCGATTATTGTACTCATTTAATAGGCCCCTCTTTATTATGAGCTCCGAGTAACAAAATTTGAATTTAATGTATATACTTAATGTTAGCGTTAACATAAATCTTTTTATTTCTTTTGGTTTAAACTTTTCTGTATTTTAACCAATCTTCTCTCGCGTCCGAAAGTGTAGATACCAGAACTCACTACTAACAAACCTCCTAATAAGATTGGTAACGTAAGCATTTCTCCTAAAATTAAACTCGCTAGAACTAGAGAAAATAGAAGCCTTGAGTAGCGAAATGGTGCAATAACCGAAACATCGCCTTTACGCGTAGCTAAAACAATTAAGAAATAGCCAGTTACGCCTATAATTGCCGCACATACCAATAAAATTGCTTCGAATGTAGTGGGCATTATGGGAGTTCCAAAAAAAGGATAAGCAATAAACCCGGCACTGCCCATCGCTAAGCATGCATAAAAAGTGACAGTTAAAGTTGGAATTTCAGTTGCCATATCTCTAGTGACGACGTCTCTGAGAGCTAAGCATAAAACTGCTGCTAAACCTAAAAGTGATGCCAATTGGAAGCTTCCATAGCCAGGCTGGAGTATAATTATAACGCCCAAAAAACCAATAAAAATTGCTGACCATCTGCGCCATCCTACCTTTTCGCCCAGCAAAATTGCAGCTCCTAAAGTTACAAATAATGGTGTCGCTTGCAAAATAGAAGCTAGTAAAGACATCGGTATTAAAACCATTGCAGAGGTAAAAAAGAGAGCTCCGAATAAGTCTGCAATTGTTCGTGATATCACATGCTTATTAAGTAATATTTTGTCAGCTAGATTTACATTCAGAGTAACGGCGAGAGCTAATGTGATTAATGCACCGCCAAAGCCTACGGAAAACAGAATTTGAGTAGCTGGTAGCCTGGCTGATAGTAATTTTATAAATGTGTCCTCAACAGCAAAACACGCCATTGACAGTATCATAAATAAAATACCTCGGAGATTTATCATTTAAACCCAAACAACCAAACACACCCGTCGCTCAGAAGGGTTTAATTGTCAAGTGATGGCTTTTTTAATGGAACACCATAAAGCTCAAGTTTATGTCCCATAAGTCTATATCCAAGCTTTTGAGCAATTTTTTCTTGTAATTTTTCAATATCAGAGTCCATAAACTCGATAACTCTTCCTGAATTAATATCAATCAGATGGTCATGGTGTTCCCGCTCGGCGTCTTCGTAGCGCGCTCGGCCATCACCAAACTCTAACTTATCTAAAATGCCTGCTTCGTCAAAAAGCTTAACGGTTCTGTATACAGTTGCTATAGAAATAGTTGGGTCGATTCTTGATGTTCGTTTGTACAATTCCTCAACGTCTGGATGATCAGCAGCGTTCTCTAACACCTGAGCAATGATTTTTCGCTGGCCCGTCATACGCAAGCCTTTTCGCTCGCACCTTTGCAGAATTGTATCAGTCATTTTGAATATATTTTTTTAATTAACACTTTATGTTATCGTTATGTTTATTAGAAATGCAAGATCTAGGTACCACAGAACGTTTTTATAACTTCTTCCTCTTCCGTCGGTGTTGTTTCTAAATCTGCGTACTCTAAAGTTTTTTCATAAGGTGATTTTAATGCCTCGTTTAATCGATAAAAAAGAGTAAAATCTGCATTTAGTGCTTCCTTTATTGCAAGTTCTATATGATGATTGCGTGGTATCAGATTTGGATTTGCCTTAGCCATAATTGAAATTGGGTCAGGTCCACCTGTTGTTCGGGTTTTCCAAGTCTCAAACCAATCAGGGTCAACAGATTTGAAGTATTCGGGTTCCTCCGTAAGCCTTCTAAAGCTTATCGTGAAATCCTCATTTCTGGATGCCATGCCATTTAAAAAATTACTTATCAATTTATAATCATCAGGCTTGGTTTTCGCTATACCAATTTTTTTCCCAAATTTCTTTAACCACAAACTTCTTATTTGATTTGGCATTTCGTGGATTAATCTTTTAAATTCATTTAATATCTCTTCATCGTTTTGCACAATTGGTAAAAGTGCATTTGCCAATTGTGCCATATTCCAAACTATCACATCGGCTTGAGCTGAGTAAGCATATCGGCCGTGGCTATCTATAGAAGAAAAAACCTTTGAGGGACTATATTTGTCTAAAAAAGCACAGGGACCGTAATCTATTGTTTCACCTGATATTGAACAGTTATCGGTATTCATTACCCCATGGATAAAACCAACACTAAGCCAATCGGTAACTAAATTGCTTTGTGCATTAATCACGCATCTAAAAAATTCTGAGATGGAATTTGCTTCGTTGTAATGCCGCTCCCTCGTATAGTTGTATAACGTTTTAAGCGCTTCCAAATCTTTGTTAGAGGCAAAGTATTGAAATGTCCCCACGCGTATGTGACTTTTCGCAATTCTTGTTAAAATGGCTCCTGGGAGTACGGTTTCTCTCAAAACTTTATCACCAGTTGCTACAGCAGCCAAAGATCTAGTGGTCGAAATCCCTAAATGATGCATGGCTTCTGATACTATATATTCTCGTAGAACAGGGCCTAACCAAGATAATCCATCTCCACTACGAGAATAAGGTGTTGTTCCAGAACCCTTTAATTGAATATCATATCGCCCTAATTTTGTATTTAGCTCACCTAGTAAAAGTGCTCTGCCATCACCTAGTTGTGGGTTGTAATAGCCAAATTGATGCCCAGCATAGACTTGGGCCAAGGGATCTGCTCCCTCAGGTATTAATTGTCCTGAAAAGATCAATTCTAATTCACTATTGGGAAGTTTTATCTCTAAATTTTTTGCTAACTGAAAATTACAGGCGATCAGCTCGGCCTTAGAAACCGCAGCAGGTTTTTGCTTATGAAAAAACTGCCTTGGCAGAGTGGAATAGGTATTATCAAAAGGAAATTGTGCATTCA
>JAQWIK010000085.1 GCA_029248915.1 Paracoccaceae bacterium | reverse complement strand
ATTATTGCATTCCTCTAGCTGCAACTAAACTCGGAGATTCTTGGGTAAACGACTCATTAAGCTTTTCTGAAGCAACGGTTGGATCAGCCAACTTACAGACAATATTGAAGCAAATAACTGATGAAAGACCATCTAATCTCGATTTTTATGATGGAAAAAGATTTCTTATCTGCGTTCATGAAAGCGAACAGCATACCCTTGGAGCTTTAGTTTTGGGTGACATGCTGAGACGACGAGGGCACTCTTTAAAAATAAAATTAGATGTGAATTATTCAGAGGTTTGCGAGTTGCAACGTGCCAACGATTACGATGCTATCCTTTTTTCATGCGCAAGTTATTTAAGCGTCAATGAAACTGCCAACTGCGTCAAGAAAATTAGAAAAGCTTTTGAATACAGGTGTCCAATTTTCTTAGGGGGTAGTAATATTGAACTAATCTCCCAAGGTGTGGACTTAAAGGGCTTCGATTTAGTTACAAATTCGCTTGAGGCAGTAAATAACTTCGTCGAAAAGCAAAGGCCAAAAGGTCTATTAGAATTATTTGGAACCGCCCCAAGATGAACCAGAAACCCGATACCGTTTGGAAATTTGGTTCAATTCCAATGATAGAACCAGAAGATCTTGGAATAGTTTTAGCGACTTCTTCCGATATTGCACTTTTATTGAATTCTGACAATAAAATTTCTTCAATTTTGGTGAACAATACTGAAAAATCTTATGGAAATTTAAACCACTGGATTGGTCGAAAAATCACAGATTTTTTAACTCTGGAGAGTATCCCAAAAATTGCAGCAGCAATTCAAAAATTAGAAAGTAACGAAACAGTTCTATATGGCCTAGAATTAAACCATGTGGACAATGTACAGTGGCAATTTCCTATCAAGTATAACATACATCGTCTTAGAAAAGACGGACAAATAATATTACTCGGTAGAGATCTGCAATCTATATCAGAAAATCAACAGCGGTTTGTCAAAGCTCAAATAACTGCTGAAGAAAGTATTGAGGAAAAGCGTGAGCTGGAAGCGCATTTTAAAGTTTTATTGGCTAAAACAAATGATGCCATAGCCTTTATGCATGCAAAAACAGGTGAAATAATTTTTTCCAACCCTGAATTCCAAGAGTTGTTTTTAGGCGCAAATATGCATAACGAGAAAGCATCTATGCAATCCTTTCTTGCCAAAAAATATGAAAGAAAAGGATTTATGGAAAAAATTTCCATAGCTGCACACGGTAGTTATGACGTTAGTGAGGAATTTAATACAAATAATGGAGAGGTGATTTTTTCATTAACTCCTGACATTTACAGAGCAGCTGGTCAACAAATTATAATCTGCAAATTTCTTCCTAAAACAATTAGAAAACAAGGGGAAAAAGAGCTAATAGAAAACCTCTTGGCAACATTTCATAATAGTCCAGACGCAATAATCTTCACAGATATAAAAGGTGCCATTCAGTACACGAACGAAAGGTTTTTAGATCTTACAAACGCAAGTCATAAGAATGACGTTATAACAAAAAATTTGTCAGATTTTCTGGGAAGAGGGGAAATCGACTTAGCTATAATGTTAGAAAATGTTATGAAGTCCGGAGCTGTAAAAATTTATTCAACCCACCTAAAAAGTTCTTTTGGAACCAAAATAGATATTGAAGCCTCAGTTTCGCGTAATAATTCAGATGCCAACGGTTTAATCGCTTTCATTGTAAGAGAAGTTTCATCGCCTAGCAGCAGAGCGCAAAATCCAAACCTAAATTCTAAAATGGAAAATAATCAGGATGAGGTCACTGCAAAAGAGTTGGTGGGCAGCGTGACTCTTAAAGAAATTGTGACTGACACTACTGATGTAATAGAGAAAATATGTATAGAGGCAGCATTGGAAATAACCAGCAACAACAGAGCCGCAGCGGCTGATCTTTTGGGGCTTTCGAGGCAAAGTCTTTACGTAAAATTGAGTAAACTTGAGATTTAAACTCAAAATTAAATATATCAATCATTGATCAACTTTTAGTAATTTACTTAAAGTTATACAAAAGCTTTTATTTTCAGTTGCATGATTTAATATTGTCAATAATATATGACATATGAGTGTCACAAATAGCAAGCAATCTTCAGCATATCCGAATTTTTTAGTGGTTCTTGAACTTCTTAAACCAATAACATGGTTTCCTCCGATGTGGGCTTTTGCTTGTGGTGTTATTTCTTCAGGTGTTTCTGTGACAGAAAATTTAGACTTACTAATACTGGGGATTATAGTTGCAGGGCCAGTAGTTTGTGGAATGAGCCAGGCAGCTAATGATTGGTGTGATAGGCACGTAGATACAATAAATGAACCAAACAGACCTATTCCATCCGGTAGAATGCCAGGAAATTGGGGTTTAAAAATAGCTTTGGGAATGACAGTCATTGCCGTTGTTCTAGGCTGGCAACTCGGTATTTGGGGCTTTATTGCGACGATCATTGCGGCATTGGCCGCATGGGCATACTCAATTGAGCCAATTAGATTGAAAAGATCAGGTATATGGGGTCCTGGCCTAGTAGGCTTCTGTTATGAAGGCATACCTTGGTTTACAGGCGCTGCAGTTATGTTGCAGGCATTTCCAGATCCAAAAATTATTTTGGTCGCGATTGCTTATGCAATTGGAGCTCACGGAATTATGACACTAAATGACTTCAAAGCGTTAAAAGGAGATAAAGCGCTTGGAATAAATTCTCTTCCTGTTCAGTTAGGTCCAGATAAAGCAGCAAAAATCGCATGCTATGTGATGGCAACTCCGCAAATTTTAGTTATCACTTTGCTTTATGTGTGGGGATTATCCATATTTTCTATTTTTGTTTTAGCACTTTTAATCGGGCAAATCATAGCGATGAGACGGCTATTAAGCGATCCAGAAAAATTTGCTCCTTGGTATAATTCAACGGGAGTCTTAATGTTTGTTAGCGGAATGATGGTTTGCGCCCTTGGGATATCACAGGCGCTGTCACAATGACGATAGATATTCAACAAAAAACACTAGGATGGTTTTCAATTTTTCGACTTGGTCTGGTTCAGGCTTGTCTGGGTGCAGTAGTCGTAATAATGACTTCTACCTTGAATCGTCTGATGGTAGTAGAGTTATCTATGGCTGCTACGGTACCTGGGTTTTTAGTTGGTTTGCACTACGCCGTTCAACTTTCCAGACCTAAATGGGGTTTGATTTCTGACCTCGAAAATAACAGGACAAAATGGATTAATTTAGGTATGCTTATCTTAGGGATGGGAGCTAATTTGGCGACACTAAGTTTAGTGCTTTTTGATTCTAATCCTTTTATAGCAATAGTTCTTTCTATCTTTGCTTATACACTTATTGGACTGGGTGTAGGGGCATCCGGAACCTCTTTGTTAGCACTCATGGCAAAACATACTGCTGAAAGGCGGCGACCTGCCGCTGCCATGATTACATGGTTGATGATGATATTTGGAATAGCAATGACGGCAGGAATTGTTGGCATGCTACTGGCTCCATATAGCTTTGTACTACTGCTCAAAATTGTAGCAGGCCTGACCGTTTTAACTTTAGTCATATCTCTTGCCGCTACATGGAAGATTGAAAATAACCTGGATAAAATACAACAAAAAAACGAAGAAAAAGCACCACTGTTCGAAGAATTAAAAAGTTTGTGGGCACATTCAAAAACTAGGAATTTTACAATCTTTGTTTTTCTTTCAATGACTGCTTACTTTATGCAGGAACTCATTCTAGAGCCATACGCAGGTATTGTTTTCAATTATACTCCGAGTGAAACAACTTCGTTATCAGGAATGCAAAATGGTGGAGTATTTATAGGAATGCTAACCATTGGGATACTGGCAACGGCTCTTAAATTGGGAACATTAAAATCGTGGGTTCAAGCTGGATGCTTTGGATCCTGTTTCATGCTTGTAGCAATTATGCTTCTAGGACAGCTAAGTAGTTCTTTACCATTAGAATTTGCTGTAATTGGTCTCGGTTTTTTTAATGGGATGTTCGCTGTGGCTGCTATTGGTTCTATGATGAGTTTAGCGGGTAGTGGTAGTAAACGCCGAGAAGGAACTAGAATGGGATTATGGGGAGCAGCACAAGCGATAGCGGCTGGATTTGGTGGTTTATTAGGAACCATTCTTGTTGATTTACTACAATTGGCTAATCTTAGCCCAGCAAATGCTTATGGTATGGTTTTTTCATTAGAAGCCGGCTTATTTGCATTAGCCGCTCTTTTGGCAAGCACATCAATTACGTTTAATAAAAATTATGGAAAAAATATAGCAATACCGGGTGAGTAAAATGTTTGATGTTATAATTATTGGCGGGGGGCCCTGTGGAGCCACTGCCGCAGAAGATCTTGGAAATTTAGGGCACAAAGTTGCGCTTTTGGACAGGCCAGGAAGAATTAAACCATGTGGTGGAGCAGTACCACCTATTCTAATAAAAGATTTTAAAATACCTGATCATTTATTGAAAGCAAAAATTGTGACTGCAAGGATGGTTTCTCCAACAAACCGCAGTGTAGATATCCCTATAGAGAACGGCTTCGTTGGAATGGTAGATAGAGAAGAATTTGATGAATTCTTGCGGCAACGTGCCGAGACTGCTGGAGTTACAAGGTTTTCCGGTACTTTTGATAAAATAACGCGGCAAGATGGTGAAACTAGTATTGAGTTTTTAAACCATAAAAACGAAAAAAAAGAAAAAATCAGTGCAAAAATAATTATCGGGGCTGATGGCGCTAGAAGTAAGGTGGCTAGATCCGAGATACCTGATTCAGATCAAATTCCATATGTAATTGCCTATCACGAAATTATTAAGGCGCCACAAGGAATTTCTGGATATAAATCAGATCGATGTGATGTAATTTATAATGGTTCAATTTCACCTGATTTTTATGGTTGGGTTTTTCCTCACGGAGAAACCGTATCAGTGGGAATGGGAACCGGTGTAAAGGGTTTTGATTTAAAAGATGCAACTTCGTCTCTTCGAGTTAATTCAGGCTTAGAGAACTGTGAAACTATTAGAAAAGAAGGAGCACCAATTCCCCTTAAACCATTAAAGAAATGGGATAATGGTCGAGATGTTTTGTTGGCTGGTGATGCAGCCGGTGTAGTTGCCCCCAGTTCTGGTGAAGGTATTTTTTACGCAATGTGTTCCGGTCGAATGGCAGCTTCCGCTGTTGCTGAAGCTTTGCAAAAAAACAATCCGAAATTGCTTAATCTAGCCCGAAAATCTTTTTTAAAACAACATGGAACCGTTTTTAAAGTTTTAGGTGCGATGCAGAACGCATATTATAAAACAGATGACAGACGGGAAAGGTTTGTCTCACTTTGCCATGATGTGGATGTACAAACAATGACGTTTGAAGCTTATATGAATAAGGACTTAGGTAAAGCACAACCACTGGCTCATCTTAAAATTGCAATTAAAAATATTGCCCATTTGTTAGGTATTGTTTCGAAGGAATATACATGACGATTTTTATACCTGCCTGGATTAATGGGAAATTAGCGCCAGTTGAGAAGCTTGAAGTGCACAAGAGAGGTTTGAAACATAAAGCAATCTCAGTATTTGTTTTTTGTGCTGGAAAACTACTCATTCAGCAAAGAGCGTCAGATAAATATCATTCGCCTGAACTTTGGGCTAATTCATGTTGTTCTCACCCAAACTGGGGCGAAAGCTCAGAAGACTGCTCAAGCAGACGCATATTTGAGGAACTTGGTCTTAAGAACTTGGAATTGCGCTTTATTGATCAAATAGAATACAAAGCAAATGTCGGTTCTGAACTCATAGAACATGAAGTTGTGGATTGTTTTTCTGCTTTCTGTGCATCAACTCCAGACGTTACAATGAACCCTGAAGAAGTGAAAAACGTTGCTTGGATTGATATTGATAAATTAAGAGAAAATGTCAAAAATTCTCCCGAAAAATATACTCAATGGTTCAAAATTTATTTAAATGAACATTTCGAAAAATTATTTATTCTTCAATAGAATTATTATATTTAAGTAAAAACACTCAAGGTATTCAAATTGAAGAAAATTTTTGTTGCCGGCGCAACTGGTTACATTGGAATAAATGTCGTTAAAAGCGCGTTAGAGCAAAATTTTAGTGTTGTTGTAGCAACAAGAAAAGAAAGCACCGACTTTAACCTAAAGGATCAAAACTTAAAGGTGCTAAAAATATCCGAAAATGATAATAGTTGGACGGATTATCTTCAAGATGTAGATGTATTTATCTCTTGCATAGCAAGCAGATCTGGTGCGCCTAAAGATGCTCATTATGTAGATTTTAAACTTAACAAGTTACTTCTTGAAAAAGCAAAGGATATAAAGTGCTCACAATTTATTTTGCTATCTGCTATTTGTGTTCAAAAACCAAAGTTAGCCTTTCAATTTGAAAAACTAGCTTTTGAAAAAGAATTACAAAACAGTGGATTAAATTTTTCCATTATAAGGCCTACCGCCTATTTCAAATCTTTATCTGGGCAAATAGAAAATATTAAAAAAGGTAAGCCTTATGTCTATTTTGGAGATGGAAAACTTACCCAATGTAATCCAATTTCCGAGAGGGATTTATCACTTTTTATTTTATCGTGTATCGCCGACGAAAATAAATGGAAAAAAATACTACCTATTGGTGGTCCTAACCAGTCATTAACACCGAAAAATATTGGGCAAATGTTATTTGAAATATTTGAGGTCACACCAAAATATAAATCCTTCCCAACCAAAATACTTGATGCAATTAGATTGTTGCTTATGATTGCTTCACCTTTTTCAGGATGGGCTAGAGACAAATCTGAGCTAGTAAAAATAGCTAAGTATTATGCAACTGAGTCTATGCTAGTATGGGATGAAAGCGAAACGCGTTACGATCCACTTAAAACACCATCAACCGGAAAAGATACGTTAGAACAATATTTTTACGCCGTAAAAAAGCAAAAAGTAGAATTATATATCGACCGCGACAGTAAGCTTTATTGATTTTTAATGTGGAAAAGCATACAGGTTCGTGGAAAAAATAATTCAACGGATAAATCACTCAAATGCTATCATTTGATAACACACAAGTCCCAATAATAATTAGTCTTTTATTTATTTTAATTGGACTAACATTTAGAGGAATTTGGCTCTGGATTTCATTGACAGTAGCAGTAGTATTTCTTTATGTCACAGACAAAGACAGCATTATTACGCTGGTAATTTATGGTCTAACTGCATCTTTACTTATTTTTGGCTATATAAATATTAAGCGTGGCCTTAATTATACCGATATTGAAAAATCCGAAAATACCAATTTCACATTTGCCGTAGATGCAAATAATCTATTGGGCTTAGTAGAATGGGATTTAAAGAAATTTTCAGATTTCATAAACGAACTTGAGAGAGACAATATGCCCACTCATCTTTTCTTTGATTATGGAATCAAGAAAGCCCTCAAGAACGGAAATTTTCTCAGAGCAAAAGAAACTGTACCAAT
The DNA here is from genome assembly GCA_029248915.1 of Paracoccaceae bacterium. GTDB lineage: Bacteria > Pseudomonadota > Alphaproteobacteria > Rhodobacterales > Rhodobacteraceae > Salinivivens. The sequence goes on along the minus strand of JAQWIK010000085.1, from coordinate 20,229 downwards.
TGCACTATGCAGGATCTTCAAGCGTGACAAATATAATCTTACGGTTTCTAAGAAGGGTCACGGTGCGGATCCTTTAATAATTAGGTATGCAGACAGAAATAATCTAACCGTTCTTAGTAATGATAAGTTTGATAAGAAATTTGATGATAAATTTTTTATTCAAGCCGCCGATAGACTTAAACAGAAAGGATTAGTTCGCCGCGTTGGATTAATAGACGGAAAATTGACCATAATGTAAGTTTACTTTAGTTTAAAAAGAATTAGTCCGTTTAAAATCGCCAAAATTAAAGTTTTTTGACATTTGATTGCTTTGTTCCATCAAATGAATACTTTTATCAATTATATCGTTTATTCCCATACCTGCTTCATCGTACATTGAGTTAACGTCCGCTTGATCAATAAATCTATCAGCTACGAAAATACTATCAAACCTAAGGTTTTCATTTCTAGATCTATTCTTGTTAACATGGTTCAGCACTATGCTTCCAAAACCTCCCATTGCGCCTTGTTCAACCGTCAACATACACGGGTGATTTTCCATTAAGTGATCAATAAGCTCTACGTCCAAAGGCTTTACAAACCTTGCATCGGCGATTGTTACACTAACACCCATTTTAGCTAAAGCCACCTCGGCGTCCTTTACTAAATTCATATGCGCACCAAATGATAAGATAACTAGATCTTCTCCCTCCTGGACAATGCGCCCTTTACCGATTTCAAGGATTTCACCTCTTTGCGGCAATTGAATACCGGTCCCATTTCCACGGGGATATCTAAATGCGATAGGTCCTTCATCAAATTCTGCCGCAGTTCTAACCATGTGAACTAATTCCGCTTCATCAGACGCAGCCATAACAGTCATGTTGGGGATATTAGACATATAAGAAATATCAAATACTCCCGCATGAGTAGCTCCGTCTGCGCCAACTAAACCTGCTCTGTCGATAGCAAAACGTACTGGGAGGTTTTGCAAAGCTACGTCGTGAACAATTTGGTCATAGGCTCGTTGTAAAAAGGTTGAATAAATCGCACAAAATGGCTTCATACCTCCCGCAGCAAGACCAGCAGCAAAGGTAACAGCATGCTGTTCAGCTATACCAACATCAAAAACACGTTCAGGGAACTCGTTAGCCAAAATATTTATTCCGGTACCAGATGGCATTGCTGCCGTTATTCCGACCACTCTCGTATCTGACTTCGCCTCTTCAAGAAGTGAGTTGCCGAAAATACTTGTATATGAGGGTGCATTTGCAGGGGCCTTAGATTGCTGACCGGTCTGAATATTGAATTTAGAAACTCCGTGGTACTTATCAGCAGAGTTTTCAGCTGGTGCATATCCATGCCCCTTTTTAGTACAAACATGAATTAAAGTTGGACCAGTTGACCTAAACTTTGCAGCTCGCAAAACGTGAAGTAATTGCCCCATATCATGCCCATCGATTGGCCCAAGGTAGTTAAATCCTAGATCTTCAAAAAACGTCGATTGATTTCTACCAGTTACAAGTTGTCGTGCTCTTCTAGCCCCCTCTCTAAGTGTAGAAGGTAAATGACTTTCAATCTCCTCTCCAAAAAGTTTTAATTTTTCGAATGCCTGATGTGAGTTGATTGTAGATAAGTAGGACGACATTGCGCCAACTGGAGGCGCAATAGACATTTCGTTATCATTTAGAATTACGAACATTCGTTTATTTTCGCTGCCAGCATTATTCAGGGCTTCATAGGCCATACCTGCTGTAATCGACCCATCTCCTATAACGGCAATTGTATCACCAACAGGCTGACCTAATTCTCTTGCCATAGCAAAGCCCAGAGCAGCAGATATTGAAGTTGAGCTATGGGCAGCACCAAAAGGATCATACTCGCTTTCGCTGCGTTTTGTGAATCCGCTTAGGCCATCCTTCTGCCGAAGACTATTCATATCGTTACGGCGCTCTGTGATTATTTTATGAGGGTAACACTGATGACCAACATCCCAAATTAGCTTATCAAAAGGAGTATTAAAAACTGCATGCAAAGCGACAGTTAACTCCACTACCCCAAGTGATGACCCTAAGTGACCTCCCGTTTGAGAAACCACTTCGATAACTTCATTTCTGAGTTCTCTGGATACCTGATCCAATTGATTATCATTCAGAAGGCGTAAATCTTTAGGTGTTTTGACTTTATGTAGAAGAGAGTTTTCTAGATTATCAGACATTTTTCACCATTGAAGCTAGCACCCAACATTGTTGTTGGGCTATGCGATTTATTCTTTCTGCGTTTAATTATAATTTTGTCACTACGGGCAGATGGCTTTGCCATCTGCCCGTAGTATTATTTTTTTGTTCACCTAGTACAAAACAAGGGCTTAAACACCAGCTGCTGCAGCTGCTGATTCAAACCAATTGAAGTACTCCGTGCTAAGCAGAACAAGATGTATCATTGCTGCTAGCAAGAATAGGAAAACACCCTGTGCTACAAACACACGGCGTGGATCGAAAACGAGCCAGATTTTATAGAATTTAGCCATAAATCAATCCTCCCTAAAATGCGAACCAAGGGCGGTAGATGTATGTTGCTACATGAGCTAAAATGCATGCGGTTACGAATAACCACATCCCACTCAAATAAACAGAATGCAACTCCTGCGCTTGTTCGTCGGTTAAACCTGTAAAAGACAGGTCACTTTTGCTTGACATGAAATATCCTCCAGAATGTTTCATGGCGCCACAGTTCCCCTGTGGCCGGGTCCCTCCAAGATTAATTCTCTTCGGGGTTCTGATCTGCAAAATGCAGAGCAGCTCTTATTTCTCGGGCTGATTCAGACCGAGAAAATTACTGGTGTGATCCTGTGGGCCTCGAGCCAAGCTCGGGTCACAGGACCATCTACAAAAATACTTTTTCTTCTATATATATCAACAAGCCAGAAGATCATTGAAAACGGGCTTGCCGCAAGGAAAATTAACCAAAATATCACTGAGTATTCCCAGCGAGCATTAATTTTTTTTCTATGGCCTTGATGCGTTTGAAATATTTCTGACATAACACTAACCTCCCTTTAATTCTGATAAATTTTGATTTCCAAGTGCGGATATTGTTTCAAGATCAACGCGCTCGCCTCCAATTTTTAGAGTTTGAGTCTCCGCTTGATCTCGAAGTCTTTTAGCTGCCGAAATCCTTGTTAAAATAGGATGGGTAGCTACAATTCTGTCTAATTCACTTTGAGCTTCAGGATCCCACGGTAAATCTCTTTTCAGATTTATGGGTGTAGCCTCGGCGGCGTCCATTTCGCTCGCTAGAGGTAAAATATGGAACAGTGCATCAAACAAACCATTACACAATTCCTGAAGTAAATATGTTGCTCCAGCATACCCCATAAAGGGGGTCCCTGTCGCTCGTCGAATAGCTGCTCCCGGAAATGATGCAGGAATGAAGGCAGGTTCAGGACCATGACCACCTTTTAGTTCTGAAAGATAAATTTTTTCATTTATTGATCCAAAAACAATCAGAGGCCTTTTTTCATTAAAAAGTTTTCGGACCTCATCATTATCTGTCTTTTGACCAGCAATGCGACCAACAGCAAAAGCACAAGGAAATCCAAAGTCAGTTTCAAGATAATTTCTTATGCCACGTGAGTAAGTTTCATTCGCAACAATAGCAAACTCAGCAGTCGCAAAGAAATCCTGTGTTACGGAACGCCAAAGATCCCAAATAGGTTTCAATGTAGAATGTTTTTCTTTTTCAATAAAAGGCTCAGGATCTAAATCTAACATTTCACCTAATTTTTTAAGAAATTTTGTTGTGCTCGCCATTCCAATTGGAGCCTGTAAAAATGGCTTTCCAAGAACTTCGCATAACCCTCTTCCAAATTCGCGATACATACAAATATTCACATCTGCATTTACTAGGTTCCGCATTTCAGCCAAATGCGCGCCCAATGGCATTACCATGTTAACTTCAGCACCAATGCCTTCAACTAACCGCCTTATTTCAGAGAGGTCACTTGGCATATTAAAGGTGCCATACATTGGGCCCAATATATTTACACGAGGCTTAGAGCCTTCGGGCCTTTTCTTTTCAGGGGGCATTCTCCCCTTCGTCATTCCAAACTCGGTAAATATCCAAGTCATTGCTCTATCACCAGACTGCCATTGATCTTCATCGATCGTTCTGGGAAGAAATCTCTGGATTGATGTTCCTAGTGGTGTAACCCCACCGCCAATCATCTCAGCAATTGACCCTGTGACAACCACTGCTGGCAGTGCTGGATCTAGAGTATTCCAGGCCCTTCTCATAGCACCCTCAGTACCATCTCTTCCGAGCTCTTCCTCTCCCAATCCAGTTACGACAATTGGCAGCTCATGAGGTGGCAAGCCATCTGTATAATGCAATACTGACGTAACAGGCAAGTTTTCACATCCTACTGGACCATCAATTACGACTTGCAATCCTTTTACAGCACAAAAAGCGTAAACAGCACCCCAATACCCACCAGCACGATCGTGATCTTGTACCAACATCAGATCATCTCCTGCGCTTTGGCTGCGCGAGCAGCTTTTTCGAGCTTTTTCTGGTTTTGAGCACGAAATTCTGGTCGTAAATTAGGCTCACCTTCCCATACGCCAGAAGTATCGCCAGAACCCACACCTTCAAAAAAGTTTTGAAGGCTTTGCATTTTCTCAGAATTATTTAAAACACCGTTGATCAATTGATTAAAGCTACCAGCTCCAGACTGACCCATAAGCGGTCTCGCTGAGACAAGATTTGTAAAATATAGAGCCGACTTACCTTTTTGCTTGAAATGCTGAACTAGCGGAGTTGTTCCAATTGCCAAATCTGGTTCTAATGCTTCCGCTGCGGAAATATCATCTTCAAGTGAAGCACGGAACTTAACAACAGCGCCTTTGGCCTCAAGCCATTCTGCATCTTTTTCTGCCATCGCTGTGCGTGGACAAGCAGTTCCAACATAGGGAACATCAATTCCACTCTCAGATAGAAGCCTGGCAACGATTAGTTCACTGCCCTCATAACCAGACACCGTAATTCGTCCATTGAGTTTATTTTCTTTTAATGATTTTTTAATATTAGGCAGGACAGCGTTTTTTGCTTTGGATATTTTTGCTTTTGTAACACCAAAAACCTCACCAACACTTTCTAACCAAGATGCTGTTCCTTCATATCCTACAGGAGCACTTCCGATAGACGGTCTTCCAGCAGCATCGAATTCCCGCATAGTTGCCGTATAAAACGGATGGATTGCGGCAACAGCGCTACAATCCAAGGCAGCATACATTTCTCTCCATTCTCGAGCAGGTAAAACGGGGCCAGCCGCTAAATCCATTGGAGCCAACATTGAACCAATAACCATAGGATCAGCTGGGAACATTTCACCAAGGATAGCTAATGTTGGTCGATCCGATTTACCTGAAGATGGAGCTGCCACAGGTCCTGCTTCAGCTTCTTGACGAGCAAAATTTAGCATTGCTCCAGCCAGTATGTCTTTTGCTTCGGCATGAGTGGGTACCCCAAAGCCAGGCACATCAATGCCAATAATTCTTACACCGTTTATATCATCAGGAAGAAGACGAAGAGGCACACCACTAGCTGTTGGAACACAGAGGTTAGTCACTACTATGGCATCATACTTTTTTGGATCAGCCATATCATGGACTGCATCTCTAATATCTTCAAATAGTTTTCCTGTTACTAAAGACTCCGAATTAAAAGGAACATATCCAACCGATCGCCTTGCACCATAAAAATGACTGACAAAACTCAATCCGTAGACGCAACAGGCAGAACCAGACAGTACTGTGGCTACTCTTTTCATTCTTAGCCCAACACGAAGGGATCCAAAAGCTGGGCACATAGATTGTGGTTTATCGTGAGGACCCACAGGATAGTCTTTTGCATATTTCTCAAGAATTTTAGCATTCTTGTTATTCGCAAGAGCGGAAAGCTGCGTTGAATTTGAATGGCATCCAATGTCTGAGGATTCACCTTGAATAGCTTCCGGCCCTTCACTCGATTGTTTTGGAGAGATTAATTCAGCCGAAGAGGCGTTATCATATGTAATTTCGTTTCCCATCAAGCCTCGTCATAAACCACTTCTAAGGACACTTTGGGTTTTGCATTCTTGCCCCGCATATCAACGTCTGTTGCGGGAACGAGAGTATAATCACCCCCAGTTTCCTTACTGTCAAAAAGGTTTAAGAGCCCATCCGGGTCCAGAGGCTTTGGCCGCATAGGAGGCGCGACAGCTACAGCTTCAGCTAATTCAGTAAATAGGTCACCCCATTGACTTTTTGATGTACCAACGATTTGATAGTTAGCAGATTTTTTTCTGAGATCATCATCTTGAGGAATTGAGGCCAAGACTGGAATATCAGCAACTTTTGCAAAAGCCGCCGCCTCGCCACTTCCGTCGTCTTTATTAATCACTAGACCAGCCACACCAACATTTCCTCCTAGTTTTCGGAAATACTCAACGGCTGAACAAACATTATTTGCCACATATAAAGATTGCAAATCATTCGAAGCAACTAAAATTACTTTCTGCGCCATATCTCGCGCGATCGGCAACCCAAAACCTCCACAAACAACATCGCCAAGAAAATCCAAAAGTACGTAATCAAAGTCCCAATCATGAAAACCAAGTTTTTCAAGCAATTCAAATCCATGAATTATTCCACGTCCACCGCATCCGCGACCAACCTCAGGACCACCAAGCTCCATAGCGAAGACACCACCTCGCTTGAAACATACGTCACCAATTTTGACCTCTTCCCCGGCTAGTTTCTTTTTTGTGGAAGTTTCAATTATTGTTGGACAGGCTTTCCCACCAAAAAGCAGTGAGGTCGTATCAGATTTTGGATCACAGCCTATAAGAAGAACTCTTTTCCCAAGTTCGGCCATCATGTGAGAAAGATTTGCCAAGGTAAAAGACTTACCAATACCACCTTTACCATAAATGGCTATGATTTGGGTTTTTTTAGTTGGTTCACTGATTTCTTCATCAGCCTTAATATCAGCCAAATCCATATTTGCCTCTTCCCTTAAACGCGAAGAGTAGTCTTTTAAATTAGGCACATCGTCTTTCATTGTAGATTTCCCCAGTCCAATACCATTTTGCTGCAACTTTCATCTTCAAAAGCTGTCCGATAAGCCCATGCAGCATCTTCTGCAGGCGCTCGGTTAGTAATTAAGCCATCAAGAGAAAGATGACCCTCGTCGACCATTGAGTTAACAGCTCGCATATCAGGCTGCTTCCATTCTGCTGAGATACGTATTTTTATTTCCCTCATAAAAGCTTGAGGAAAGGCAAAATTTATTCGGTCAGCATAAAAACCCGCTAGCACAATCTCAGCTCCAACGGCACAGTGACTTATCCAATCATCTAACAAGTCTGATCTTCCAGACGCATCAAAGACAGAAGAATAGTTATTTTTAGCATCATCATCGGGGTGCACAACTTCATAACCAGATGCTCCGGATACCCGCTTTTCATCAATTTCCCAGACAGTAGGAGGTTTACCTCCCGCAATCATTGTTATCCGAGCCAGAAGACGACCAAGCGCTCCGTGCCCAATTATTAAATCAGGAAATTTAGCATCAGGTCCTGTGAGTGCATGTCTTGCTGTAGCTGCTAAGGCATATAAGACGCCCTGCTCACCAATTTCGCTATTTATCTTAGTGACACGGCTTACTGGTGTTACCAAGTGGCGGGCAGAGCCTCCAAAAAGACCTTTAGCGTCAACGAAACCATTAGATCCTGGAACAAAAACTAAATCTCCAACCTTTAAAGAAGCACTTTTTGGGGCCTCTAATATTTCGCCAACTGCTTCATAACCGGGCACTAAGGGATATCCCAAACCTGGGAACGGAGGCATAGCACCTGACCATAATAATTTTTCTGTACCAGTAGAAATTCCAGAGTTTATCACTCGCACAACGACTTCATCCTGGTCAGGGTCTTTCAACCTAACCGTTTCGAGAGTTAAGTGCTCAGGTTTCTCGAGAAGCACAGCAGACGTTTCCATTTACCCTCCGTACCAGTAATAGGAAATAGAGTCGTTTTAATAGTGACAGTTTATATTGACATTCCTAAGTGTCAATTTTTTTTGACACTTTAACGATTAATTTTTGTATGCTTCTATAACGGTTGTGACAAATGGGCGCCGAGAAGGAAAAATTTTAATCTTGGAAAATCCTATTTTTTCAAGTAATTCAGATACTTGTGATGGCGATCTGGTTTTTCCTGTTTTCATAGCATAGGTATATGTTGCGAAGTATGTATCACCCCATTTATTTGGGCTCAACTCACCCAACATCGGCTCTGAAATAACTATTCTTCCTCCAACTGGTAAAGAAGAGTAAATTTTCGTTAGTAAATCAAAAACCGTCTGGTCGTCATGATCGTACAACACCCGTATACATGAAACTGTATCAAAACCCGTCGGAATCTGATCGGTAAAGAAGGAACCAGGTATAAATTTATGAGGCTGGTTTTCAGCGCTTGAACCCGGTATATCAAAAACACTTATTTTTAAGGAAGAGTGCTTATTTACGAGCTCTTTTGCAAAAGCGCCACTTCCACCACCAACGTCCAGCCATTTAGTATCTTTCCTTACCTTTATACTGGCAATAGTATCACGAGCCACCATAAATTGGGATTTTGACATTAAATCTGAATACCTCGAAACATCTACGCTATCTAAACTCTCGGCTTGCCCAAAAACATATGGCCAAAATTTTGATAATTTTGTTTCCTTTTCACCTCTAAAAAACGAAATGGGGTCAAGTAAATCCGCGTAGAAAATGGAGTGATGTTCTATTAACTCCATCATGCCAGGTAGACTAAGGATCAAAGCGCCCCGCCTAGCAAGAAAAATCTTTTTTGATTTTAAGCGCACAAAACCTAAAGCATATCCAGCACGACATAAAATCTCAGTACTTTTTATGTTTATCCCAATTTTATCTGATAACTCTTCAATACTTAAAGATCCGGCTTCAAGATGCCTTAAAGCACCAGATTTAACGAAGGTGAATAAGATCTGAGTATCTACAAAGCCCGTCATTAATTGGAAGATGGCTTCTCCTTCTTTTCTGGCTACTCGTGATGTGATAGGAAATCGCGCAAAAAAATCTTGAACACGTATATTTTTTATTAATTTATTTTTTTGATTATACCACCAGCTCAAAAGCTTTGTGCTTAAATCAAATCGCGAACTGCGCTGAACCATTTTAAACAATTATTTTTGAGTCGTTTATTTCCAACATTTTAGTTGCTTGCATTTTAACAAGCTGCGCAAGCTGTCCCTCTCCAGGGCAAGAAGGTATGGAAGAGATAGCCCCCGCCAAGATATCTTGGAGATGTCGCTTTGCTCCTTCAACGCCAAATTCGCGGATCGCGTTTGGACGGTTATTTTTTTCATCCTGGCCTACACTCTTACCAGAGCTGATATCATCACTCAGGACATCTATAAGATCATCGGCCACCTGAAAGGCTTCCCCTATTCGCGCGCCAAGCTCAAACCAAGGATCCGGATCATGACCTGCAGAGGCAGCACCCATTTGTGTTGCCGCAATAAACAAAGCGCCCGTCTTTGACATATGATAAGATTTCAAATCAATATTTGATTCATTTTCCCAACCTTGACCAGCGCAGATTCCATTCGGAAACCCTGCATATTTCGACAGACAAAGAGTTAAATTAGCAGACCGTGTATGAGAATGCTTTGAAGCAGATGCTAGGCAATTAAAAGCATTAATAATTAGACTATCACCGGCTAGAACCGCTGCGCTTTCACCATAAGCCTTATGAACCGTTGGCTTGCCCCTCCGAGTATCCGCATTATCAAAACAAGGCAAATCATCATGCACGAGGCTCGCACAATGTATCATCTCTAATGCACTTCCTGCAGCCTCTGTAATTTCAGGAATATCGTCACCGCAAGCCTTGGCAACCGAAAAAAGTATAGTTGGCCGTATCCTGGCACCACCTGGAAAAACAGAATATTCTATAGCACTTCTAAGACTTTCAGGAAACTTACCAACTATAGACGAAGAGCATAAGTTCTTCTGAATTGCCTTCTCAATTCTCGATATCAAGAGATGAAATCCTTGTGACAATAAATGTTTACATACTGTAAATTATTCTGGACATATATTGAGTTAGAGTCAACAATTCATTATGGCAAAGGATATATCAATAATAGGTCAACGCAAAAGAATTGCTGTAGTTGGAGCTGGAATTGGAGGACTTGTCTCAGCACTTAAATTGGCCCATGACGGGTTTGAAGTCAAAGTCTTTGAAAGCTCTGATTATCCCGGTGGAAAAATAAGAACGCTCGATTCCGCTTCTGGACCAGTCAATATAGGCCCTACAGTTTTAACAATGCTATCTGTATTTCAAGGCCTTTTCAAAGAAGTAGGCGAGAATATTTTTGATCATCTTGAGCTTAAAGAACAAAAAATTCTTGCACGACATTGGTGGTCAGATGGAACTGAATTTGATCTTTTAAGCAATAAGGACGATGCATACGACGAAGTTAGAAGAGTATTTGGCGGCAAGGCTGGAAAACAATACATAAGTTTTTTCAACTCTACTGAGGAAATGTTTAATTGCTTTGAAAAGCCTATTATGAAAAGCTCGTCTCCCGCTACATTAGAAATCTTGAGTGGGATATGCAAAAACCCTAAGATTATACCGGCTCTATTTCCCTTCTTTACTTTAGAAAAATACCTAAAAAGTAAATTTTCAGAACCCAAGCTTCAGCAGTTATTTGGTAGATATTCAACATACGTCGGTGGATCTCCTCTTAGCTCTCCAGCACTAATGGCTCTGGTTTGGCAGGCTGAAGCAAGAGGTGTTTGGACTGTGGAGGGTGGCATCAGCTCAGTTGCGAGAGCAATTGAAAAGCTAGCCATGGATCGAGGAGTAGAATTTATTTACGGCCATAAGGTTATTGAAATACAAAAATCCAACTCACTTGTTAATAAGGTATACCTCGACGACGGTACAAGCCACGGAACAGATGCTGTAATTTTCAATGGTGATCCTAGAGCATTGGCTACAGGGCTACTGGGGAGCGACTTGAGAAATATTGCGAACAAAACACGAAATGCAAATAGAAGCCTATCAGCCAATGTTTGGGGCTTTGAATCGAAAACGATTAATAAAAACCTTGTGCATCATAATGTATTTTTTTCTGACAAGGTGAATTCCGAGTTTTTTGAAATTGAAAAAGGACAGATACCTTTAAACCCTACATTATATATCTGCGCCCAAGATCGTGAAGAACCAAATAAATCACAAAAGAGCGAACGTTTTGAAATAATACTCAACGCACCCCCACTCTCAAAACGTAACCAAAATAAAGAGGACTTCGAAATATGCAAATCAGTAACCTTGGAATGTTTCAAAAATTTTGGTCTCAATTTTCAAGTAGATTTGGAAAGAAGAAATCTTACCACACCAAAGGATTTCAACGACCTCTTTCCAGCAACAGAAGGTTCTCTTTACGGGCAGAGCCCGCATGGAATGATGGCAACTTTTCAACGCCCCAAGTGCGTGACATCAATAGCCAACTTATTTCTAGTGGGCGGGGGGGTGCATCCAGGAGCAGGAGTTCCGATGGCGACGTTATCCGCACTGCTCGCGGTAGAGGAGATGAAAACGAGCCAAATTTTAATCTAGACGTGCCACCAAATGGCTATGCTTGGTGGTACATTGATGGAGTTGAACCAACCTCTGGCCAAGCAGTCTCTATTATAGCATTCATTGGCTCCGTTTTTTCTCCCTGGTACAAATGGTCGGGAAGAAAACAACCTCAAAATAACGTGTGCTTGAATATAGGCACCTATGGCAAAAAAAGTCGTTTCACAATGACGGATAGAGGTCGGAATGCACTCATTCAGGAACCGCATAAACTGACTATTGGGCCATCCTCTCTTACGTGGAACCAATCAAAGAAAGAGTTAATAATAAAAATTGATGAAGTTAGTAGCTTACCTTTAATATCAAAGGTTAAAGGGACAATCACGCTTAAACCTTCTGGCATAACAAATGTTGAATTACCCCTGACGAAAGAGGGAACACATATCTGGCGACCATTTGCACCTACAGCCGAAATCGAGGTGAACCTAAACAAATCAGAATGGCAATGGAAAGGTCACGGATATTTCGATGCTAATTTTGGAACCAGAGCTTTGGAGCAAGATTTTGACTATTGGACTTGGGGTAGATTTCCGGTTGGAAAAGGCACTTCCTGTTTCTATGATTTAGAATTACGGAACAAAGAAAAATACCAATTCGAATATCATTTTGACAGTGATGGCATAGCCAAAAACATAACAAATGCTCCAAGAAATATAAAATTCTCAAGATCACTTTGGGGCATAAAACGGCAAACTAGATGTGACATTAGATCTAAACCAAAACAAGAAAAAAGCCTCCTAGATGCACCGTTTTACAGTCGAGCAACTGTTTCAACAAGCATCAAAGGGAAAAACACAATTGGTGTTTTTGAAGCTTTAGATTTGAAACGGTTTAGAAACCCACTTTTAATGTTCATGCTAGCCGTACGCGTACCACGCCGAAAACTATGGAAACATAAACCTTAAAGGAAAGGATATTTAAACCTAACCATTAAGATCTAAGAGCCGTTGCTCTAAATGATTAATTCGTTTTTTCATAATGTCGTAGTAATAAGCTGTCGCAAGAGCAAATAAGAGCCAAATCCAAAACGGCGTAGATACCGAAAAACTTAATAATTCCATGAAAACCCCCAAGATTATATTTAAACAATGAATGGTAAAATAAATTTAAATTCTGTCAACTTAGGTTGTCAGTTGCTTTGGCGGAAATTGGCCGACTGGCCGAATAAAGAAGAGTTTAAAGTACCTTTAAAATGATGGAAGCGCCCATACTTTATGTATGAGCGCCCACCAACAGTTTGAAACTTATCTATTTTTAAAGATCAGGGTGATGAACATAAACAATAGACAAATTCCGCATCGAGTTTCCCCCAAACGAAGTCATCCTTGTTAATAGGCTTCAGCTCGATAAATCTATTTAATTAAAATTTTAAAAAAGTGTCAATTAAATTTTACACTTTTTTTTAAAAATTTCCGTTACGGAAGTTTATTTTAAAATGACGGTAATAATTATTTTTAGGTTTTTATGAAAACCAATTTATTTCTTATTTTGATTTTATCAGAGTTTAATTTACGTTAACAAAGAAAGATGGCTTCTAATATATCAATTTGAAAGTGATTAATAAACTATCCCCATGTACGATAAAGAAAAATTGACTGAATATAAATTTAGAGTAATCGTATCAACATTTTTGATGTGTATAATCTTTTATGTAGTACTATTCCATGAGACTGATGGGCCAGGAATATTTGAAATCGGATTTATAGGAGGCATATTTGCTGTGTTGTCGCTACTTCATTCGATTTGGGCAATCAAATCGATACTCAAAGAGTCGCATGAAGAATTATGAGTTTGGAAAGAGACATATATAAGATTTATTTGGATGGCCCTTACGACTGGCTGAACCCAGTCGATATGTTTACAGAGTTTTTAACTGACACATCCTCAGGTTCTTGGTCCAGCAAATCTCACGAAGACAAAATTTATGAGATAACACGCCAATACCCCAATCTAGATTTTCAAGATATTGACGCTATTATTAAAAACCAACAAAAGCTTAGAGGCCTATCCTAGCCAAGTATACTTCTATTGGGCAGCTATTTTTCAGAAAGTTCAGTCATCTCACGCAATATGAGTTTATCATCGAAATGACCACCCAGCTTTTTGAGAGCTGCCCCAAACTTATTGATGATTTCGGATATAGCTTCATCACTTAAAAGGTTGAGGATACCTACTCTGACTTGTACTGGTTCAGAAAGTGTTGGCCAAATACCAAAATTTTCTGACCGACATTGCTGTACAAACTCCATCTCGCGTCCTGAAAGGTTTTCTGGTAAATTCAATACTACGAGCGAAGTCATATCCGACGTTACATCACATCCCATCGCTCTGAATGCAGCACTTAAAACTTTCTCATACTTCATATATTTTGCAGCCCTATTCGAAATACCCTCTTTTAAAGTTATTCTAAGAGCTTCGTGAAAGGCCGCCACTGCATATGCCGAATGAGTTCTGTGATAAACCCCTTTATCTACATCTTCACCATCAATTATGGCCCAATGCCTTGCTTCAAGAATTGGATTATGGACAAAAGTTCGAGCACCTCCAAATTTCAAAACATCTATATATTTATTAGAAAAACTAACTGGGGCATAGGTAAGAGGAAGGCAGCTTATGCCTTTTTGAGGGCAAGAAGCCCACGCCACCACTCCAGGATAATCATCGATTCTAAAATCACCTACTCCTAACGAACTCACTGCATCAACTAATCCCAAAGCACCATGACGTTCACAAGAATCTGAGAAAGCTTTGATATCATTCACCCGACCTGAACCAGTCTCATAATGGGCCATAAACGCCCATTTGGGTTTATGCTCACTAATGTATTTCTCAATTGTTTTCCCATCGACCGATTGCCCATGTGAAACGTCAACGACTTTTACACTTTTTGCATCTGGATCTAACGGATTTGAACTCAACTCTTCCTCTGTTGCTGCCCTCATACGTAAAGAAAGGGCGTCGATGCCAGAAAAAGTACCATTTACAAAAGCCACAACTTTTTCACCTGGCTTAACCGCTGATATCATCGCATCAAGCCCACTCCAACCAGTTCCCGCAACTCCAAACGTATGAATATTTGAAGTACCCCAAACTTTTCGGAGCATAAATTTACATTCTTTCATACCGCGCAAAACGTCTGGATGCATGTGATCAGCAAGCCCAGCTTTGAAAAATTGTTCTAAAACTCGTGGATCAGTATTTCCCGGGCCTGGTCCGGCAGCAATGGTATTCGGTATGGTAAGTTTTTCAAACATATTTATAATCATCCTCTATTTTTTAGCTGATTTTAAAATTCAAAATTCTACTAATTATTTACGCAACCTTATCCAAAGGTGTTTCTCCTTGAAAAAAAGCTTTGCAGTTTTCAAGAGCTCGAAAGCCCATTTCTTCTCGTGTTTCTTTTGTAGCGCTACCCAAATGCGGCAACATCACGAGATTAGGTGCTGACATCAAAACAGGGTTTATTTTTGGCTCACCATCGAAAACATCAAGCCCAGCAGCTTTGACAACATTATTTTCTAAAGCATTTGCAAGTGCGGCTTCATCAATAACCTCACCTCTAGCTGTGTTAATCAAAATCAGTCCTGGCCTTGCCTCAGCCAAATTTGATGCATTAATTAAGTGGCGATTATTTGTACCGCCAGGACAATGTAAGGAAACAAAGTCACTTTTGCTTAGTAGAGCTTCTACTGTACTGAACTGTTTGGCATTATACTTTTTTAATAGTTCATCACTCACTTTTGATCTAGAATAAATATTTATTTTCATTCCAAACCCAAAATGACAACGAGAAGCCATAGCTTGGCCAATACGCCCAAAACCAATTATTCCTAAAGTCTTAGCCGTAACTTTCGTACCAATCATATGAGTTGGGCGCCAACCGTGCCATTTGTTAGCACGGAGCTCTCTCTCACCTTCACCAGCGCGCCGAGCTGCCATTAGCATTAAAGTCATTGCGATATCAGCTGTGCAGTCGCTTAAGACATCTGGTGTATTGGTTACACAAATTTCATGTTTTTGAGCGCTAGGTAAATCAATATGACTGTAGCCAACGCCGTAATTACAAAGGATCTTGCAACTTATATTCTCTATATCAAATGCTTGTGCGCTTAATATATCTGTTACTGTTGGGGAAATAGCATCATAGTTTTTCAAAGCATGGCGCATTTCCTCAACACTCAAAGGGATATCCATTTCATTTAATGTGACATCGAAGTCTTCTTTCGCCAACTCCTCAACTGATCTTGGCCAGCGCCTTGTTATAAATAATTTTGGTTTAGACATCCATATTTTCTTTCTAGCTATTCTATTTTGAAAAATCTGGTCGTTTACTCTAAAAGTGCGGGCACTCTTACTTGCCGCCACGCGGCAAACCAATCAATTGTGACTCCCCCCCCCCGACAGATTTCCGTTCGCGCTTGCTAAGTTTGAAAAAAGAAGATGCAAGTGAAAAGTAATAAAAGTTTATTTTTCGGATAAAAGTAGTAGTTTTATGTCGTGAACAATTTTAATTTTGTTCAAAGTTAGCGACATAAATCAATTATTTGATTTACCGAATATTCTATAAATAGCGAATAAAGCTATAATTTATAAATATACTAAAAGCTTTTTAAAATTAAGATTTTCGATTTTCACGCCAAATTATAACAAACCCAGAAATTAAAATTAAAATTACTCCCGGGAAAAGGGTTTCTATTGGAAATTCGTCAAAAACCATCCAACCGATAAGAAAAGACGTCAAAATACCAAAATAACTGAAGGGTGCCAATAAAGCTGAGGGTGCATTACGAAAAGCAAACATCAGAAATACGACGCCAAAACCTCCACAAACAGCCATGGAGGTAATTAAAAGACCATCAATCACAGATTTAATAGGGGTAAAATCAATTGATCCTAGGGCAAGAATCATCGCTCCAGCAGCTGCCGATACGGCGGAATAAAGGAATAAAATCGCACTTGATACAGAACTGTCAAAGCTACGCAAAGTTATAATTGAAGAGGCATAACAAAATGCCGCACAAATTGGCAAAACTGAATACCAAGAAAAAATATCAGAACCCGGTCGTATTATCATCATGGCACCCCAAAAGCCAATAATTACAGCCGTCCATCGCCAAAATCCAACTTTTTCCTTATAAATAAAAATAGCTAATAAAACTATGAAAAGCGCACTCACCTGCCCAAGGGCAGAAACAGTTGCCAATTCTAATTTTGCCAAGGCCGTGTAAAAACAAAGTTGCGCAACGGCGATAATTAACCCCCGCAATACACCAAGTTTCCATTTTTTTATTTTATAGTCAGAAATTTTTAAGCTTAGTTCCTTAGAGTACCACATATAAAATATTGCTGGCAAAACTCCAATAACGTTCCGATAAACGGAAAGCTCTTGAGGCGAGTAGTTAATTGATAAAAGACGCACATGAACGCTCATAAGATCAAAACAAAAGTAGGCCAAAAGACAAGTCGAAATAGCCTTAAAATTTGTTGTCATAATGAAATTTCTTTTTGTTACTTGTAGAGCAGTAGTAGCATTTTTAAAAAGTACTGACGATAGCATTTTGAGATTTTCATTTTCAAAAATCCTACGTCACCATAACTTGATTTTTGGATCAAAATACAGTGTTATCAAAATTAGAAGCAGGAGCTTTTGAAATCAAAAAGGACTCGAGGGTGGCTAAAGTTATAACTTTTGCAAATGTTAAAGGAGGATCAGGTAAATCCACATTATGTATTAACATTGCAGCCATTTTAATACGCACAGGTTATTCGGTGGCTCTTATAGACGCAGATCAGCAAAAATGTTCTAAAGATTGGATCACTGGAACAAAAGATAAATTATTATCTAGAGTTCAAATTATTGAGCAAACCGACTTGCAAGCAGCAGAAAATGTTGAGGTTGATTTTCTGCTGATAGATACGCAAGGCAGTCTTACTAAAGAAATGGCTCAGTTTCTTTTTCAATCTTCTTTGATTATCACACCATGCCGCGTTTCCAGAGATGATATAGTTGGACAAGGTTGGATTGAAATTTTTCTCAAGCAGGCTGGACAAGATGTGAAAAAACCACCAATTTTGACTGTTTTAAATGGCGTCAATAAAAGGAGCTCAATATTATCGCATGTAATAGAACAGCTTAAAGAAGACGGGATTCAAGTCGCTAAAACTTGCATTTCACAAAGAGTTTGCTTTGCAGAGACTAATGTTAATAAGATATCAGTTATTGGTTACAACAAACAAGCAACCCAAGAAATTGTTGATTTAACAAATGAAGCACTGAACTTGATAAAGAGTGAGGCCTAATTTTTGGCTAAAAAATTTGACAAAATATCGCCTAAAAATATTTCTGAAGAAAAATTCAATCAATTAGTTGATGCTTTACCAAGCTCTACTATTGAACAACCCAAACCTGTCATCGTAGCTTCAGAAAATAAACAAAAAGCTGATGAAGCAAAAGTAAAAAAGCCGAAAAAGAAAAAAAAGAAAAAATTAAGTAAAGAAGAGAACACTAAAGAAACCCCTAAACCCTCAAAGACTTTTCCTGCAGAAAACTTCACGACTGAAAAATCGAATTTTAAAATTAATGACACGACAGATACAAGCGAAGTTTTTGTATATGAATGTGCGGGAATTCTTTTCGGAATACCTGTAGCTTTTGTCACTGAAATCACCAACGATTATGGAAACATATCTCCACTTAAAGGTTTTTTACGATCTTGTGTTGGAACGACTGAATATAGAGGAAAACTTTTACCCATATTTCAAAGCCACGAAAGTTATTTAAAAATAAATGAAATTAAACATTCTAGTGGAAATGATAGCTTAGGAAAAACACCCAGCACCATTATTACTATAAACTTCAATGGAATTATGTTTGCACTTACAATGGAAACTCATGTTGGAATTGTTACCGTCAAATCGTCGAGCAGTAACGGTAGAGCAACGCCGGTCAAAGAGGAAAATATCAGCAATCTTCTTAAAGATATCGTTTGGTATGGCGAACAAAATCTTTTTATTTTCTCACCAGAAAAAATAGCTGCATTAGTTTATTCAGAACTGAAAAACCAAATTGCTGTTGGAAACGAAGAAGAACGAGCTAACAAAATAGGTGACCACGATACTGAAA
The DNA here is from genome assembly GCA_029248915.1 of Paracoccaceae bacterium. Lineage (GTDB taxonomy): Bacteria > Pseudomonadota > Alphaproteobacteria > Rhodobacterales > Rhodobacteraceae > Salinivivens. The sequence continues at coordinate 1,408 of JAQWIK010000085.1, read as the reverse complement.
CCGGCCTAAGCTGTGATTATATGGTGGCAAAAATAAAAAACAGCACAATCGCCATAGAAATAACGCAAGTTGTTGAAGTTATTGAAGGTTCAGAAGTAACTCCCTTATACAAAGTAGCAGATTTTATCAGAGGGCTTATAAGTCTCCGCGGGCAAGTTTTAAGTTGCATTGACCTATCGCGGCACCTTGGTCATGACCTAACTGTCATCGACGAGCGAAATAAGTTTATAGTTATCAATGTGTCTGGAGTGGACTTTGCTCTCTGTATCGATCGCGTTTTAGGCATAAAGTCCATTCAAAAATCATTTTTTCAAGACTCGACTAAGGTTTTTCAAAATGAAATTCCAAAATACTTTCCAAACTTTCAAGAAAAAGAGGGTGATGTCACTTTAATTTTTAAACCTGACTTATTTCTCAAATCAACAGAGTTACAAGAGTATCAAAAAAATTAAATGATTGTATCAAAAAGTGTGTCTTGTAGTCTAAAAAAAATAATGGAGAAAAAAAATGAGTGCTAAACAGCGAAATTTCCAATTCACAATCACGTTAAAAATTTTGCTTTTGGTACTAGGTCTTGCTTTACTTTTAGCCTCGTTCGGAGGTTACGCAATGTATGTTATAAACTCAATGGGTCTGAAAACAGAACGCCTAAACCAAATAGAATCTGCTTTAGAGACACAAATCAATAGCATGAATGCATCACTTATTCAGTCTTCTGCTTTTGTAACACGTGCAACTTTAGAACTTGGATTAGGAGGTTCTGCAAAATTTGACGACGTGGGAAGAAGTCGTGGAAAATTCAATCAAACTATAAAAAAGGCCGATAAATTTTCTGAGGATGCATATGAGAACCTTCAAGGAGCAATAAAACTTATAAATGAAATTGTTCAAGGCGCACAAAATAGAAAAATTGAAAAATTAGACTTTAGACAGAGACTAGGGGCGCTTATAGATCCACCAATAGGTAGAGATGCAATTAAAATTTATCGAAAAATGATCACCGCTCTCGATGGTATTGATGGAATTTACAGCGAAATTCAATCAGCTCAAGATCAAGTGAAAAAAACTGTACTAGACTATCACGAATTTGTGACATCAACACAGTTGAGCCCCTATTCTAACTTATACAAGCAGTCGCTTGGAGATCTAAAGTCTGAGATTGTTAAGGCTAATTCTAAGCTAGCAGCCCAGGAAAAATATTTACAGGATATGATCAAGGATGGAAGTTTTTTAAATCTATTCAACGAAATTCGAAAGGCAAAAGAATTAGCATTTTCATCGATGGACAGTGCGCAGGCACAATCTTTATATGTGACGTTGGTTGTGGGAATAGCATCGACACTTGCAGCATTAACCTTTGGATTGCTTCTTACGGCTGGCATCAGAACTAAGCTTCGCAACGCCAACT
>JAQWIK010000084.1 GCA_029248915.1 Paracoccaceae bacterium | reverse complement strand
GAGAAGGTTTTTCAAGAAAGTGAGATTGAGATTATTAATGATAGCGAGGCTCACCGAGGTCACGGAGGTTATAGTGATGGAGAAACTCACTTCAAATTATTCATAAAGTCATCTAAATTCAAAGGAATGTCTCGGCTTAAAAGACACAGAGCCGTTCATGAAGCTTTGGGTCCTGATCTTTTGAGCCAAATTCATGCATTGGAATTGAAGCTAACTGAAAAGTGAAAAAGCCTGTTTTCTGGTCATAAGTTTAGTTTTTTAAAAACAATTTCGTTTACCGATTTCGGGTTGGCTTTTCCACCAGTTGCTTTCATTACTTGACCCACAAACCAACCAGCAAGTTTGGGATTTATTTTAGCCTTTGCCACTTGGTCCGGATTGTCATTTATCACTTTTTCCACCGACTCTTATATGGCAGATGTATCCGTCACTTGTTTCATTCCGCGTTTTTCGACTATTTCGTTTGGATTTCCACCCTCGATAAAAACTATTTCAAACAAATCCTTTGCAATTTTCCCATTTATATCGCCGCATTGAATAAGATAAATTATATTCGCAAGTTGATCTGGAGTTACTGGACTTTCATTTATCGGAAGATCATCTTTTTTCAAACGACCAAACAACTCGTTGATAACCCAATTGGCAGCTAATTTTCCTTCACAAGACCTAGCTACTTCCTCGAAGAAATCAGCAGACTCAATTTCCGCTGTCAAAACACCAGCGTCATATTCAGTCAAATTATAATCGTTTATAAAACGTGATTTTTTCTCGTCAGGCAGTTCAGGCAAACCAGAGCGTATAGATTCAACCCAATTTTGATCAATTTCAAGAGGTAAAAGATCAGGATCGGGAAAATACCTATAATCATGAGCTTCTTCTTTAGATCGCATTGATCGTGTTTCACTTTTTTCAGGATCATAGAGGCGAGTTTCTTGTTCAACTTTACCACCTGCCTCTAAAATTGCAATTTGACGACGAGACTCAACCTCTATTGCCTGTTGAATAAAACGCATAGAATTCATATTTTTAATCTCGCATCGTATTCCTAGGTGGCTAAAATCGTTCGTCTGTTGGAATTTCTCATATTGGCCTGGCAGACAAACAGATACGTTAACGTCAGCTCTTAAGTTGCCATTTTGCATATTACCATCGCAAGTTCCCAAATATTGCATTATTTGTCGTAATTTTCCAACGTAGGCTGCAGCTTCTTCCGGTCCCCTAATATCTGGCTGGCTAACAATTTCCATCAAGCATACACCAGTCCTGTTTAGGTCAACAAACGACATATTCGGATCCATATCGTGGATAGATTTTCCAGCATCTTGTTCCATGTGAATTCGTTCTATCCGAACTCGTCTCGCTATACCTGGTTCCAGATCAACGATTACCTCACCCTCGCCAACAATAGGGTGATATAGCTGTGAAATTTGATAACCTTGAGGTAAATCTGGATAAAAATAGTTTTTTCGGTCGAATGCAGACCAAAGATTAATTTCAGCTTTCAGACCTAATCCCGTTTTAACTGCCTGTTCTACGCAAAATTCATTTATTACTGGGAGCATTCCAGGCATTCCCGCATCTACGAATGAAACATTTGAATTTGGTTCATTGCCAAATTCTGTTGAGGCTCCTGAAAATAGTTTTGATGCAGAAGCTACCTGTGCGTGTACTTCCATACCTATCACTAATTCCCAGTCGAATTTTGCCCCAGAGATTATTTTTGGTTTCGGGTTTTTATAGCTTACATCAAGCATTTCGTTCTCATTTTTTCCAAGTAATGTTGGTTTAGCTAAAATGAGCAATAGTTACAATAATGGTAATCCAAAAAACTAACCCCTTAGTTCTTTAATTGAATTTTCGATCAATAACACTGATACCGTAAAGTCTCAGAGTTTCTTTTAAAATATTTATTTTTGGTAATGCTTCCGCTGGTAGAACAATTCTATTATTATTTTGGTCTACCAGCCTGACTATGTAAGATAGATCTAATCTTTTTTTTAATTCAACACTGGAGATATCCGATAAATATATTTGGCCTTTAAAATTTCCTGAAAACCAAACGATTTCTTTATTTGAAATTTGGATGCCAGATTTTTTATTTCGTCCTATATCGAAAGCTAGCGGTAGACCTATTAGGACTGAAAAAATTATAATAAAAATATGAGCGAAAATAACAAATTTTAAGATTAATAAAAGGCAAAAATAGCAAAACAACAATATTAATGATTTAATACTTCGTGCTGAATGCTCAAACTTCAAAGCCCTAATTAATAAGCCTTGAAAGCATTTCTCTTGTATCTTTTGAAATGGACTTGGCCTCCAGCACTTTATTAATTTGCGACTTGATTAACTTCTGCCTTTTTGGATCATATCTCTTCCAAGTTTCGAATGCCGAGCACATTCTCGCTCCCACCTGAGGGTTTACCGGATCTACTTTCAAAATCCAGTCGGAATATAATTTATAATTTTCTCCTGTTTCCAGGTGAAATCCAGCAGTGTTGGCTGAAAAGGCTCCCATTATGGATCTAACTCTGTTGGGCGTTGTGATGTTGAAGTCAGAGTGAGTAGTTAAATCTTTTACTACTTTGTTAAGAGAGCTCGGGTGAGCTGTTAATACTTGGGCGCTAAACCATTTATCAATAACAAGTCGTTCGTGTCTCCATTGATCGTAAAATAATTTGATATGCTCACTGTCCGGATTGTGTTTGATTACAGTTGAGAATGCACTCAGCTGATCTGTCATGTTTTGGGCCTCAGTAGCTTGAATTTTGGCCAAAAGCGCACCGTCGTGATAGGCTAGGAATGAAAGTGCTCGATTTCTCAATGCCCGATATGCTGATTGAGTTGCATCAGGTTTATATTCTTCATTTATCTGATACTTTTTATATATACCTTCCAGTTCTGTTTTTAGGTGATCCGATATTGCCAGGTTCAAAGTTTCAATTGAGCGATAGATAGCCATTGGATCGGGGATAACACCATTATCTAGACATTTTTGAGTGACTTCGTCTTGGCTTGGCAAGGTTAATGTTAAGGCTCTGAAAGCTGGATCGAGAGTATCATTTCGTACCAATTCCTTCAAAGAATCAAGGTATAAATTATCGGGTAGGGCACCTTCTGAAATCATATTAAACAAAGAGTTTTCACAAAGCTTTCGCCCTGCGTCCCAGCGATTAAAACTATCTGTTTCGTATTCAAAAATAAAAGCTAATCTTTCTTTTTCTATATTTTGCTTAAGAATGACTGGAGCAGAAAAGTCTCTTAAAAGAGATGGTATTGGTTTCTCGCTGTAGGGCCCAAAAATAAACTCTTCTTTTGTTTGACTCAATTTTAGATTTTCCGAATGGATGATTTCTCCAGAATTTTTATCTAAAAGGCTCATATCTACGGGTATGAGGTGTGGTTTTTTATTAGACTGCCCGGGTGTATCAGGAATTTCTTGGTGGAAAGAAAGTTTTAAAAAGTTATTTTCCCACCTCTCTGCGACTGAAAGAATTGGGGTTCCAGCCTGTTGATACCAGAGGATGAATTGGCTCAAATCGAGTTTTGTTACATCATCAAACACTTTTATCCAATCTTCAATTGTAACAGCCTGGCCATCGTAGGTATCAAAATATAAATCAAGCGCCGCTCTGTATGCTTTATCACCAACAAGCCTTTTGGTCATATTGACTAGCTCAGCGCCTTTTTCATAAACAGTCAAAGTATAAAAATTATTTATCTCGACAAAACTCTCCGGTCGGACTGGATGGGCAAGTGGCCCCCCATCCTCCCTAAATTGACGGCTCTTCAGTAAAATTACGTCTTTAATTCGTTTGACTGCAGAACTTCTTTTATCAGCTGTAAATTCCGCATCACGAAAGACTGTTAATCCTTCCTTTAAACAGAGCTGAAACCAATCTCGACAAGTAATCCTATTGCCAGTCCAATTATGAAAATATTCATGAGCAATTACGGCTTCTATGGCTTCAAAATTTTCATCGGTGGTTGTTTCAGGTTTTGCCAGGACGTAAGAACTATTAAAAATATTCAAACCCTTATTTTCCATTGCGCCCATATTGAAGTCATCGACTGCTACGATATTAAAAAGATCTAAATCATATTCTCTTCCATAATTTTCTTCGTCCCACTTCATAGAAGTTTTCAGTGCATGCATACTAAAGGCGCACTTATCTTCATCTCCTGGTCGTACATATATATTAAGCTCTACATTGCGTCCTGAGCGAGTTTTGAAAGTATCGGCTACTGAAATTAAATCTCCTGCAACGAGTGCAAATAAATATGATGGCTTGGGCCATGGATCATGCCATTCAATCCAGCCTTTTCCATGAGCAGTAGGGTTACCGTTTGAGAGAAGAGTATCTTTATCTCCTTCGATGCGAACAAAAAACTCAGCCATCACGTCTGGTCGATCTGGATAATATGTAATTTTTCTAAAACCTTCAGCCTCACATTGAGTACAGTACATTCCATTTGATATGTAGAGCCCTTCAAGCGCTGTGTTTTTCTTTGGGTTGATGATTACTTCGCACTCCCAAACAAATTCTTTTTTGTTAACACTTAAACTTAGGCCAGTTGGGTTAACTGTTGGATTTACTTTTTCGCCGTCAATTTTTGCCCACTGCAAATCCAAATCTATTCCGTCGAGATAAAATTTTCTGTCTGTTGCCTCGGGATTAGCCCGAAAATGTACTTTTGCTGAGACACATGTTTTTTCTTCAGATAGTTTGAAGATTAGCTCCACCTGATCAACCAGATAATTTGGAACTTGATAATCTTTTAAATAGATTTTTTGATCTTTAAGCTTATTCATGTTCATCCTGTAAAAATCTTTTTGTGCTTTTTCTGTTGTGCTCTACTTTTGAAATAACTGAATAGAATTCCTAGGAGCAAACCGCAACATGAAGCGTGAAATATCACGAAAAAAAACAGTTGTTAATATAGTTTGGTTTAAAAGGGATTTGCGATCCTCCGACCATGCTCCTTTAAACGAAGCGGCTTTGGGTGAATATCCTGTATTACCAATCTATGTTTTTGAGCCTGACTATTGGGAGCAAGAGGATGCTGCGCTCAGGCATTGGGAATTTACAAAACAATCTTTGGAATTTTTAAGAACAGATTTAAGCGCATTAGGTCAGGCTCTTGTTTTTAGACAAGGAAAAATTTTAAAGGTTTTTGAAGATTTAAGAACAGAATTTAGAATAAACGCTATATATTGTCATCAAGAAACAGGAAATGCTTGGACTTTTGAACGGGATAAGTCTGTTCGGTCTTGGGGACGCGTTAACGGCATAAAAATCCTAGAGTATCAGAATAATTCTATAGTTCGAGGTTTGGTCGATAGAGATAATTGGGCAGCTAATCGAGATAAGTTTATGTCAAAATCTATCCTAGCAAAGCCAAATATAAGACCTCTGAAAATTGATCTTTCTCAAATTTCAGTCGACATGAGTTTCAGAGGCAATTCAGTAACAAACAGTAAACAAATTGGTGGTGCTAAAATTGGATGGAAATATTTAGAAAGTTTTTTTCAGGGGCGGGGCAGTAATTATAGGAAGGAGATGTCATCGCCACTTTTAGCAGAAGCTGCTTGCTCAAGAATTTCGCCTTATTTAGCCTGTGGTAATTTATCGGTTAGAGAGGTTTTGTGGTTTATTAACAATAATCGCTGTGAAGACAAAAAAATGTCATCTTGTGTAAAATCTTTTAAATCTCGTTTGGCTTGGAAAGATCATTTTAGCCAAAAACTAGAGGACGACTTTTTAATTGAAGTGGCTTGTCTTCACAGGTCTTACGAAAGTTTGCGACCTAAAACACCGGATATGACCTTATTAACCGCCTGGGAGAATGGTGAAACTGGTTTTCCATTTGTAGATGCATGCATGAGGTATTTGAGGAAAACAGGCTGGATCAACTTTCGAATGCGAGCCATGTTGATGTCGTTTGCTTCCTATCATCTTTGGCTAGATTGGCGAAATTCTGGTAAGATTTTAGCAAATTTTTTTACTGATTACGATCCAGGCATTCATTGGCCTCAGGTTCAAATGCAGTCAGGGACAACTGGAATAAATGCAATTCGAATTTACAATCCCATAAAGCAGGGCATCGATCAGGATCCTCAGGGAGTCTTTATCCGAAAATGGGTTCCGGAGCTTAGTCACCTTACAAATGCTGAATTACATAAAGTTGGAACTGGAGCAATGAGATTGAACCTTGGTTCTTCTTACCCTGAGGCAGTAGTGGATCTGAATAGGGCTGGAAAGTATGCCAGAGAAAAAGTTTGGGAAGTAAGAAAGCTGGATGGCTTCAGCAAGCAAGCCAAAGATATAGTTAAAAAACATGGCAGTCGGCAAAATAAATCGAGAGATTTCGTCAGTGATCGTAGTAAACCCAAAATCAAATCACGTATCAACCGACAAAAGAGCTTTGATTTTTAATGCCAAAAATGCGAAAAAAATCTGATCTTCCGCAAAAGATATGTCTCGAATGCGGCTTTACTTTCATTTGGAGAAAGAAGTGGGAAAGAAGCTGGTCCGACATTAAATTTTGTAGTGAAAGATGTAAGAGATCTTTTAAGAATAAAAAATTGGTCAAATAATATAACCAATTCATGGACTTTGGAGTTAAATCATCTATATTTCCAAAGAGTATAGTTGGGTAGGTAAATGATACATTTAGAAAAAAAATTTGGAATACGGGTTTCATCTGAATTTATTGATTTTATTGAGCGAGAGGTTCTGCCGCAGACGAATATAGCGGCAGATAATTTTTGGAATGGACTATCTAGGATGGTTAGGGATCTTACACAGGCAAATAAGGAACTGTTGGAAAAGCGAACTTATTTTCAGAAACGAATAGATGAGTGGCATAGGTCAAAAAAGGAAACAGAATTTAACCCCGTTGAGTACAAAAAGTTTTTATATTCGATTGGCTACATCGTGCCAGAAAAGGGGGCATTCTGCATTAAAACTGAAAATGTAGATCCGGAGATATCAAAAATTGCAGGTCCTCAGTTAGTTGTACCAATTATGAATGCTCGCTTTGCATTAAATGCAGCAAATGCGCGTTGGGGCTCTTTGTATGATGCTCTCTATGGTACAGATGCAATAGGACCAGTCGAAAAAACAACTGCTTACGACTTGGGAAGAGGACAAAAAGTAATTCAATGGGGTCGTCGATTTCTTGATGATACCTTTCCACTAACTGATGGTTCTTGGAGCGAGATAACTGAGATAACTGTGAAAGACGGTAGTCTTGATCTATCCGGTAAACAGCTGCAGTTGGAGAATAGTTTTATTGGATATGTTGGGAACCCTCATCAACCTACCTGTTTAGTTTTACGGAATAATAATTTGCATGTCCGGATCGAATTTGATCGAAATAGCGAGGTTGGGCAGTCCGATTTAGCTGGAATATCAGATATTGCGGTTGAGTCAGCTATCTCAACAATTATGGATTGCGAGGATAGTATTTCTGCTGTTGATGCATCGGACAAAATTATTGCTTACAGAAACTGGCTAGGACTGATGAAAGGCGATTTGACTGAGGAAGTAACAAAAGGAGATAGTGCTTTTACGCGAAAATTGAATGACGACTTTCCATACTGTATGCCTTGCGGAACTACTGCCAGTTTAAAAGGTAGAAGTTTAATGTTGGTCAGAAATGTTGGGCATTTAATGACTACGCCTACAGTGCTCGACCAAAACGGTGATGAGGTATTTGAGGGACTTCTTGATGCTATTTGTACAGTAACCATTGCATTGCATGATTTAAACCGCGAAGGCGGTAATTCGTCTGCCGGGTCAGTTTATATTGTTAAACCTAAAATGCATGGTCCCGATGAAGTTGCATTTACATGTCGGATATTTGAGCTCGTTGAGGAGATACTTGGACTTCCGGTAAATACTGTAAAACTCGGGATAATGGACGAGGAGCGCCGCACGTCTGTTAACCTATCAGAGTGTATCCGGGCGGCGAAATCACGGGTTGTGTTCATCAATACTGGTTTTTTAGACCGTACTGGCGATGAAATTCATACCAATATGCAAGCTGGTCCGATGCTTCGAAAAAGTGATATGAAAACTACGGCCTGGATACAGGCATATGAAAACAGAAATGTGCAAATAGGTTTGAAATGCGGATTGCAGGGTATAGCTCAGATTGGAAAAGGGATGTGGGCGATGCCTGACCAAATGTTGGATATGCTAGAACAAAAGGTACAACATCCACTTGCTGGCGCTAATTGTGCTTGGGTTCCATCACCAACAGCCGCTACTTTACATGCGACCCATTATCACAAAATTAATGTCCAGCAGCGTCAAGATGAAATAATGTCACTTGCAGTTCAAAGTTCTTTAGACGACTTATTGCAAATACCTCTACATTTAGGCGATGAATTGACAGCGAGCGAAATTCAGAGCGAGATTGAAAATAATTGCCAAGGAATTTTGGGATATGTTGTTCGCTGGGTGGACCAAGGGATTGGATGTTCTAAAGTTCCCGATATCCAAAATATCCAGCTAATGGAAGATCGGGCAACCTGTAGAATATCTTCTCAAAGCTTGAGTAATTGGCTTTGCCATAATTTTGTGGATCAAGATCTGGTAGTTAAAACATTAAAAAAAATGGCAGCTATTGTGGACTTACAAAATGCTGATGACGTAAATTATAGGCCAATGTCTCCTAATTTTGATACTGAAGCTTTCCTAGCTGCATATGACTTAATATTTAGCGGTGAAACTCAACCCTCTGGTTATACAGAACCAATCCTGCATAGATGGCGTTTAGAACACAAAAGCAAATCGTAATCACCTTTAGTTTCAATGCTTAATAATTGGTCAGTTTCGGAATGAACTTATTGTTTTAAGGGAAAATTTACGGTGGTTCGTTTACGGGCCGTTTTAAATGTGTTTAATTACGGCCTAAAGAAGGATTATTGAATGTCACGCCCTGTAATTGGCATTATGGGAAACTTTTATCTGATTAATGATCAGTATCCAGCACATGCAGCTGGAACAATGAATTGTGAAGCAATCGTTGATTTATGTGAGGCAACTCCTCTAATCATACCAGGTGATCCAAAGTTTGTCAGTGTAGATGAGCTTATGAGGATCTGTGATGGTTTTTTATTTACTGGTGGCAGACCAAATGTTCATCCATCAGAATATGGTATTAAGGAAACTGAAGCTCATGGAGAATTTGATAGAGGGCGCGATGCTATCAGTCTTTCCCTTATTAAAAATTGTGTAAAAATAGGACAGCCTATTTTTGGAATTTGCCGTGGTTTTCAAGAGGTGGCCGTTGCTTTTGGTAGCGAGCTCCATCCAGAAATTAGGGAAATCCCCGAAAGAGATAATCATAGAATGCCACCCGATGGTACTTTGGAAGAAAAATTTGCTTTAAGGCATGAGGTAACAGTCTCTGACGAAGGCCCATTTAAAAAAATATTTGGGAAAAATAAAGTTTTAACAAATACGTTGCATGGGCAGGGAATAATGAAGCCGGGTAAAAGAGTTGTGATTGACGGCTATGCTCACGATGGTACTCCCGAAGCACTGTATATTGCTGACGCGCCGGGTTTCACATTGTCTGTTCAGTGGCACCCTGAATATTGCGCGGCAATGGACCCTGTATCAAAACCTCTGTTCGAGGCATTTGGTAAAGCAACTCATGATTTTCATAGATACCGTAACTGTTGATTAGGTTACTTTATTTCTTTTTTGAAATTTAGCGTCATTCCATAAATCTTTAGACATTATTTCCGCCAATGTTTCTATCGCTCTTTCAACGTCTTGGCTATCAATGAATAGAGGTGTGAACCCAAATCTCATCACGTCGGGTGCTCTAAAATCCCCAATTACACCACGCTCAATACATGCTTGCATAGCAGAATATCCATGCTCGAAAGAGAAGGATACTTGGCTTCCACGGTTTTCAGGTTTCCGAGGTGTAATTAATTGTAACATTGGACATTTTTTTTCTACACCATTTATAAATTGATCGGTGAGTTCTATAGATGTTTCTCTAACATCGTTAATATTTACGGTATCCCAAATATCAAGTGAAGCCTCTAGAGCTGCCAGAGCGATTACAGGAGGTGTTCCTACTCTCATTCTATCAATCCCAGATGCTGGATTGTACTGTAAAGAAAAATCAAAGGGGTTCTCGTGGCCTAACCAACCGGATAGACACGGTTCCAATGAGTTTATTAAACTAGGATTTACGTAAATGAATGCTGGTGATCCAGGACCGCCATTTAAATACTTATATGTACACCCAACAGCCAAATCTACATCTAGTTCAGTCAAATTTGTATCGATAGCTCCAGCGGAATGTGCTAAATCCAAGATTACAAGAGATCCATTTTGTTTTGCTGCTTTTATGATTTTTTTAGCATCATATCGACGGCCGGTCTTATAATCTACTTCGGTAAAAAAGACAGCTGCAATATTTTCATTTATATTTTCAATTAAGTTATCTGTGCTGACAATTTTAAGTTCGTGATCAGCCTGTATCATATTCACTAGGCCCTGTGCCGCGTAAATATCTGAAGGAAAGTTGCTGGAGTCGGTAAGTAAAACTTTTCTTTTCTTTTGATAATTAGTGGCACTAGCAAGAGCCTGAAAAATTTTGATGGATAGAGTATCACCAACAGTAACTGTTTTGGATGTAGCTCCGATTAGCTTTGCTATTCTATCGCCAACCTTGTTGGGTTGATCCATCCAACCTGCTTTATTCCATCCGGTGACAAGCATTTCCCCCCATTCTTTGTTTAGAGTGTGCTGAATTCGCTCTTGGGCTCTTTTAGGGAGTGGGCCCAGAGAATTCCCGTCCAGGTAAATCATTCCCTCGGGTAGGTAAAATTGTGATTTTGTCTTAAAAAAGTCACTCATACTTTGCCACCTGCGATTTCAATGGCTTGCCCATTAATACTTTTTGCTGCTTGGCTGCAAAGCCAAAACGCCGTCTGAGCAACTTCGTCTGTTTGGATTAATTTTTTATGACGATTTGCGTTAAGCATCATCTTATGAGCATCCTTTTCACTAATTCCTTTCGATATCATCGATTTTATATTCGTATCTACAATCGGTGTGTTAACGTAGCCTGGACAAATGGCATTGAAGGTAATTGGTCCCCCCATGTATTCCTCACTATAGGTCTTAATTAAACCCAATACACCATGTTTAGAGGCGCTGTATGCACCAGCCCCTTTCAATCCTTTGATGCCTGCTATTGAAGAGATTGCAATTACACGACCCCAATCTGTTTTCAGCATTGACCTCATTGACTCTCGGATGGTTAGGAATGTGCCATCAAGGTTCGTGCTCATTATTTTTTGCCAAAATTCTAAATCAGTGTTCTGAAGTTTTTTTCCTTCAGCAATTCCGGCATTTGCCACGCAAACCTGTATGGGGCCAAACTGGGATACTACCTTTGATATTACCGAAATAACTTCTTTTTCATTGGATATATCCATTTGAAAAGCAGAAATATTGACCCGTTTATCCGCAACTTCTTCTAAAACCTTTGATCTACGGCCAGTGATAGTGACTTTGGCACCTTCGTCTGCAAATAATAATGCAATTGCTCTACCTATTCCGGTTCCACCCCCGGTTATCAATACATGTTTGTTGGTTATCATTAAATTCCCCATTGTTTTGAGAAACTAATTGAAAAAAAATGGGTAGCAATAGTAAAATGATCCAACTCAAACCTACGTAAGTTTACTTATGCGACTAGATTTATTTATTTCGTGGAGAACAAATGAAAGTTTTTAATTACCTGGCAGTCCTGTTTTGGAGTTTTAATTCCATCGTTTTGGCTAGTGACGATATAAAAGATAAATATCCCCAGTCAGAGCTTTACAATAAACCAGTCGAGGTTATCCCCAATGTTTTTTCAGCAATTGGAG
>JAQWIK010000083.1 GCA_029248915.1 Paracoccaceae bacterium | reverse complement strand
GGATCTACAATGAAAACTTTTGATTTTGTAAGCCGCGACGAGCTATCTTCAGTCTCTTCGCTAAGCCAACCGTATGTTGGCTCACAATTTAAAAGAAACGTTTTTAGAAAATTATCAACTTCAAGATCAGCCTCAGTAACGGGTCCAGCTCCAGCTTCCTTATCCCATTTTTTATAATTTTTATCAAAATAGCTTAATGCTATTTCACCAGCTTTGATTGCGGCTGTTTTTAAATTTTCAAGATCCTGCAATTGTTATTCCATCTATAAGAAGTGAGGGTACTACTCGAGAAATATATTGCCGAGCATCGTTAGCAGGAATAATTGTTTTCAACATCTGAATAAGATTACCAGCAATAGTGAGCTCTGAAATAGGATACTGGATTTCTCCATTTTCAACCCAAAACCCTGACGCACCTCGTGAATAATCACCTGTATTTGGGTTAATTGTAGAACCTATCATAGAGGTCACTAATATACCGCAGCCCATATCCTGTAATAATTCAGACTGGGTTTTTGAACCTTGTGTCAAAGAAATATTCCAATTGCTTGGCATAGGAACGCTTGCAACTCCTCTTGTCGCATTACCAGTAGAACCGAGTTTTAGTTTTCGGCTGGAAGACAAATCGGTAGTCCAGTCGCACAAAATTCCATTATCCACTATTTTTCTGATTTTAGTTTCCAGACCTTCAGCGTCAAATGGACGGCTACTGCTGAGTCTTGGTCTGTGTGGATTTTCAATAATTGACAGATTTTCAGGTAAAACCACAGTGCCTTGGCTATTTATTAGCCATGAATTTCCTCGGGCAACTGCAGCTCCGTTTGTTGCAGAAAGCAAATGACTGATCAAAGACGATGATACCCGCTCATCAAAAACTACAGGGTACATACCAGTTTTAGGTTTGCGGGATTCCAGTTTTGATACAGCTCGTTTAGCTGCTGAGAGACCTATTTCTTCTGGGCTTCGCAAATCACTTCTGAAGGTGCGAACGTCACCATCATAATCGCGCTCGAGACCTGATTGTGATCTAGCAATTGCAACGCACGAATTTGAAAAACTTGTTTTAGAGTAACCTCCATTAAATCCATTGGTCGCACATAGATGAATTTCTGTTTTACTATATCCAGCGCTAGCGGCCTGAACCTGATCAACAGATTGGTTTTGTAGAGCGAAATGTTCTGTCTCTTTCGCAATATTTTCCAATTCATCAGGTAACGGCTCATCGTAATCATCAGAAAGCTCAAAATCGTTTATATTCCAAAATTTAGCTAGCTGGGATTTGTCAGCTAACCCACAGTAAGGGTCAACTGGCGCGGCAGCAGCCATTTCAACTGCCCTTTCAGCCATTAACTTTATTGAAGCATCTGATAAATCTGATCCAGACACGATAGCCTGCTTTTGCCCAATAAATACACGCAAACCAAATTCCGTGCTTTCACTACGTTCTATTTGTTCTAGGTTTTGCTTGCGCACTTCTATGGAGGTTGCAGTTCCATTAACTCCCAATACATCAGCGTCCTCTGCTCCCGCGACTTCTGCATACTCTAAAATTTTTTGGCAGGTTGTTTCTAACATATCTACCTTCAGCCTCTTTTTTCTTTTTAATTTAAATTTTTATAAAATGGTTGTATCGATTTAATTATTGTGCAGGTTATCTTAGCCGTTGACCATTTGCGTAAATTTTTCCTTTTTCATCGATCACAAATTCCGACAGCAAAACATCATTTCCAGTTGCTCGCATAATAAGTGCCAACATCATTCTAGCCCCCATTATGGTTTCAGATGGGAATAATTGCATATCCTCCAGCCTACTTATAAATTCATTAGATCCCTCTATTTTCAAAGAAGCCTTCCCCATAGGCCTCGGTATGCCTTCAAAAGTTTTAAAATCTTCGTTATCGAACTGGAAATTTCCACTGGCCTCAATCTTGATTCCTAAAGCAGAAAGAAGAAATTCCTTCAACTGAAAGTTTAAAATTTGTCCAAAGTCTAAAGGATCAAGATTTGGATTTTCCATTATCGCCTCGCTTGATAAACCCTCATCCAGGATCGTTAAACCTTCCATGGCAAATTCTATAGATGCAGCATCATTTGGCATTAGGTTATTAACATCAAAAATGTTCCAAACATTATCAGAAAAATTCAGCCCTGATAAATTGACACTCATTCCAAACTTCTGTTCGCCCGATTTAGCTAAAAGTGGAATATTCAAAGAACTAGAAAATTCTGAGAAGTCTAACTCAAAATCTCCCTCAACGTTTGGTAGGTTCAGATTAAATACGGTATTTTCATTTTCTGACTGAATAACAAAACCAGCTTGGGAAATAGCACTAGTCAAGGATGAAGGCCCTGTTGTTAATGTAAGTGAAACAGGTCCACCAGGTGTAGCAGCGCTCAAACTCAATTTGCTCTTATCAAATGTAAAATTTGATGTCGAAAAAAATCCTTTCTCTAAAGCCAGTTCAAAGTCTTCATTAAGAGAAATTTTTGGTTCGTTTGAAACCGAGTTGGATTTTAATTGATCCATAACATATTGAAAACTTAGCTCCACCGGAACGTTAAGTAGGTTCACTCCACCTTTTATTGAAGCTCCCGAAGTAGAAAGCAAAGACTTAACTTCAATTTTTGAACCGCCGGTCGAAGTTATTGCCGATTTAACATCAGCCAATACTAGCTCCATGTTCGCAGAAAAATCTGACGAAGCAACTCCGTTATCAAGCAGCTCCACCAAAGCAAAACCAGCAGACAAGGCCGTAAATTCATATAAAACCTTAGACGGCTTACCAGAAACTTTAAACTCGAGCTGACGAGCGCGGACTAAAACACTGGCTTCAGTTTTATATCCAAATTCGTCTTCATTAAGATATTTAACATAGATCTCTTCTGGCAAACTAATATAAACGAAGCCGTCCGTATTCCCACTTAATTTTATTGCTTCAATATTAAAAATAATATCTGTTTGTTTATCAACATCAAAAAAAATCTGAACGTTTTTTATACTTAGATTTGATCCGACTGATACCTCTTGCCCAAGGACTTGGTAGCCACCAGTTTCCAAAAGTTTTTTTAAATTATCCCAGGCTTCTCTCGGACTTAGTTCAGCATGGGCCAGCAATGGGAAAAATACTAATATACAACTCAAGTAAGTTAATCTAAAAAATTTTTGGTACATATATCATCCAAATTAATATTGATTTCGTACGTTGTCTTTAGGAATCTTTATCGTCAAGATACATAATATATAGTACTAATCTAAAATTTTTTCGTTTTTTTTAATAGGTCCTCAAAAATGGTAAATTTAAGCGGTAAAACAGTTTTAATAACAGGAGCCAGCCAAGGCATTGGAGAGGCGACAGCTAAAACTTTTGTAAAGGCAGGAGCAAACGTCATGTTGACTGCACGAAACTCAGATAAGTTAGAGAGCCTAAAAAAAGATTTGGGCGATAGCGCCGAATGCTTTGCGGGCGATATCTCTAAGTCAAGTTTTGTAGGTGGTTTGGTAGACTTTTGTTATGGCCATTTTGGTGCTCTAGATATTTTGATAAACAATGCTGGAACAATTCTGCCAATTGGGCTTATCCACGAAATAAAACCAGAAGAATGGTCAAATGTTATTGATACAAACCTCAAGAGTGTTTTCTACACTATAAATTCTGTTTTACCCAAAATGATCAAAAACGGTGAAGGAACAATATTAAATGTAAGCTCTGGAGCGGCTCACAACCCACTATCGGCTTGGAGTCATTATTGTTCGTCAAAAGCCGGTGCTGCAATGCTTACACAATGTCTACATACCGAATATAATGAGTTTGGAATTCGAGCACTGGGTCTTTCGCCTGGCACTGTTGCCACCCAAATGCAGCTTGAAATAAAAGAAAGCGGGATAAACCAGGTTAGCAAATTAGATTGGAGTGCCCATATACCCGCAGATTGGCCTGCAAAAGCTCTGCTATGGATGTGTGGTCCTGAAGCAAATGAATTTGTTGGAAAAGAAATTTCACTGCGCGATGAGGCTATTCGTCGGAAAGTAAAGCTCATTTGATTAATCTAAAGAAACATAAAAATGCTGTTTGGGAGGTTAAAATTAATCGCCCAGAAAAAGCTAACTCACTTTCTAGTGAAATGTTAGAAGAACTCTTAGGTATTATCGAAAAGGGTAATTTGGCTAAGGGAATAATCCTAACCGGTCAAGGTAAAACCTTCAGTGCTGGAGCAGACTTGCGCGAAGTAAAATCTGGATTGGCAACCTCACCAATTTGGGAGAAATTGTCACAAAGTTTGAAGGAATTAAACTGTGTTACAATTGCCGCTTTAAATGGCACAGTTGCAGGAGGTGCATTTGGAATGCTTCTAGCATGCGATATGAGAATTTGTATACCAACAGCACAATTTTTCTATCCTGTGATGAAAATGGGGGTTTTGCCTCAACCTTCTGATCCAAAAAGACTTAGGGACTTAATAGGTCCTAGTCGAGCAAAATTATTACTAGTTGCAGGTGAAAAATTAAATGCTGACAAAGCTTATAAATTTGGCTTAGTTGACGAAATAGTTTTGCCTGAAAACTTGATGAGCCGGGCCCATGCATTATTGAGTGCTTCTTTAGAAGCACAGCCAGATCACATCTCAGGTATAAAAAGTTTAATAAATTAAATTCTTCTTTTTTTTGGAACCTTTGACAAAAAATTAGCTGGTCGCTTAGCGACCCAACTAAAAAACTTTGCCAGCCTTGGGTGCGCTTTCAAGGCTTCAATAGAATTATAGTTTTTTGCCAACTCTGCTTCAGTAAGTGCAGAATGAATTTCTTTGTGGCAAATATGATGAACTAAAATAGTTGGACCATGCTTTCCCCCCTTAAGTTTTGGGATTAGGTGATGCAAACTTTGGGGTACCCCCGGTGGTATTTCACGCAAACACAAAGGACAAACTGGGAGAAGCTTATCATACTTATTCAACGGATTATTTCCTTAAGTAATATAAATTTTTAATTACGAATAACATCTTCGGCCGGTATATTTACTTTTCTTTTTGGGACAAATAAGAATGGTGAATGTGTGATGTACTAATTGTTGGTGGCGGTCCCGCAGGCCTTATGGCAGCAGACTATCTGAGTAAACTAAACTACAGTATAACCATTGTCGATCAAATGCCTACGATGGGTAGAAAATTTTTGATGGCGGGAAAATCAGGATTAAATTTAACAAAAAATGAGCCTATCCAAAAATTTTTAAATAACTTCTCCGATCCTAGCTCACAACTAGTGAATGCATTAGAGAACTTTACACCTAATGACGTTCAAATTTGGGCATCTTCTCTTGGCATAAACTTGTTTACAGGGAGTACCGGCAGAGTTTTTCCCTTTCATATGAAAGCTTCGCCTTTGCTTAGAGCTTGGCTAGCTCAACTGGACAGCAGAGGAGTAAAGCGGCGACATAAAATGGAAGCAATTTCCTTGAATGACATGTCAATGCTTTTCAATACTGAAAAAGGGCAAGAAGAAATTTCAGCAAAAGCTATTCTGTTTGCCATGGGTGGTGCTAGCTGGCGACGGCTTGGATCAGATGCTAGATGGCTTAAGTGGTTACCTAATGTTGAAAATGAAAAATTCAGTGCTTCAAATGTAGGTTTGAAAATAAATTGGAGTTCTCACATCAATAAATATTTTGGAGAACCCGTAAAGGCTATAGCGCTAAAAGCTGGAAAAATGAAATCACAGGGGGAGATTGTAATTACCCAGTCCGGTATAGAAGGTGGCGGAATATATTCATTGTCGCAAGCTATCAGAAAAGGTGAAAACGTTTTTATAGATCTTTTACCTAATTGGAGTGAAAAACGGCTAATTGATGCTCTCCAAAAACCCATTGGGAAAATAAGTTGGGCTAATTACTTTAGAAAAGTACTCCATTTATCTAATGTTAAACAGGCACTTTTAAGAGAGTTCCGTTCAGATTCTTTTTCTAAAGAACAACTATTGATCGATTTAAAATTATTAAAAATAAAACACGAAGGAACGGATGAGATAGATAAAGCAATATCCACAGCTGGCGGTGTACTTTTTGATCAATTAGACCAAAACCTAATGCTTTCAGAAAGGCCTGGTATTTTTTTTGCTGGAGAAATGCTGAATTGGGACGCCCCTACTGGCGGGTATTTAATTACTGCTGCTCTAGCTACTGGGCTTTGGTCAGCAAAAGGAATTGAAAATCTGCTTTTAAGCAACACTTTGAATTAGCCGCTTAACCGCAGGCCTATTATAACATAAATTTACGTAATCAGTAAAACTATTGTTTTCTGATGGGAATTTTGCCGACTTGGCCCAACTTCCACAATGTGCTAAAATAATATCAGGAAGCGTAAACTCCTCTCCCATCAAAAATTTGCTTTTTTTCTCATCCATTATGCGATCAATGTTCCTTTCAAACTCCCATTTAAGGCTCGGCTTAATAGCATTAACCCGCCTTTCTTCAGGCAAGATAAAACTATGCCTAGCCGCACTCCAAAGGAGCATATCTACTTCATCAATCAATCTAAAAACCATCGCGTCCTGCCGTGCTCGCTCGACCGAACCTCTCGGAAAGCATAGTTTGCCGTGCTTATCACCCAGATAGGATATTATTGCAGAGCTATCAGTTAAAATTTCCTCATCATCAAACAATATTGGAACTTTTCCTGATTTATTAAATTTTTTTACTTCACTGCTATGTGGCTTCAAAGGAATATGATCGTAGTTTTCATCTATTTCCTCCAGCATCCATAAAACACGAAAGGTACGGCTTTGTGGAATACCTAATATTTTATACACTCTTTTTTTCCTTCTTCTTCGAGCAACAGAAAGCTTTATTCATCATTTATCATTTAAAATTAAACTCAAAATTAAATTTTTTGCAATTTGACAGTTTAGAATCGAACCTAATTATGCTAAATGTTGTGGAATGAATGTAGAAAAATACAAAATACAGCATGATCAACCTGTAATAAAACAATTAGATGAAGCTGCCATAAACCGCATCGCAGCAGGAGAGGTTATAGAGAGACCATCTTCGGCTGTTAAAGAACTTATCGAAAATTCTATTGACGCAGGATCAAAAAGCATTTTTGTTGATGTCGCTGATGGTGGTAAAACATTAATCCGTGTAACAGACGATGGTTGCGGAATGACACCTACTGACCTTCCTTTAGCTGTTTCTCGCCATGCCACATCAAAACTTAATAGTGACGATCTATTTAATATATCCACATTTGGGTTTAGAGGTGAGGCTCTTCCATCTTTAGGCGCCGTAAGCCGACTAAATATTAAAACAAAAGGTATGGAAACTGAAGCTGCCGAACTTTCAGTTGATGCTGGTCTAATATCTAAAATCAAGCCGGTTGCTTTAAACCAAGGGTCCGTAATTGAATTGAGAGATTTATTTTACGCTACTCCTGCAAGATTAAAGTTTTTAAGAACAGACCGTACTGAACTTCAAGAGATTAATAAAATAATTAAGAGTTTATCCATAGCTTACCCTTACATTAGCTTCAAACTAAGAGATATCAGCCATAATAAAGACCGTGTATTATTTGACACGATATCTGAATCGGGGTCACCTGACGTCGCTCTAAAGCAAAGAATTTCGAAGGTTCTCGACGCATCCTTTATAGAAAATTCTTGTGCAGTCGGAGCTGGACGTGAAAATTTAAAATTATCTGGATTTGCAGCTCTTCCCACTTTTTCGCGGGGTTCAACAAACCTTCAGCACATTTTCATAAATCAGCGGCCGGTAAAAGATAAAATACTTATTGGTGCCGTTAAAGCGGCCTACTCAGATTTTCTAGCAAAGGACCGATATCCAGCCGTTGTGTTATTTTTGGAGTGTAATCCTCATTTTGTTGATGTGAATGTTCACCCCTCCAAGCTGGAGGTACGCTTTAGAGAACCAGGCGTGGTGAGAGGATTAGTCATCTCTACTATTCGTCATTCATTAGCCGAAGCAGGCCACCGCGCATCTTCTACGATAGCAAACACAGCACTGGGCGCGATGAAAGAAAACAATTCGTTTTCTAAATCTCTATATCAGTCGAGCCTTAACAAAAACCGCTCAGGAAATCCTATTCCAGATAATATTTTTGGAAGTCAACAATTTGAAGTTTTAGAAACCCCTTCTGGTAGTTTTACTGACAATGACAGAAAAGACGAAGTATCTTTACAATTTCCACTTGGCACAGCTCGTGGGCAAGTTCACGAGAACTACATAATTGCCCAAACAGACGATAGTGTTGTCATCGTAGATCAACATGCAGCACATGAAAGACTGGTTTACGAAGAACTTAAAAAACAAACAGCGGCCAGTGGCGTTACTCGACAAGTGCTCTTAATTCCCGAAATTATAGAACTGTCAAACTCTGATATTACCAGCTTGATTACAGAGAAGGAGCAGCTTCTTAAATCTGGATTGGTACTTGAAGAATTCGGTGAAAACGCGATTATCGTACACGAAACCCCCGCACTTTTGGGGGATTTTAATGTTAAGTCGTTAATCCTTGATATATTGGATGAACTATCGAGCAGTGGAAACAGTAAAAAATTAGAAGAAGAAATAGCTTCGATATTAAGTCGAAAAGCTTGCCACGGATCAATCAGATCAGGCAGAAGATTAAATCAAGAAGAAATGAATGCTCTTCTCAGGGAAATGGAGGTTACTCCTTACTCCGGTCAATGCAACCATGGCAGGCCTACCTATATTGAGCTAAAACTAAAAGATATTGAGAAATTGTTTGGAAGAACATGACGAACTTAAATCTCTCACCAATTCTGATAATATTAATTTTTAGCATAACCTTTTTGCTAATTTTAACATTATTTTTAATATTTCGCTCCCGACCTAATTCTACAAATTTACATAAGCCTATTATTGATAATCTAAACATCTTTGGTGAAAAAATTCAAAAGCTTAGTGAGGGTCAAGAGCGTCTCACAGGCGGATTACAAACTGTATCTGAAGCTCAAGCTAAAGCACAACTATCTATGATCAATATGATGGAGGAGAGACTGGCAAAAGTTCAAATTCAGATGACTGAGAACCTATCGCATTCTTCAAGAAGAACCGCACAATCACTTGGTGATCTCCAGCAACGCCTCACCACTATTGATAAGGCACAAGAAAAAATAACAAAATTATCAGGAGACGTGCTTAGTCTTCAAGATATTCTTTCAAATAAACAAACTCGAGGCGCTTTTGGTGAAATTCAACTAACAGATATAGTCTCCAAAGCGTTGCCCAGTGACGGCTTTCAATTACAAGCCACTTTATCCAACGGCAAAAGAGCCGATTGTTTAATAAAACTGCCTAATCCACCAGGACCAATCGTTGTAGATAGTAAATTTCCACTCGAAGCCTATGAGGCACTTCGAAACGCATCTTCTGAGACAGAAACATCATCCGCAGTTCGTTTATTCCGAACATCGGTTCGAAAGCATATAAAAGATATTTCTGAAAAATACATAATTGAAGGCGAGACTGCAGATGGAGCAATATTATTTTTACCTTCTGAAGCTGTTTATGCCGAGTTACACGCAAACTTTCCTGATATAGTAAGAGAAGGTTTTTCTGCTCGAGTTTGGATAGTTTCCCCTACCACATGCATGGCGACACTCAACACAATGCGCGCAATTCTTAAAGATGCACGTATGCGTGAACAAGCTGGTGCCATCAGAAACGAGCTGACATTGCTATATCACGATGTAGATCGCCTTGGAGTAAGGGTCGAAAGTCTAGATCGTCACTTTAATCAAGCGGCAAAAGATATATCAGATATTAAAATTAGCTCAGATAAGGCTGGTCGTAGGGCAAAGCGATTAGACAACTTTGATTTTGAAGAAATATCAAACGAAAACTTGGAGAAAGTTATTAAATTTGACGAAGTCAAATAATTTTTAGGAAAATTTCAAGCAGCTGTTTGTGGTGAAAGAGCTAGTGGATCTGTCTTTAATTCTATAATCGCGGGTTTACCTGATGATCGAGCTCGTTCAAAAGTGGGCAAGAACTCCTCAGTTTTTGTTACTGTTTCACCAAAACCTCCATATGATTTTGCAAGCAATGCAAAATTAGGGTTCAACATGTCAGTGCCCGATATTCTTCCGGGATAGGTCCGCTCCTGATGCATTCTTATTGTTCCATAAACTCCATTATTTGAAATTATAACAATAATATTGGCGTTATATTGCATGGCAGTACCAAATTCTTGAATAGTCATTTGAGCACACCCATCTCCAGCCAAACAAACCACCTCGGTATTTGGACGTTCTAGTTTAGCGCTTATGCCCGCGGGTATTCCATAGCCCATAGATCCAGAAGTTGGCGCTAATTGGGTTTTAAATGATTTATACTGAAAGTATCTGTGCAGCCAAGCAGCGTAATTTCCCGCACCATTTGTAACGATAGCGTCTTCTGCAAGTACATCATTTAATTGTAATATTATCTGCTCCATTTTTACTGCCCCAGGGGTTTCATAAGGCGCTCTCCAAGAGCGATAATCATTGCGAAGTTTTGTTAAGTCACTTCCTTTTTTCTCTGCGCTGGCTAAGGCTTCTTCCAAAAAATCAGAGCTATTGCAAGCCAGGGATATTTCAGGTGAATAAACTCGTCCTAACTCATTTGGATCTGGGTGAACGTGAACTAGTGGGTTCTCTGTATTTGGAACCTTTAACAAACTATATCCACCTGTTGTATTTTCACCCAACCGAGCCCCAATGCATAACAATAAGTCAGATGATTTGATGTATGCTTTTAATTGAGGGTTTATACCTAATCCTACATCACCCATATAATTAGGATGCCTATTATCAATGAAATCTTGACACCTAAACGAGGTACCTATTGGTAACGACATTCGTTCAGAAAATTTTTGTAAGTTTAAAGAAGCTTTCTTTGACCACTTTGATCCACCAACAATACAAAAAGGGCGCTTTGCTTCGGCTATTCTTCTAACAATTTTTTTTACCACATTAACATCTGCGCCCTGAGTCACCTCAACAACAGGCTTTGCATCCAGCACCTCACAATTGGCTGCCAAGATATCTTCTGGGATTGCTAAAACGACTGGTCCAGGTCGCCCAGAGCAAGCAACACTAAAAGCTCGCGCAATATACTCTGGTATTCGATCTACCCGGTCTATTTCAGCCACCCATTTCGCAAGTGACTCAAACATTTTTCTATATTCTATTTCCTGAAATGCCTCCCGGTCACGCTGATCACTTGCTACTTGGCCAACTAAAAGAATTAATGGAGTGCTATCCTGAAACGCGACATGGATACCAGAGCAAGCATTAGTAGCTCCAGGGCCACGCGTTACGAAAGCCACCCCAGGCTTACCAGTTAGCTTCCCATAGGCCTCAGCCATCATAGATACGCCACCTTCGTGACGACCTACTATCGTTTCTATACCGCTTTCAAACAACCCATCTAGTGCAGCAAGATAACTTTCCCCTGGAATACAAAAAACACGTTTAACGCCTTGAATTCTAAGTTGGTCAATAAGAACTTTTCCACCGTGTCGCATAAAATATTCAATTCAAGCCTTTAAGATTAAAAAAATTTAATGCGTCCAAGAACCACGACGATTAGTTGCAAAGTTTTCACCGTATCCACCTGTACGAACGTTAAACTTTCTTCTCTTAGGATCAGTCACTTGAGCATCAATTCCGTTTTCTTCAGCATAATCAATAGCTGCTTGCTTAGATTCAAAAGTTAAGGTTACCTGTGATTGAGTGTCACCAGAGGATGTCCAACCCATTAAAGGGTCAATTTCGCTTGTGCTCTCTGGCATAAATTCCAAAATCCATGACTTAGTTTTAGCGAGGCCCGAAGACATAGCCGTTTTAGAAGGTTTATAAATTCGTGCGCGCATGGACAGACTCCCTCGATCGACCTATATATGCCAGTAAACCATATCACTGTTCAAGGGATAAGAAGCACCCTTTTGACAGCGAAAAAAGAATTACATTTAAAGCGGATTTATTTTGCAAGACAAATCAGAAACTCCAACAGAACTCCCGGCCAATCGCGAAAAGTTGGAAGGTGGCAAAAAATTTGTTTTACATACGGATTTTACGCCAGCCGGTGACCAACCCAGTGCCATAGAGGAGCTGGTGAATGGAATACAAGAAAACGAGCAAAATCAAGTACTCTTGGGGGCTACTGGAACCGGCAAAACATTTACTATGGCACATATAATCGAGAAGACACAAAAACCAGCAATTATATTGGCACCAAACAAAACACTAGCGGCTCAGTTATATGGAGAATTCAAAGGTTTTTTTCCTGAAAATGCAGTAGAATATTTTGTAAGCTATTACGATTACTATCAGCCGGAAGCTTATGTACCCAGATCAGACACCTTTATATAAAAAGAGAGCCAGATAAATGAGCAAATTGATCGCATGCGCCACTCAGCAACTCGAGCACTTATGGAAAGAGACGATGTAGTTATCGTCGCCTCAGTTTCATGTATTTACGGTATTGGATCAGTTGAAACCTATGGTGCGATGACCCAAGATCTCGCATCTGGGCAATCTTATGATCAACGGCAAATTATGGCTGATTTAGTGGCACAACAGTATCGTCGAAATGACCAAGCCTTTCAAAGGGGTACTTTTAGAGTTAGAGGCGATGTTTTAGAAGTTTTCCCAGCACACCTCGAAGATCGCGCCTGGAGGCTTTCTTTTTTTGGAGAAGAACTAGAAGATATATTTGAATTTGATCCACTCACTGGAGAAAAAACTGACAATTTAGAACGAATTCGCGTTTATGCTAATTCGCACTACGTGACCCCAAAACCCACAATGAAACAGGCAATAATTGGCATAAAAAAGGAGCTTCGTCAAAGATTAGACAATTTAGTTTTAGAAGGAAAATTGCTTGAGGCACAAAGGCTCGAACAACGAACAAATTTTGATATTGAAATGCTAGAAGCTACGGGAGTCTGTAACGGAATTGAGAATTATTCTAGATATCTCACTGGCAGGGCCCCAGGAGAACCACCACCCACCCTATTTGAATTTATACCAGACAACGCAATTGTTTTCGCCGATGAAAGTCATGTTAGTATACCTCAGATTGGTGGAATGTACCGAGGGGATTACCGCAGAAAATTTACGTTAGCAGAACATGGGTTCCGCCTACCTTCTTGTATGGATAACCGACCACTGAAATTTGAAGAATGGGATGCTATGCGTCCCCAATCAGTTTATGTCTCAGCCACCCCTAGTGGCTGGGAATTAGAGCAAACGGGTGGTGTGTTTACTGAACAAGTAATAAGGCCTACTGGGCTTTTAGACCCAGAAATCGAAATTCGACCCGTAGAAATGCAAGTGGACGACCTACTAGATGAGGTCAAAAAAATGGCCCAAAACGGTTTTAGAACACTGGTTACAACTCTAACAAAAAGAATGGCAGAAGATCTTACCGAGTATTTGAATGAGCAAGGTGTAAGAGTTCGCTATATGCACTCCGATATCGATACTATTGAACGGATCGAAATACTCAGAGATTTAAGATTAGGCGCTTTTGATGTATTGGTCGGCATCAACCTCTTAAGGGAAGGCCTAGATATACCGGAATGTGGATTAGTGGCCATTTTGGATGCTGATAAAGAAGGGTTTCTACGATCCGAGACTTCGCTTATTCAAACAATTGGCAGAGCCGCACGAAATGAAAAGGGCAGAGTAATAATGTACGCCGATCGTATTACTGGCTCGATGGAGCGAGCAATAGCGGAAACCGACAGACGGCGTATAAAACAAGCTAAGTACAACGAAGAAAACGGCATTACCCCTGAAACCATTAAGAAAAATGTCGATGACATTCTGTCCGGTCTTTATAAAGGTGACACAGATCAGTCCAGGGTAACAGCGACAGTAGAAAAACAAATTGCTGGGGCCAATCTCCAAACCGTTCTTGAAGGTATGCGTACGGACATGCGGAAAGCTGCTGAGAATTTGGAGTTTGAGGAGGCCGCAAAGCTGAGAGATGAAATCCAAAGATTAGAGGCAGTAGACTTGGCTGTGGCCGATGATCCTTTGGCCAGGCAAAGCGCTATAGAGGCGATTTCAAAGACAAACACCTCAAGATCAACTGCTGGACGAGGAGGAACACGCGCATATAGAGGAAAAAGCAAACCTAAAATTAATTAAAATTTCCCAAACTATTTTTTTAAAATGCCCTTAAAACTAGTAATATTTAAATATTTTATGCAGAAAAGTCACTTGCCTCAACAATACTTACGCCGGATATTTTCCATATTCCGGATATATTTGTCATAAAATACTTTAACAAAAACAATTCAGCTTTTTTATCCGTAATACGCACAGTTTGAGAGTACCCTTGGGGCGTTTCCTCCAATTTTAAAAATTGAAAATTATCATAACGCCACACCATTGGATAACCTTTTTTTACCATGGTAGAGAAGTTTTCAACCGAACCAAAAATATCCTTAATTCCTGGGCTAGCGTGTGTGAAAGCTTCGGAAAAATCATCCACAGCAAATGCTTTAAGTTGATTAGAAATAGTATTTTGAATGTCAGATTTCTCATCTGCAACTAATGTTGTGGAAATAAAAATAAAAATAACGGCTATCAATTTGAACATAATTCCCTCCAGTCTGAAAAAATTTAGGTCCAAAATTTAATTCGTCAATCTTTTACGAACATACCATCTAAAGCGTTATCAATAAGCCGCACTGTTTCTTCAATACCATAAAGTGCTATAAAACCGCCAAACCTAGGGCCTTGGCTCGCACCTAAAAGTACCTCATATAAAGCTTTAAACCAATCTCTTAGTGGATCAAATTTCTCACGCCCACAGGAAAAGACAATGGATTGGAGTTCTTCGGCATCCCTATTACCATTAAAATCAACCAACATATCTCGCAAATCTGTTAGAGCTTCCCGCTCAATAGAATTGGGTAATCTGTACACTTTCTCTGGCTTCACAAAGTCATTGTAGTAACTAATTGCAGAAGAAACGGCTTGGTCGAGCTGAGGGTTGTTCTCAGGAGAAGCATCTTGTGCATATCTTTTAATAAATCCCCAAAGCTGCTCCTTATCTTCAGCATTAGCTACAGCAGCAAGATTTAATAACATACTAAATGGAACAACCATATCAGACTTAGGTGCGTTAATCCCGTGGATATGAAAAATTGGGTTTGTCGCCTTAGACTTCAAATCTTGTTTCTCGTATGCCCTTAATTGCTGGTGATATTCGTCAACAGCTTTAGGAATAACGTCAAAGTGCAATCTCTTAGCCGTTTTTGGTTTCTGATACATAAAGTAACTCAAACTTTCAGGACTTGCGTAAGTTAACCATTCGTCTATCGAAATCCCATTCCCAGAGGACTTTGAAATCTTTTGCCCTTGATCGTCTAAAAATAATTCATACGTAAAATGTTCAGGTGGTTTTTGTCCTAGTATTTTGCAAATCCGGTCATAAATCGGCGTATTGGTAGAGTGGTCTTTTCCATACATCTCAAAATCCACCCCCAGAGCAGCCCAACGCGCACCAAAATCTGGCTTCCACTGAAATTTGACATTACCGCCAGTCACCGGCAGGGTCCAAGGTTTTCCATCTTCATCATCGAAGGAGATAGTATAGTTTTTTACATCAACATTTTTTACAGGAACGTACAAAACGCGGCCTGTTTCAGGATGAATTGGCAGAAAAATAGAATATGTTTTTTTTCTTTCTTCGCGCAAAGATTTTAACATTACCTGCATTATTTCATCATACTGTTCGACAGCACGCTTCAGTATTTGATCAAACTTTCCAGATTTGTAAAACTCGGTTGCTGAGTAAAACTCATATTCAAATCCAAAGGTATCAAGAAACCTTCTTAACATCGCATTATTGTGACCACCAAAACTTTCAAATTTACCAAAAGGATCAGGAACGGAAGTTAGGGGTTTTTGAATGTGTTCACTTAAAGCTTCCTGATTTGGAACGTTATTAGGAATTTTTCTCATTCCATCCAAATCATCTGAGAAACAAATTAATTTAGCAGGAATATCGCTGATCTCTCGAAAAGCCCTCATTATCATAGTTGTTCGCGCCACTTCTCCGAATGTTCCAATGTGCGGTAATCCTGAAGGACCATAGCCAGTTTCAAATAATACATAGCCTTTTTCTGGTGGAGTTTTTTCGTAACGCTTTAGAATACGACGCGCCTCATCAAATGGCCAAGCCTTTGAAACCATACCTGTTTCGCGCATTTCTGACATTTAAATCTCCAAGGAATCGTTTTCTATTTGTTTTACGAAAACCCATGCTTACTATTGCTACAAATCAAATAGGTCAATATTCTCGAATTAAGCTGTTTCAAAGGAGACGCAAAATGTCCAGAGAAGTAACACCAATTTTAACAGCACAAGATTGCATAGTGGCAATGATGATGGCAATAGCTATATCGGACAACAACATTAGAACTGCGGAATTGGTTAAAATTCAATCTGCTGTAAACAATCTACCTATTTTTGCTGAATACGATATAGATAGACTAAATATAATTTCTCAAACCGTTTTTGATCTCTTTGAACAAGAGGATGGCTTGGATGCTTTGTTTGGTCTGGTGAGAAATCATCTACCATCTGAACTAAACGAGACAGTTTATGCTTTGTGTTGTGATGTAGCAGCAGCAGACGGATTAATCTTTGAACCCGAATTAAGATTACTTGAAGAAATAAGATATGAACTTAGCATAGACCGACTTCATGCAGCCGCGATCGAAAGAGGCTCAAGAGCTAGACACATGACAATCAGCAAGTAAATTTATTTCAAGAAGTAGATTTTTTTCGAATTTCTGAGCTCGAAACCTTCATCAGAGGCATATTTGAGAAGCACCACCTGGGAGAAGCGCAGTAAGGAAGAAGCCTCCCTTCATTTGCTGGTAGTTTGTAACTTTTATAAATTCTTGCAACTTTTGAATTTAAGCCTGTTTGACGAAATTGCGGTCGAGCAAGAACACCAATTGGAAAATGTTCAATAATCCACCTCCAGTTTTTCCACAAATGAAATTGCGCCAAGTTGTCAGAGCCCATTAGCCAGACAAATTTAGTTTTAGGGTACTTCAAGGAGAAGAAATCTAATGTTTCCCAAGAATATTGTGCACCAATTTCAGTTTCGACCTTAGATATTATAATATTGGGATTATGGCTAATTTTTTGAGCATGCCGCAATCTAATTTGTATTGGCGCAGGAGCCATGTTCTTCAGAGGGTTTCTGGGGCTGATAAGCCAAATCACTTTGTCCAAATTAAATTGTCTTATAGCTTGAAGCGAAAAATGGACATGACCCAAATGCGGCGGATCAAATGATCCGCCAAATAATCCTATTTTTCTTCCATCCAAAAACATTAAATCAAAAATTCCTTTAATAGTATTCTCTATATTTGGATTATTAACAGTTTTCTACACGTTTGGTTCTTCAATAGTTTTCTTACCAAAGCAAATCATTCATTTTTATTCTAAGACTAAACGATTGCTCATCAACTAATGAAAGCGTATTCTCTTATGAGGTTGTTTAAAGTGGAGTAAATAATGGCGGCTTATCAATACGTTTATCATATGCAAGGTGTTTCAAAAACTTATCCAGGTGGAAAAAAATGTTTTGAAAATGTACACTTAAGTTTTTTACCTGGCGTTAAGATAGGCGTAGTTGGAGTTAACGGAGCCGGTAAATCAACATTGATGAAAATAATGGCTGGCTTAGATACAGATTTTTCTGGTGAAGCGTGGTCGGCTGAGGGTGCAAAAGTAGGCTATTTGCCCCAGGAACCTGAATTAGACTCATCAAAAAATGTCCGTGAAAACGTAATGTTAGGCGTAACCGCAAAAAAAGAAATTCTCGATCGTTATAACGATTTAGCTATGAATTATTCTGATGAAACAGCGGATGAAATGGCAAAACTTCAGGATCAAATAGATGCTGAAAATTTATGGGATTTGGATAGCCAAATTGACGTTAGTATGGAGGCTCTACGCTGCCCTCCCGACGATGCCGATGTAACAACTCTCTCTGGCGGTGAAAAACGCCGAGTTGCACTGTGCAAACTTCTGCTTGAAGCACCAGAGATGCTGTTACTTGACGAACCGACAAATCATTTAGATGCGGAGACTATAGCTTGGTTACAGCAACACTTGATAAACTATAAAGGGACAATCTTAATTGTAACACATGACAGATATTTCCTGGATGACATCACTGGTTGGATCTTGGAGTTAGATCGCGGTAGCGGAATTCCTTATGAGGGAAATTATTCAAACTGGTTAGAACAAAAAGCTAAAAGATTGGCACAAGAGTCGCGAGAGGACAAAACACGCCAAAAAACATTAGAACGTGAGTTGGAATGGATGCGTCAGGGCCAAAAAGCACGCCAAGCTAAACAAAAGGCTCGGATCAATGCTTACAATGACTTAGCAACGCAATCGGAACGTGAAAAAATATCAAGAGCCCAAATTGTTATTCCAAATGGACCAAGATTGGGTGGAAAAGTAATCGAAGTTGAAAATTTAAATAAAGCAATGGGAGATAAACTCCTGATTGAAGGCCTCAATTTTAGTCTGCCACCAGGAGGTATAGTTGGCGTAATTGGGCCAAATGGCGCAGGTAAATCAACATTGTTTAAAGTTCTCACTGGACAAGAAAATGAGGACTCAGGTTCAGTTAGCTATGGTGATACAGTTCAACTATCCTATGTGGACCAATCCAGAG
Organism: Paracoccaceae bacterium; assembly: GCA_029248915.1. Classification (GTDB taxonomy): domain Bacteria; phylum Pseudomonadota; class Alphaproteobacteria; order Rhodobacterales; family Rhodobacteraceae; genus Salinivivens. The sequence continues at coordinate 3,362 of JAQWIK010000083.1, read as the reverse complement.
ACGACTTAAAAGACGGTGAAACTGTGTGGGAGGCAATTTCAGGAGGAGCTGAAGTCATTGAATTAGGTGATGCTCAAGTAAATTCGCGCGCCTATTGTTCATCATTTAATTTTAAAGGTGGGGATCAACAAAAGAAAGTTTCGTTATTATCCGGAGGTGAGCGCAACCGAGTCCATATGGCCCGTCTCTTAAAGTCAGGCGGCAATGTTCTATTGTTAGACGAACCTACCAATGATTTAGATGTCGAAACCTTGCGCGCGTTAGAAGATGCTTTAGTAGATTTTGCCGGATGTGCTGTCGTTATATCCCACGATCGCTTCTTTCTTGATAGGATTTGCACACATATTATGGCTTTTGAAGGTGAAGCTCACGTAGAATGGTTTGAAGGAAACTTTGAAGATTATGAAGAAGACAAGAAAAGAAGGTTAGGTCCAGACTCTTTAGAACCAAAAAGGATAAAACACAAAAAATTCACTCGATAAAAGAGATGTACGGTTCTTTATTAATATTTTTACACAACCAATCTAACCCTATAGATTTTGATGTTCATATTGCTGAGTTGAATTTGAATTTAAAAGCTAGGAAATATAGAAAATGCAATTTGCCACATTCCACGATTTAGAGGATCAAAGTATTTTTATAACTGGCGGCGGATCAGGCATTGGTGCAGACTTAACTAAGGGTTTTTTGTCGCAAGGTGCTCAGGTAACTTTCATACAAAGATCCAACCCAGAAAAATTTTTGATTGATTGTAAAGGTAAATATAAGCATGAACCAAGCTTTATTGAATGCGATGTTACCAATACGAAAGAATTGAAATCTGCATTGCAAACAACAGAGAAAAACCAGGGAGCCATCTCCGTTTTAGTCAATAACGCTGCTAATGATACGCGCCACACATTAGGTGAATTGACATCTGAACAGTGGGACAAGACTATGAATGTGAATTTGAAACCACATTTTTTTGCTGCTCAAGAGGTGGTAGAGGGAATGAAAAAAAGTGGTGGCGGGTCTATCATCAACTTTTCGTCAATTTCGTACATGATGGGCAATGAAGGATATCCAGCATACGCAACTGCTAAATCCGCTATTACGGGCCTGACCCGCTCTTTAGCAAGAGAGTTAGGCCCTTATAATATTCGTGTAAATGCAATCATGCCAGGATGGGTTTTAACCAAAAGGCAGATGGATCTATGGGCCACGGAAGAAGGGCTTTCAAAGCATTTAGACAGGCAGTGCCTTAAAGAATATTTATCAGGTTCTGATATTGTGGGCGGCACATTATTTCTAGCCTCTGGCACCTCAAAAATGATGACTTCCCAAGCCTTAGTTATCGACGGTGGTGTGGTAGTCACCGGATGAATAAGCTCGAGGATATTTCTTTGATTGTTGCTGACTGGGGTACATCAAATTTACGCATCTGGGGCATGGATCATCAGGGAAACATCGTTCATACAGCCAATAGTGATAAAGGTATGTCTTCCCTAGAGCCGAGTGAGTTTGAACCATATTTGATAAGCCAAATCAAAAATTGGCTACCCAGAGAAGAAAACGCCAGATGCCATGTAGTAATTTGTGGAATGGCTGGAGCAAAATCTGGTTGGAAAGAGGCCGCATACTTAAAAGCTCCCTGCCCGCCCATAAACGAAGAAAAAATAATCCAAGTCGAGACAGAAGATCAGCGAATTTCAGTAAGTATAATACCCGGTATAATGCAAAAGTCACCGCCGGACGTAATGCGGGGTGAGGAAACTCAAATCGCTGGATATTTGTCAAAAAACCCAGATTTTGATGGTATTATCTGCCTTCCTGGAACACATACTAAGTGGGTGCACATAAGCGCGGGCGAAATAGTAAGTTTTAAAACATTTATGACAGGTGAAATTTTTCTATCGCTGTCTGAGCATTCTATATTAAAAAGTTCTGTGCAAAGCGACGGTTTAGATTTGACTTCTTTTTTGGAAGCTTTCGAGGATACCTACTCCAACCCTGCTTTGCTTTCTTCTAAGCTATTTGGGTTACGTGCTGCAGATCTTCTGGAAAATACCTCTTCTAAACTTCTTAAGTCTAAGCTTTCAGGATATCTAATAGGTTCTGAATTAGCCGGCGCAAAAAGTTACTGGTTAGGTCAGAATATAGTTATGATAGGAAACGATGATTTGTGTATTTTATACCAAAAAGCACTTAAAAAGTTAGGATTAAATGCAACTATTGAAAATACACAAAACGTAACACTTTACGGCCTTCAACAAGCATGTCGTGGTAGGTATAGTCAATGAGTAAAAATCGTGAATTGATAGCAATTTTAAGAGGGCTAACTCTTGATAGGTGTGTCAAGGTGAGCGAAATCTTGATCGCTGAAGGATTTTCTAAGTTAGAAGTCCCACTAAACTCTCCTAATCCAATGGAGACCATTTCAAAGATGCAAAATAGTTTCGGCAATTCCGTTACCATTGGCGCTGGAACAGTTACAAATGTCAGTGAAGTCAGTCAACTATCTAAGATAGGTTGTCAGATGATCGTATCCCCAAATACCGATACGGAAGTAATTAAAGCAACAAAAAACGGAGGTATGCTTTCGTTCCCAGGTGCCTTCACACCATCTGAATGTTATTCAGCAATTAATTCAGCTGCAGATGGCCTAAAAATTTTTCCGGCCTTTAAACTTGGAGTTAAAGGTTTTAAAGCTCTCAAAGCTGTACTGCCAAACAATCTAAAAACTTATGCCGTTGGAGGTATCGATGAAACACATTTCAGTGATTGGTTAGACGCCGGCGTAACCGGTTTTGGGATTGGGTCAAACCTATTTCATTCATATATGAGTGATGATGATATTCAGTCTGCAGCAAAAAAATTCGTATTAGCTTATGATAATTGGCATACTAATAAAAAGTAATAAAAGAATATTTACAGAATTAGGTCTGGCTTATGCAAGTATATGGACGTATGCCCAATGGGGATAATGTATTCCAAGTTACTATTGAAAGTGATGATCTAAAGCTGAAAATATTGAGCTTAGGTGCCATCATTCAAGATGTCAGGATGAGAGGTGTAAAACATTCTCTTGTACTAGGATATCCAAGATTAGAACCTTATTTTATCAATTCAGGAAAATTGGGTGCTATAGTCGGTAGATACGCTAATAGAATTTCTCATGGAAAAGCAGAAATTGATGGAAAAACTTATTCCTTCAACAAAAATCAAAACAAAACCCATACACTTCATGGCGGTACTGACGGATCAGCTTCACGAAATTGGAAAATCATTGAATATGATAAATCCAAAGTAAAATTGTTTGATGAACTCCCAGATGGGCATATGGGTTTTCCAGGAAACCTAAAAGTCAAAACTACCTATAAGGT
>JAQWIK010000082.1 GCA_029248915.1 Paracoccaceae bacterium | reverse complement strand
CATCCTGGGTTAATGGGCAGACAAGCGCTTCAAGCATTTTACGATCATGTTTTACTTGATTTGTCACTGCAGCACCTCATCATCAGAACCGCCTCTGAGACTGAACTCAAACAAAGTAGTTAAAGTTTCGCGGCTAGTTTGAAGCGACGGGGCCTCCAAGAGAGCCTGTTTGTCCTCTAGATCAAAATCTAACATCATTGATAAGGAATTGATTAATAGTTCATTATCTGCCTGTTGTAATGGTTCCCAATCCGTTGATAACCCTTCGCCCTCCAAGAATTTGCCAAGCAAGTTAAAAAAACCGTCCCGATCAAATTTTTCGTCCTTTTCAGGAACTCTACGGTCTTTTTCAAAACCATCCCATCGAACATTGAAACGGCGATAAGGCGCGAAGCCCTCAATCTCATCACCAATCCTATATCTACTTATGCCAGCAAGAGTGACCATATATCGGCCATCTTCAGTTTCAGAAAATTGGGTCAATTTTCCTGCGCAACCAATTGAATGCAGTCTCCCATCATTACCAGTAGGTTGCAGCATGCCAATCAGGCGGTGCGGCGTCTTTAAACAGTCCTCTATCATCGCTAAATAACGGGGTTCAAAAATATGTAATGGAAGCCTAGACCTGGGAAGCAAAACTGCCTTAGGAAGAGGAAAGATAGGGATTGTTTTGGGAAGATCGATTTTCTCTGACATAAAAGAATACTAGTTTGAATATTTATTTAAGCAAATATCAAGGAGCTTAATTTGCGCCGCCCATTTAATACAATTGCGTTGTTTGGCTCTAAGGCCTCAAAAATGATAAACAATTGTGATTTCGCCGCCCCATCATTCCATTCTCTATCCCTTTTGAATAGCTCTAGTAACTGATCAACAGCATCTTCAACCTGCCCGGCACCATGCAGAGCCTGTGCAAGTTTAAATCTAGCATCATGATCATCAGGCTTTTTCTCAATCAATGAAGCCAAGTCATTAATTGGGCCAGCATCACGAGCCTGCTTGGCCAATTCAATTTGAGCATGGACGGGTTCAATCTCTGGGCTCTCGGATATCTCCAGTGGCGCTCCATTTAAAATAGCTTCAGCTTGATCCAAATCACCAACAGCAATGTGACACTTTATTAGCCCGATATAACTTTTTAAATTGTTGGCGTCCTCTTCCAATATGGCAGAAAATGTTTCTATTGCAGCCTCAAATTCACCCTCGCTGAACATTTGCTCAGCTGATGTAATTGCACTATCAAGGCCACTTTCAACCTCGCCACCGTTAGCGGCTACTACGCGGTCGATGAACGCTTTTATCTCTGAAGCTGACACCGCCCCTTGGAAACCATCAACTGGTTGACCATTAGAAAAGGCAAAAACGGTTGGTATTGACTGAACCTGCAGTTGTCCCGCAATCGCTTGATTTTCGTCCACATTGATTTTTGCCATTGTAACGGCACCGTTTGTCGCCTTTACCGCTTCTTCAAGCTGGGGACCAAGTGTTTTGCAGGGACCACACCATGGTGCCCAAAAATCTACAATTACGGGTCTTTCCTTACTTGCCTCAACGACATCTTTCATAAAAGTTGCCTCGGACACTTCTGTGATGACCGATCCATCTTTATTTTGCTCAAATCCCAGCATGATTAACTCCTTGCCCTATCATTGTGCATATAGGACGTTTGCTTACCAATTCATAGGTCAATTGTAGCTAAAACCGGTACGTGGTCACTTGGTCTCGCCCAACTGCGAACCTCTCTCAATATTCTACTGCCACCTGTATGCAGAGCAATGTCGGCGGAAGCCCAAATATGATCTAATCTTCGACCTCTATCTGAAGTACTCCAATCTTTTGCCCGGTAAGACCACCATGAGTATAATTTTTCTGCTGGAATGTCTTTCCGCGTTACATCAACCCAATTTCCCACTCCTTGCACTGCATCGAGGTGGTCTATTTCGATTTGTGTATGGCTTACAATTTTAACCATCTTTTTATGATCCCATACATCTTCTGGTAGGGGTGCTATATTCAAGTCTCCAACCAAAATCGATTTTTCAGGTACATTTTTTGAAAAATAATCTTTCATCTCAGCAAGGTATTTTAATTTTTGATCAAACTTTTCATTTTTCTGTCGGTCTGGCTCATCTCCTCCAGCAGGAACGTAAAAATTGTGAATAGTAACACCATTTTCTAACTGAGCGGCAATGTGACGCGCGTGACCCAAGCCAGCAAAATCTATTGCGCTTTTTTCAAGAATAGGAAATTTAGAAATTATCGCGACACCATTGTATCCTTTTTGCCCACGCGCAACCATATGTGAGAAGCCAATTTCTGAAAAAACATCAAGCGGGATCTTTTCCACAGGAGATTTGCATTCCTGCAAACACAATACGTCAATTTCACCATTTTTTAATAACTTACATATGAGATCAGCACGCAAGCGCACAGAATTTATATTCCAAGTTGCTATATTAAAAGCCAAAAAATTTACCCTTATTCTAAAAATCAGATCTCATTAAAAACTCATTAATCTTAAGGTTTAATAATAACAATAGAATTACTTTGTCAAAATACTTCCTAAATTGAACGTATCGTAAAGCTACCACCTTTGGAGATTATCAAGCGTGGGATCGATGGGTCTGTCTCTAATTTTTGCCTTAGTCGGTAAATATGAGTTTCCAACGTGTGTGTGGTAACGTCTGAACTGTAATTCCATACTTGCTTCAATAACTTATCTCTATCTACAGCTTCTTCCCCTGAGCTTATAAGACACTTTAAGATGTCTACTTCCTTGTCAGTAAGGTTAGTCCTAGTTTTATCGTTTAAAATTATAACTTTTTTAAGAGGAAAGAACGTAAATGGACCTATTTTATAGGTTACTTCGTTCGAATTAGAAATCTTAGCCAATGTTGTAGAAATTTTCTTATTCAAATGCTGAATTCTGAAAGGTTTCTCAATAAAATAGTGCTTTTCCGTACTTTGTTCAAAGGATGAAGTTCCACTAGTTTCTGCCTCAATCATAAAAAGAACTACACTCATAATCTGCGCTTCTTTGATAAATTGTTGAATTGAAGAAAGAAAATAGGTTTTTCTATCTGTGCCCATAATTATTAAGTCAAAGGTTGATTTTTTGAGTTGATTTTGGACATCCTCAAAGCTACTAACCCCAGTCACTTCAAAGTCTTTATTAAGCGATATTTGCTCTAGTAAAGTATTTCCTAAAAGCTCTTCTGGCTCAAAGAGTAGAATTTTCTTCTTCATTTGCGAATACAATCAATCTGCTATCCCTGAC
>JAQWIK010000081.1 GCA_029248915.1 Paracoccaceae bacterium | reverse complement strand
CCGCTAAACTTCAGGGTTCCACCATCATTGTATAACTTGTTTGTAATGGAGTTAGGCACAAGATCATTAAACAAGATTCCGCCACTCCACCAGTTGCATAAAATAGGAAGTCTCTTCGAGTACCTTCTTCTTCTTCATTTTTTGCCACAATAAAGCTCCAATAGTTTTTCGATAAAGATGAAAGATTATCGATTTTTTTATCAAGATTCTCAATTATTGTTGGTATGTAGCTCTAAGGGCAATGTTAGTCCAGATCTCAGTTAATTTAATCAATAATTAATTGTGTTCAGCGCTAATGTGTCGCGGTTGTAAAATATTTAATGTAAGACCCTATTGATTTGATATCGTTAATTCATCTGGTAAGGTTACTGCTATGAACCACAGTTTTTATGTTTTTCTTTTTATTTTTTCCATATTTACGACCAAATTTGTCAATGCTGAGTCTCTTGAAGTTAGTGTCTACGGAGGCCTTCAATCTTCACCACACAGTCGAATAACTGGCAAACATGACACGAATGGGGCTCAATATAGTGAATTAGTTGGATGGGAAGGGAAATCTTTTGATGCTCCTATCTATTACGGTATCCGCACAACTTTATGGCGCAAAGATAAATTAAGTTATGGTGCAGAATTTACCCATACAAAAGCTTATGCTCCCAATAGCGCTTTACAGGGTGCGGGATTTGATCGGTTAGAATTCACAGATGGACATAATATCATAACTTTAAATATTAATAAGCGGTGGGAGCTGGGTGGGTTTAATGCATATTCTCTCATCGGGCTTGGTATCGCTATTCCACATGTTGATGCTTTACCTTCGGGAGGCCTGCATACGTTTGAATATCAGTATACTGGCCCTGCAGTACGAGGGGCTGTTGGTTTATCGCGACAGTTAAATGACATGTTTTCAATTTTCACTGAATATCAATTTACGGCTTCAGATAACAAAGCAACTTTACGAAATGGTGGTAGTTTGAATACCACACTTTTAACAAATGCTATTAATATGGGCGTTAGTTTCAGCTTTTAAAAATTTTAAGATCTGACCAATTTATCGTAGCTATCTGATATCTCTCTAGCTAATGCCCCTACTTCAAAATTATAATCGCCAATCTGGCCAACAGGCGTGACCTCAGCAGCAGTACCAGTTAGCCAACATTGCTCAAAACTTTCCAATTCGTCAGGCATTATATGCCTTTCTATTACCGAGATACCTTTTTCCTTTAAAAGATCTATTACTGTTTGACGAGTGATCCCATTTAAAAAAGCGTCAGGCGTAGGGGTGTGGACCACTCCATCCTTTACAAAAAACATATTTGCCCCAGTTGCCTCAGCCACATATCCTCTGTAGTCGAACATCATAGCATCTGAACAACCCTTATCTTCGGCTGTATGTTTGGACATGGTAGCAATCATGTAAAGTCCAGCTGCTTTTGCTTGGGATGGCGCAGTTGCAGGATCTGGCCTTCTCCACTTCGCTATGTCTAATTTGGCTCCTTTAAATTTCGCATCACCGTAATAGTTTCCCCAGGACCAAACCGCTACAGCAACTCGAACCGGATTTCGCGATGAAGCCACTCCCATATCTTCTCCAGCACCACGCCAAGCAAAAGCCCTAACGTACGCATCGGTGAGATCATTTTTTTCTAAAGATTGATATTTAGCCTTTTCTATTTCTTCCACAGTGTAAGGTATTTCAAAATCTATTAAATTTGCCGACTTCTTAAATCTTTCAGAATGCTCAAAACTTTTAAATATTTTACCATTGTAAGCTCGTTCACCTTCAAATACCGAACTGGCATAGTGCATAGCATGCGTCAGAACATGAACATTGGCATCTCTCCAATCAACAAAATCCCCATCCAACCAAATTTTACCATCCCGATCATCATATCCGCCCGACATAGTATATCCCTCCAAATTAACAACGGTTTGCAAAAGTTACAAAATTACGACCGAAACGGACATAAAATTTCGTAAAATGTGTATTTGGCTAGCATTTGATACTTACAATGTCAACAAGACTGACTTATTATAGAGTTAATTTGGAGAAACGATATGACCAACTCAAGCATCATCACAGGCGAGTCTCTTCTTTACCTTACAGACAACCAATTGCGGCAAGGCATTGAGGCTATGTTTTTTGCATATCGCGGATTTACCGCTGACCCTGATAAAATTTTAGAAGAATACGGATATGGGCGCGCTCACCACCGTGCTGTACATTTTATAAATGGCTCACCAGGAACAACTGTGAACAATTTACTCACGATATTAGGAGTCACAAAACAATCGCTCAACAGAGTTTTGCGCACTCTGGTAGATGATATGATGGTTGAAGTAAAAATTGGTGTTCGTGATAAAAGAGAACGACACCTTTACTTGACTGAAAATGGAAATGAACTTCAAGAACGTTTATCTGCGGCACAAAGCAATAGAATGCGAAAAGCATTCAAAAATGCCGGCCCTAATGCAGTCTCTGGTTTTAAAACGGTTTTAGAAGCCATGATGGACCCAGAGCTCAACAAAATTTATTCAAAATTAAGAGAAGAAGGTAAATAGTATGGAGCCACACCTCCTTGTTGTAGATGATGATGAACGTATTCGTTCTCTTTTGCAGCAATTTCTTGTCCAAGATGGTTATTTGATATCGACCGCTGAAAACGCGGAGCAGGCTAGAATACTCTTATCTGGAATAGAATTTGACTTGATTATTCTCGACGTAATGATGCCTGGGCAAGACGGAATATCATTCGCCGGCGAGCTTAGAAATTTGGGAAATAATACACCGATCCTATTACTTACAGCGAGGGGCGAAACCGAAGATAGAATTAAGGGATTAGAGGCGGGTGCAGATGATTACCTACCAAAACCATTCGAACCTAAAGAGTTACTGTTAAGAATAAATGCAATTCTGCGTAGAATGCCAGATTTAAAAGAAGATAAAATGATGCCAAAGACTTTGGATTTTGGCAATTTGAAGTATGATGTTGCACGCAACGAACTTTGGGACGGAGAAAAGCAAGTGCGTTTGACGACAACGGAAAGTCAACTTATGAAAATTTTCACTTCCGCATTAGGTGAACCGATATCCCGCGCAGATTTAGTCACGTCTTTAGGCAGAGACGTCAGTTTAGCACAAGATCGCGCGATCGATGTACAGATAACAAGGTTGCGTAGAAAGATAGAAGTTAATCCTAGTCAACCGAGATACTTACAAACCGTCAGGGGCGCCGGCTATATGCTTCTTTTCGATTAATCGAAAAAACCAACTAGTTTTTACCATCATTTACACTGGCAGTTACATAATTGACACTTAGGTCTCTATCAGACAAAGCCCAAGACCATTTTATAGGATTGAAAACAAACCCCTTTTTATCGACTGGGGTGAGGCCAGACTCTGAAATCAGTTGATAGAGCTCATCTGGTTTAATGAATTTTGACCACTCATGGGTTCCTTTTGGCAGCCATCTCATAACATATTCAGCTCCAACAATCGCCATTGCAAAACTCTTGGGGTTTCTATTAATCGTCGAACAAATCATTAGCCCGCCTTTTACTAAAAGCTCTTGGCAGGCTGTTAGATAGGATAGTGGGTTAGCAACATGTTCCACTACCTCCATGTTGAGAACAACATCAAACTTATTCCCACTTTCTACTAATTGCTCTGCTGTTCCCACTCTATAATCAATTGAAAGGTTAGAACGACTTGCATGTGCTTTCGCCACTGGGATATTCCGTTCAGCTGCGTCCACCCCAACTACAGTAGCTCCTAGGCGTGCCATAGGCTCACAAAGCAGGCCGCCCCCACAACCGATATCTAATATATTTAAGCCCTTGAACGGCTCTTTACTCTTAATATCCCGATCAAACTCCAAAGCTATTTGACTTACAATATAGTCAAGTCTGCAAGGATTAAGCATATGTAACGGTTTAAATTTGCCATTAAGATCCCACCACTCATCGGCCATAGCCTCAAATTTAGCTACTTCTTTAGGATCAATGGTATCGATAATTGCTTTCATCGGACGCTCCATCTGGTCATTTGGCATTAAAGTACCATATAGTCTAAATATGGATAAATTCTCTGGTCAAAAACGCGCAGCTCAATTTTTATTTCCATCAATTGATCCCTTTGACAGCATGATGTTGGATGTGGGGGGCGGTCATGAAATTTACGTTGAGAGATGCGGCAACCCTAAAGGGAAACCTGTAATTGTTCTGCATGGTGGACCTGGAGGTGGTTGTAGCCCAGTTATGCGGAGGTATTTCGATCCCAAAAAATATCATGTCGTTCTCTTTGATCAACGTGGATGTGGACGTTCTAAACCACAAGCATCAGTCAAAAACAATACAACCTGGGACCTTGTCGGGGATATAGAGCTTATCCGAGAAAAGCTGGGTATTTCTGATTGGATGGTCTTTGGTGGAAGTTGGGGGGCAACTCTCTCGCTAATATATGCACAAAAGTTTCCAAAGCATGTTGCTAATCTTTTGCTTCGCGGAGTTTTCTTAATGACAAAGCCAGAATTAGAATGGTTCTATGGTGGAGGGGCTGGACAATTCTGGCCTGATGTTTGGAAAAAGTTTAAAGAGCCAATTCCAACTGATGAACAGGCGGATCTCATAAAGGCCTATAACAGGAGGCTTTTTTCAGGCAACCTTAGAGAAGAAATGGAGTTTGGCCAATATTGGTCATCTTGGGAAAATGCTCTTGCCTCTATTGCGTCTGATGGAATTTCAACTCGCGCACCTGCGGACTACGCTCGGACATTTGCGCGCATTGAAAATCATTACTTTATAAACAACGGATTTTTAGAAAATAAAGACGCGATTTTAGATAATATGGAGAAAATAGAGCACATCCCTGGTAACATCGTACAGGGAAGATTTGATATGATTTGCCCCCCAACAAGCGCTTTCAATTTGGTTGAAAAATGGCCAAATGCCGAAATCAAGATAATACCTCAAGCTGGTCATGCTATGTCAGAGCCTGGAATATCATCGGAACTAGTTAAAATTACAAATGAGCTCGTATCTTGAGATCAAAAGAAAATTATTGTTTAAATCGATATCAATAAAATTTTTTGGATATTTTAAATGACTTTAAGAAATGAAGCAGCTTTAGAATTTTTATTAAACCGCCGTTCTAGACCGGCTAAAACATTAACTGGCCCAGCCCCATCAAAGGACGAGTTAACTGTAATCTTAGAAGCCGGCACTCGTGTGCCTGATCATGGTAAATTAGAACCTTGGAGGCTGAAGGTGCTTACCAAGCCAACGTTAGAAAAAACTGCTGTTGCGGCAAAGAAATACTGTGGTTTACTTAACTGTGACGAGGCCGTTACGGCAAAAGCAGTAAAACAATTTGTGGACGGTGAATTAGGTGTCATTGTTATAGAAGTTCAAAAAACGTCTGAAAAAATACCCGAGATTGAGCAAACATATTCTGCTGGCGCAGTGTGTTTAAGCCTTGTAAATGCTGGGCTGGCAGCTGGATGGGGGGCTAATTGGCTTACTGGCTGGCTATCCCACGACAAAAAGTTTGTGTCAGAAACCTTTGGGCTAAAAAAAAATGAACGCGTTGCTGGGATAATATACTTTGGCACAGAAACAATGACTCCATCTGAGCGGCCACGACCTAACCTCTCAGAAATTGTAACCTGGGATTGATTTTAGTCATCAGTCGTCAAGAGTTTATAATCTAAATCAATTTTGGAACTCTTAGCTCATCAAAAGGAAAAACTCACTTTATCCTCCGTCCTATCAATATATTAATCACCTCCCGCTTACGCCTGATAAGGGGAAGCAACACGGTAACCAACTCTTTATTTGAGAATGCGGCTTGAGTCCCATCCATTTTAAGCTGCACGTTAAATTAGAGACCTTTAGTTTGATAACTGGCCGCAACTTTGCCAATAGATACTAAATAGGCAGCAGTGCGAAGATCAGTAACATCTTTACGTTCATGCCAAATTTCTCGCATTGATTGAAAAGATGAACGCATGGTGTCGTCAAGGCCAGAGCGTACCAGCTCTAATTCCCCTGCGCCGCGCAAATATTGCTTTTTGAAGCCAGGTGATAGGCTCCACTTATCACCCATAGCATTAGAAAGGTTTTCAAATTCACGTAAAACCATTTCATGACGTGCTTCTTCCTGCCGCCTTTGCATTCGGCCAAAACGAATATGACTCAGGTTTTTTACCCACTCAAAGTAGGAAACGGTAACGCCACCTGCATTAGCATACATATCAGGAATGATGACACAGCCGTTTTTGCGAAGAATATCGTCCGCACCAGCTGTTACTGGTCCATTAGCAGCCTCAATAATAAGTGGGGCTTTGATTTTTGCAGCATTCTCTAGATTGATCACACCTTCTAGCGCTGCTGGGATCAGAATATCACAATCCTGTTCCAGTACTGTTGCCCCGTTCGCTACAAAATTAGCCTCTGGAAAGCCGGAAACACCACCAGTTTTTGAGATCCAGTCATGTATCGCCTCAACGTCAAGTCCGTTATCGCTGACCAAAGCTCCATCCCGTTCGATAATGCCAATAATGCGCGCACCATCTTCTTGCTGTAGAAATTTAGCAGCGTGATAACCAACATTGCCAAGACCTTGCACCACAATTCGTTTGCCATCTAATGTTCCTGACAGCCGAGCATTTGATACATCTTTAGCTTCGCGAAAAAATTCTTGTAACGCATATTGAACACCACGGCCTGTTGCTTCCACACGGCCTGCAATTCCCCCTCCAATCAAAGGTTTACCGGTGACACATGCACGAGCGTTAATGTCTGTGGTGTTCATTCGGGCATATTGATCAGCAATCCATGCCATTTCACGCTCACCGGTACCCATATCGGGCGCAGGAACGTTTTGGCTTGGATTTATTAGGTCTCGCTTAATTAATTCGTATGCAAAGCGACGTGTGATCAGTTCAAGTTCATGTTCTTCATAGTCACGTGGATTAATACAAAGTCCACCCTTTGACCCACCATAGGGCGCATCAACGAGTGCACATTTATAAGTCATTAGAGCAGCCAAGGCTTCGACTTCATCTTGATTAACAGCATCTGAATAACGGATGCCGCCCTTAACTGGTTCCATATGGTCGGAATGCACTGCGCGGTATCCAGTAAAAGTTTGTAATTCTCCTCTTAATCGCACTCCGAAGCGTACAGTATAAGTAGCATTACAAACTCTTATTTTTTGTTCTAGACCTGGCGGCAAGTCCATCAATTTTACTGCACGGTTAAACATTAAATCTACACTTTCCCTAAAACTAGGCTCGGTTCTTGGTGACATTTTTTCCTCCGTTTTAAGTAGGCGTTGCGGATGTGGTGCTTAAAATCAAGTAGCCAATAACGGTAAATAACGTCATTAACCTATCATCTGTCTAGCTCTTTGTCTGGCTGGAAATTAAATCAAATTAGCTTGTTATCTGCTAAGTCATTGATTTTAGTGGTGAGCCGTACAGGATTTGAACCTGTGACCCACTGATTAAAAGTCAGTTGCTCTACCAACTGAGCTAACGGCCCACTAACGAGAGTACTTAGG
>JAQWIK010000080.1 GCA_029248915.1 Paracoccaceae bacterium | reverse complement strand
CTTGATAAATTTTAAAAAAAGGTTGAATGCCCACAATTTGAGGATCAAGAACTGATTTTAATTTCCTGATGAAAAGCCCAATCTATCCAGGGGAGCATTTTTTCTATATTTGACGTTTCCACTGTGCTACCGCACCAAATTCTAAGACCTGGTGGAGCATCGCGGTAAGCCTCAATATCATAGGCCACTTTTTCATCTTCAAGACGTTTAGCAATATTTTTCGCAAACAAGCGCCCATCAATAATTCGTCTGTCCTTGAATTTCAAACAGACGGAAGTTGTAGATCTCGTGTAAGGATTAACAGCTAGATTTTCTATCCAATTCCGATGATCACAAAAATCCCAAATTGCTTTGGCATTTCTTTCTGCTCTTTTTATGAGTTCACTTTTCCCACCAATTGTTTTTGCCCACTCTAGAGAAAGTAGGTAATCTTCTACAGCAAGCATTGATGGCGTATTAATTGTTGCTCCTTCAAATATACTTTCAATTAGTTTTCTGTTTTTTGTTAGTCGAAAGATTTTGGGAAGTGGCCAAGCTGGAGTATAATTCTCTAAACGCTCTACTGCTCTTGGAGAAAGGATTAGCATGCCATGTGCAGCTTCTCCTCCTAAGACTTTTTGCCAGCTAAAAGTTGTTACGTCTAACTTTTCCCATGGTAGTTCCATTGCAAAGGCAGCTGAGGTTGCATCGCAAATTGTGAGGCCTAACCGATTATTTGGAATTGCTTTACCGTCCTTAAGGCAAACTCCTGAGGTAGTCCCATTCCAAGTAAACACAATGTCTGTGTCATAATCCAAAGTTTGCATATCTACGATTTCGCCGTAGCCAGCATTACAAATTTTTGCTTCTATTTTTAATTGCTTTACTACGTCATTAGTCCAACCTGCTCCAAAACTTTCCCATGCAACCATTGTTGCAGGTCGGGCTCCGAGCATCGACCACATTGCCAGCTCCACTGCACCGGTATCAGAAGCTGGAACTATGGCAATTTTGTAATCATTCGGGATTTCAAGAATTTTCCTAGTTTCTTCTATTGCCAATTTCAATTTGGCTTTCCCAATTTTAGCGCGATGTGATCTGCCAAGTGGCGCTTTTGCAAGCTTACTAACATCAAATATGGGGTTTTTGGCACAGGGCCCTGAAGAAAAACACGCATTTTTCGGCCGCGTAACCGGTTTTTTTATATCCATGACTGTTACCCTTACAGATATTCGCCTCTCGTTGGGGAGAGGTGTCCCAGTTAGTGAAGTAATCGATAAACCCGTCTTTAACAACTATAAAAATGAGGCTATAGCCGTCGTAATCCAAAATCATTTTGTTTAGTAATTTGAAAGATTAATCATGTTTGCGGTTACACTCATTGCCCCACCGAGTTCTGGGTTTTTAAAACCAAATCTAGTCAAAGATTTGTGTAATGCATGGGGTGCTTTAAATTACGTTTTTCTTGCAAATGAAGAGGCTGCGGAATTTCTAATACCGATGATGCCTGAAGACCGGTGGTCAATGTGGACAAAATTTCAAAACTTAAAAATTGATTTAGTGATTCAGGAGGATAATGCGCGTAAAAAATCTATTTTACTTGCAGATATGGACAGCACCATGATTGAGCAAGAATGCATAGATGAGCTAGCCAGCGAAATTGGAATTGGAGAAGAGGTCAAGTTTATTACTGCAAAGGCAATGAATGGTGAATTGAACTTTGAGGAAGCCTTAATTGAAAGAGTATCATTACTAAATGGTTTACATACGAAAATAATTGATAAAGTTCTAAAGGAACGAATAACTTATATGCCTGGCGCATCAACGCTCTTAGCAACAATGAAAGCAAATGGTTGTTATACTGCTCTTGTTTCAGGTGGTTTTACTGTCTTTTCTGACAAAGTTTCCGCCTATTTAGGCTTTGATGAAAACCATGCAAATGTTCTGCTTACCAGCAAAAACAAGCTCATAGGAAAACTTCAAGAACCAATAATAGGAAAGCAAGCTAAAGTCCAACAATTAGAACATATCGCAGGGAAATTAAACCAATCTGCAAGACAGGTAATTGCGGTTGGTGATGGAGCTAACGATTTAGATATGTTGAGTAAAGCTGGTACAGGTGTTGCTCTTCATGCCAAACCATCCGTTGCAGAACAATGTGATGTCCGTATTAATTTTGGCGATTTAACTTCGCTTTTATTTATTCAAGGTTTTAATAAGGAGAGTTTTATTATTTAATCCTCCATGGGCCCTCCCGCCTCAGCCCAGGCACTAACTCCTCCAAGGTTTACTACATTTGTAAAACCCATGTCTTTCATCGTTTTTGCAGTAAGGGCTGCTTGGCCACCCACCGCGCAGATAATTCCGATTGCAGAGCTTTTTTGAAGAGCGGTATGGTGCATAGGATGTGTATCATCAGCGGCAAATTCTATGATTCCACGAGGAATTCTCAAAGCGCCTAAAACGGTACCTGTTTCAGGAAAGGCCGAAGAGTCTCTTACATCAACAACTACTAAATCACCGGAGTTATGTCTTTCGATCCCTTCAGACGGTGATATTTTTTCAACAACAGAATTTGCTTCTGTTAGATAGTCTTTCGCTGTTTTCATATCTTTTCCTTTCAAGAAATAAGGTCTCTGCCAGGATTATAATAGGTACGACAGTTAAATACAATTTGTATCAAATTTAAATTTACCAACTTTCATGGATTGAAATTTAGGAAATTTACTCCAAGTTTTAAGATAACAAGTGGAGAGTTTAGAATGACCTATCATAAGAATTCAGGGGCAATCGCACGGTTAAGTTCGGAAGAATATTGGGTCACACAAGAGAACGGAACTGAACGACCAGGGACAGGGAAGCTTCTGAATAACAAAGAATCGGGCATTTATGTCGATATTGTTTCTGGTGAACCGCTTTTTTTATCGGATGATAAGTATGAAAGCGGTTGTGGATGGCCGAGTTTCACCAAACCTGTTGAAGCATCCTATCTAAATGAGATTTCGGATACCACTCATGGTATGATCAGAACAGAAGTGCGCTCTACTAATGGCGATAGCCATTTAGGTCATGTTTTCCCAGATGGACCAAAAGATCGTGGGGGACTTCGTTACTGTATAAATTCGGCTAGCCTTAGATTTGTGCACTTAGATGATATGGAAGCTGAGGGCTA
>JAQWIK010000079.1 GCA_029248915.1 Paracoccaceae bacterium | reverse complement strand
ACAGCAGTGTGATATCTGGGATTATGAGTAAAGCCAATCCAGATGTAAATATGGTCTCAGCACCAATAATTGCAAAAGAACGCGGAATTAAGATCAGTACTACCAATCAAGACAAGGCCGGTGCATTTGAGGGCTACATCAAGGTAACAGTGGTAACAGATAATAGAGAGCGTTCAGTAGCTGGTACTGTATTTAGTGATGGAAAGCCTCGTTTTATACAAATTAAAGGCATTAATGTAGATTCTGAAATTGGGCCTCACATGCTGTATACAACAAATAAGGATATACCAGGTATAATTGGAGTGCTCGGAAAAACGCTTGGTGATAATGACGTAAATATCGCAAACTTTACGCTTGGAAGATCCAAAGCGGGTGGTCAGGCAATTGCATTGTTATATGTTGACAATCCTATTTCGAATAAAGTTATTGAGGCTTTGAAAGCTACCGATGTTTTTGGACAAGCTAAAGCATTAAATTTTGAAGTTAGTAGCTAACCTAACCAATAACTCCATTTCTAAACAAAATTTATCAACAACGTCTGATTTTGTTTCTGGGTCGGGCATTCCACTTGATCCGCCGCGTTTTCATATTTATTTGATTAAGTGTTGTTGTTCTTGTATTTTTTCATAAATTTATCCTAAAAAGTAAGTAATGTTTACGATTGTTGCCCTTTATCATTTTACACGATTTGAAAATCATTTTGATTTGCGAGAGCCTTTGCAAAAAAAATGCGACCAGCTAGGTATCTGTGGTTCTCTATTACTCGCAACAGAGGGAATAAACGGTACTATCGCAGGAACAAATGACAGTATTGAAAAAATACTGTCCTATATAAAAAATATACCGGGCTGCGCCAATATAGAATACAAGAAAAGTGTTTCAAAATTACCACCATTTCCCAGAATGAAAGTGAAATTGAAAAATGAAATAGTTACTATGGGTCAACCAAATATTGATCCCAAAGCGAGGGTTGGGCATTATGTTGACCCATCTGACTGGAACAAAATGTTGAATGATCCTGATGTTGTTGTGATCGATACGCGCAATGAATATGAAGTTGATATAGGTACATTTAAGGATGCTATAAACCCTCACACTAGTTCTTTTAGAGAGTTCCCCGCTTGGTGGGAAAAGAATAAAAAGAAGTTCCAAAATAAACGTATTGCGATGTTTTGTACTGGGGGAATTCGCTGCGAAAAATCAACGAATTACCTTATTGGTCAAGGTGTTGAGAATGTCTCTCATTTAAAGGGTGGAATATTAAAATATTTAGAAGAAACCCCTGAGAAAAAAAGTGAATGGGTAGGCGATTGCTTTGTATTTGATGCGAGAGTGTCTGTTGGACATGAATTGAAAGAGGGCCCCCACGAACTGTGCTATGCCTGTAGGCAACCCATACTTCCCAAAGATAAAGAACGTGCTGAATACGAACATGGTGTTTCTTGTCACAAGTGCAAAAGTAGCACCACGGAATCCGACAAAAGTCGATTCCGGGAAAGACAAAAACAAATCCAATTATCTCGAAAACGCGGTCAAAAGCACATGGTTGGTTATGACAGAAATTAACTTTTCGAGATTCTTGGTCGCCCAGATGCTTCTACTGAGACAATTGCCTCTACGAAAACAATTCGGTTATCAATATTAGCAGTTTTTACCTCTCTATCGACATTAATAGTGACATTCTCTGCACCAGCTTCTTTTGCTTTCTTAATACTTTTCTCACTTAATTTTTCTTCTAATGCCATTAAAGCCTCTGACTCATTATTAAAATTGACTGGTTCTCCATCAAAATGAACAATATATTTTCCCTCAGAAGGTGAAGAAATCACTCCGGCTTCCCTCATAACTATTTTCCCAACAACAGCTCCAATAGCATTTGCCACGCTGGTATATTTAGGTAAAACCACATCACAGTTTAATTTCTCACCAACAGCAGGATAATAGGTTGGTGCTGAAGCCCCTAGGCCTATAATTTTTTTATTGATCCCAACATCAATTTTTATGAGATCTCGATGCCCATTAAGACCAATCTGAGTAAGACGATGTTGTGCCAAGGCCCCTGGCATGTTTCCAAAATCAATCTTTTCTTCTGAAAATGCCATTTCCAATACAAAAGCGCTTGTCTGCTCTGTAAGCTGACGGACTATTACCTGAGCCATTTTTGAGGCTGAATCAGCCAAAAGTTCTCCAGACCCACCACGCCGTCGCGCAAAAAGATCGATAGCCTTAGTTGCTGCTTCTTTGTCCCATGCGTTTAATAAGCCAAGTACGTGGCTTGCATCAGAAGGTGTAACAGCTGAAATTTGGACAACACCTATAGCAACTAATTTTGTGACAGACTGCAAATCTAAGCGAGATTTAATCACCTCGCTCATCGGAGAGAATTGTTCACCTATTCTTTTGTAAACTTTATCGTCGCGCACAGATAATACTGGCCACGTAGATAACTTAATTCTCCGTATAAAACGCCCATCAAAATCATTTGGTGTTTCACTTTTTAATTGGCTGTCCAATGCTTGATGAATTAAACCTGGTTCAGTTGATGCAGCCAGTGAAACGGGTATTACTCTTTTAGGGCCCAAAAAAATATTGCCGCCTAGGCCCTCTTGTTTCAAGTTAACCTCACTATCGCCGCCCAATCCGAAAGTATACATAGCCACTGCTTCTACCATGGTTCTATAAGGGCCAACACTAGCTCCTCTTGGATCAATAGCAGGCTTTCCTCCCGTCAAAACAGCTATGTCTGTTGTTGTCCCTCCTATATCTGAGACAATCGCCTCACTTTCATCTGTCAGCCAACGCGCGCCCACAATTGAAGCAGCAGGTCCACTCAAAATAGTTTCAATCGGTTTCTCACGTGCTTGCGCTGCACTAATCAAAGCACCGTCTCCCCTTACAACCATCAACGGTGCCTGAATTCCAAGGTCTTTTATGACATGCTCAGCTTTGATAATTAGTAAATCAATAAGCGCGATTAACCGGGCGTTTAAAACGGCGGTCAAAGCTCTTTTGGGGCCATTGAGTTTAGCCGAAAGCTGGTGAGACAAGCTCACAGGTTTATCTGTTAGCTTACGAATTATTTTGGCAGCTTCTAATTCATGCTCTGGGTTTCTCACTGCAAATTGTGAACAAACTGCGTAAGCAGAAGCACCTTTAACTTCAGATATCCAATTCTCCAAGTCATTTTTATCAAGCGGGCTTTTTTCTAAGCCTGCATAATTATGACCACCTGAAAGAACTAAGAATGGATCCCCTTTCAATGCATCAAAAATTGAATGTTTCTCAAGATCACTTTCTTTAAAACCAATCATGACTAATGCAACTCGATCACCTTGCCCCTCTACTAAAGCATTAGTTGCGAGTGTCGTTGATAGAGAAACTAAGGAAATTTTTTCCGGTTCTATATTTTTCTGTCCAATCGCTTTTTGTATTGCTGATCCAATACCCAAAGATAAGTCACTGTGGGTTGTTAATGATTTAGAAAAAGAAATTACACGTTCTTCATCTTCTAAAATGACCGCATCAGTATAGGTACCACCTGTATCAACACCTAAAATAAATGACATTTTTATTCCTTAAGCTTATTTAGAAGGAATTAATTCATTATCCGGAAAAGGCCTGTCCATTTGCGGCAAATTTCATCCCTTTATTTACCTTTTTGCCCATTGTGCAGCATCTGCAACCACTGGGTTAGGATCTTTGACAAGGTGATCGATTTTATCCAAGTATTTTTTGTCATGCGAATTACCAATCGCGTATAATACATTTCTAATAAACCTATCGCGACCTATCCTTTTGATCGGGCTTCCTGAAAATTTCTTTCTAAAGGAAAAGTCATCTAAAATGACGAGCTCATCTAAATCTGGTTCTAACAAATCGTCGCGCGCATGGTATTTATTATCAGCTGCTTCTTTAGCAAACTTATTCCAAGGACAAACAGCAAGACAATCATCACAACCGTATATGCGGTTTCCAATTTTTGGTCTTAAGTGTTCAGGAACAGGGCTCTTACTTTCAATTGTGAGATATGAAATACAAAGACGTGCATCTAATTTAAATGGTTGCGGAAATGCCTGCGTGGGACAAATATCCAGACAAGATGTACATTTACCACAGTTATTAATTTCCTCTCTGTCTTCTTCAATATCAAGTGTTGTGAATATCGAACCAATAAAAAACCAACTCCCCAAATCTCTACTAACCAAGTTTGTGTGCTTACCTTGCCAGCCCAACCCAGCGGCCTGACCTAGTGCTTTTTCGGGGACGGGAGCAGTATCCACAAAAACCTTCACTTCACATTCACACTCTTTCACAAGCCATCGTGCCAAGCGCTTAAGTCGCTTTTTTACTATGTCATGATAATCTTTATTCTGCGCATAAACCGAAATAGCCCCTTTTTGTGGCTTTTTTAAAATTTCTAACGGGTCGTGTTTAGGCGAATAACTTTCTCCCAACATTATACAAGATTTTGCTTCTGGCCATAAATTGCTCGGATTAGACCGCCAATTTACCTTCTCTTTCATCCATGACATTTCGCCATGCCTATTTTGATTTAGAAACTCTTTAAGTCGGGTTGAGTGATCGCCCAGGCTCCAAGGCCGGCATATCCGCATAAGGCTAAAACCATCCACAGTAGCCTTCTTTTGTAACATGCGTTTTAAGTCATTTTTTGTCATTTATGCGCTTCAAATTATTTTAAGACTTTTGATAGCAAATAAACATATTCAGGGAAACGAAATTGATCCGAGATAGTTATTAAAAATCTAAATCATTATAATGGTCAGAAGGGGGAAACCCAGAAATTTGGTCAGCTAAAATACTACGAAAAGCGGGGCGAGATTTTATTTTTGCATACCAGTCTTTAACCGTATTAGATTCGACCCAATCAATATCTTTTGTATAATCTAATGTTGAGAAATGGGCCGCTGCAGTAAAATCAGCTAAAGTCATAGCATTTCCAGCTAACCATCTGCGACGCTCAAGTAAAAAGGTCATATAATCTAAATGGTATTTAATTTTACGCTTTCCAATCATCACATTTTTGCTATCAGGCGCACCCTGTTTCATGATTTTCTTATTTATTTTCTCATATAAAAGCTTAGAAGTTACTTCGTAATGGAATTTATCGTCAAACCAGTTTATTAATCTCCTGACTTCATAGCGTTCCTCGGCACTATCGGGCATCAATTTTGGTTGAGGGTACATATCTTCTAATAATTCACAAATCGGAGCGCTTTCAGTGAAGAGCTTCCCATCAAGTTGCAGAACCGGTATTTTACCACTTGGACTTTTTTTCAAAAACTCGGGTGACTGCTCCCAGTACCGCTCCTCAACAAGCTCCACTTCAACTTTTTTTTCCGCCAACACAAGGCGAACTTTTCTACAAAAGGGTGAAAGAGGTAGATGATATAATCTAAGCATTTCAAAAATTTTTTATTTTATTTCAAAAAACACATGCACCGATTTTAAACAACTTTCAATCTGTAAAACAGTCTGAACGCTCATCTTTCAGAATTGTTGAAGCTCCATCAGCAATTGAAAGTGCGCGTTTCTGAATGAATTTACTTGGATCTATTACCGAACGCTTTTTTGGATTTGGCAAAACAGACGCTAGCAACGCAGCTTGATATAGACTTATTTTATTGGAAGATAATCCAAAGAGCTGCCGGCTAGCCTGTTCAACTCCAAAAATACCGTGATCAAATTCAGCAATATTCAGATAGACTTCAAGGATCCGCTTTTTAGACCAAAAAATCTCAACCATTGGGGTCAAAATAGCTTCAAAAAATTTTCTAATCCAGCTTCTTTTATGCCAAAGAAATAAGTTTTTGACTACTTGTTGACTTATTGTAGATGCGCCCCTTTTGGATCCGTTTTCAATAGCGTTCCGAATTGCAGCCACATCAAAACCCCAGTGATTACAAAAATTCACATCTTCTGCGGCTACCACGCTCAAAGGTAAATTGGCCGACATATCTTCTAAATTGACCCACGAGTAAGAAACCGGTTCATCCCTGAAAGTTTCTAAAATCATATAAGGACTGGTGGGAATAGGGATAAACCTAAAAAGTATAATTATCGCAATTACCAGAACGAACAAGACTAACAAAACTGTTAGAACAAAACTTTTCACTGTTTGCCGCATAAATCTTTTTTCCAGTGGTTTCTATTCTCAGGAGATAATTTTTTCCATCTATAACAAACCTTTGGTTTAAAGCATCATTTGTTTTTGCAAAAATTCCAGTTTAAATTTTGATCTCTAAAGTTATTCAGCCGGAATTACCCCCTCATCTAAGAAGATTGGATGCAAAATTTTATTAAGCATCTCTTTTGGACAGACCTGGATAAAATTGTTTACCTCAATATCCCAACTGCGTAAAATTTCTTGAGCTCTTCGGCTTTCTGTTTCAACAGCGTGTTTTTCTATTAAACTTTTCAGCTCTTGTTCCCAGTGACCAATTTGTACTCTTGCTGTAACTATCGACTCCATATTCATAATTTCCTGAGCTTGATTTTCCGGATCGTAGATGTATGCCATTCCGCCTGTCATACCTGCCCCAAAATTGGCACCAATACTTCCAAGAATAACCGCTACTCCTCCAGTCATATATTCGCAACCATTCGAGCCACAACCTTCTACAACAACTTTTGCACCTGAGTTTCTTACTGCAAAACGTTCCCCTGCACGGCCAGAAGCAAATAAAAATCCATCCGTCGCTCCATACAAGACCGTATTACCAATGATAGTGTTTTCCGCCGCAATTAGTGAACTAATCATTGGTGGCCTAATAACTATTGTCCCTCCAGAAAGGCCCTTGCCTACATAGTCATTTGCATCACCGGAAACTTCCAATTTTAAACCTGGAGCAGCAAATGCACCCAACGCTTGACCGGCCGACCCTGTCAGCTTTACAACTAAATGATCTTCTTGAAGTGAGTTTCGCATACCAAACCTTTGCACGATCTCGCTTGATGTTCGGGTTCCAACCGTTCTGTGAGTATTTTGGATTGCGTAAGATAGTTGCATTTTTTCACCATCTTTCAGAAATCTTTCTGCATCTCGCACAATTTCTTTATCTAACGTATCAGGAACTTCATTTCTTGGCCTGGACCTGTCGTATGAAATTTTTTCAGCTCCATCTACAGTTATTAATATAGGGTTTAGGTCAAGATCATCGAGATGGTCAGAGCCTCTACTTACCTGACCAAGTAAATCAGCTCGACCAATAATCTCATCCACACTTCTTGCTCCTATTTCTGATAGAATTTCTCTAACTTCCTGAGCATAAAAAGTAATTAAATTGACTACCTTGTCGGCATTGCCAGTGAATTTATCCCTTAAGCCTTCATCTTGAGTGCAAACCCCAACTGGGCAGGTATTAGACTGACACTGACGTACCATAATACAACCCATAGCTATCAAAGCGGCTGTCCCAATTCCAAACTCCTCTGCGCCCATCATGGCTGCCATTACTATGTCACGCCCTGTGCGCAGGCCACCATCAGTCCTAAGGGTAATCCTTTCTCTTAAGTTATTCATAGCTAGGACTTGGTGAGCTTCAGTTAACCCCATTTCCCATGGTAAACCGGCAAATTTAATTGATGTCGCCGGAGAGGCTCCAGTTCCACCATTGTGACCAGAGATTAAAATAACATCAGCCTCAGCCTTGGCGACACCGGCAGCAATTGTGCCAACGCCAGAAGCAGCAACCAGCTTTACTGTAACTTTACATCGTGGATTAATTTGCTTTAGATCATAAATAAGCTGCGCAAGATCTTCGATAGAATAAATATCATGATGCGGTGGAGGAGAAATCAGAGTAACCCCTTTAGTTGAGTGCCTCAATCGCGCTATCAAATCTGTAACCTTCACTCCAGGAAGTTGGCCACCTTCACCTGGTTTGGCACCTTGAGCTACTTTAATTTCCAGCTCCTCACACTGATTAAGATATTCTGCAGTTACGCCAAACCGGCCAGAAGCAACTTGTTTAATTTTTGCAGATGGATTGTCACCATTTGGTTCTGGATGGAAGTGTGCTGGATCTTCACCACCTTCACCACTATCCGATTTTGCTCCAATTCTATTCATTGCCACATTTAATGTTTTATGCGCTTCTGGACTTAGTGCTCCCAAAGACATGCCAGGCGTCACAAAACGCTTCCGGATAGATGTAATACTTTCAACCTCTTCTAATGGTATCGGCTTGCTTATAGGTTTTATGGCTAAGAGATCTCTCAAATGAATAGGTGGGTTAGATTGCATTCGATTTGAATATTGCTTCCATAGATCATAACTCGCTCTGTTGCATGCTGTTTGCATCATATGCATGGTTTGTGCTTCCCAAGCATGCGACTCACCAGTTTTTCTAGATTTATAGAAACCACCAATCGGTAAAACATCTTGTCCAAACCAACCTTGCCTATGGATTTCAGTTGATTTTTGCTGAATTCCTTGGACACCAATACCTGATATTCTGCTCATTAGCCCAGGAAAATATTCGGCACACATTGCGCGAGACAAACCAACAGCCTCAAAATTCAACCCTCCTCTGTATGATGAAACAACAGAAATACCCATTTTTGCCATTATTTTGAGTAAGCCCTGGTCAATAGCTTCCTGATAGCGCCGGGTAGCTTCTGTTAAAGGGCCTCTCAACAAGCCACGCTCAATTCGATCAGCGATCGTATCTTCTGCCAAATATGCATTTACGACAGTTGCGCCTGCACCAATTAGAACAGCAAAATAGTGTGGATCAATGCATTCAGCAGACCTAACGTTCAATGAACAAAATGTTCGTAAGCCTTTTCTAGTCAAGTGGCTGTGAACTGCTGAAGTTGCAAGTATCATCGGTATGGCAACTTTTGCCTCACTAGAAAACTGATCTGACAAAACTAAATGACCTGCACCCGATCTTACGGCATCTTCTGCCTCCGATCTTATACGCTCCAACTCAACCTGTAATTCATCTTTTGCCCCGTTTACGTCAAATGTGCAGTCTATTTCGACCAAGTCAGCATTGAACTGCTTCTTAAGTGCTTGCCATTGGGCATTCCCAACGAATGGACTATCCAAAACCAATATCTCTGTCTGAGTGCTGCTCTCGTCCAAAACATTCTTTAAATTGCCAAAACGTGTCTTTAACGACATAACGCGATATTCGCGCAAGCTATCAATTGGTGGGTTAGTAACTTGTGAAAAGTTTTGGCGAAAATAATGACTTAACGGTCTATACTTTTTTGATAAAACCGCACTTGGTGTATCGTCACCCATTGACGCTAAAGTTTCTTTTGCATCTTCAACCATTGGCGCTAAAATTTGTTCAATTTCTTCAATTGAATAGCCGGCTGCTATTTGTCTCTTTTTAAGCTCATTTCCAGAAAAAACAGCCTTTTCAGTAACTTTTGATAATACCTTATCAAGGTCAGTAATTCTGCTTACCCAATCTCCGAAGGGCTGACTTTCTGCCAATTTATTTTTTATTTCTGCATCATGGAATAAACGACCTTCCTCAATATCAACTGCCAAGAGTTGTCCAGGACCGAGAGCCCCCTTTTCTCTAATCGTCGCCTCATCAGTCGGCACCATACCTACCTCAGACCCTGCAATTAACAGTCCATCCCCAGTAACCACATAACGCATTGGTCGTAGACCATTTCGATCTAGTCCAGCACACACCCAGCGTCCATCAGTCATAGCTAAAGCAGCTGGGCCATCCCAAGGCTCCATGATAGAATTACAATAGGAATACATATCACGCCATTTTTTTGGTAACTCTTTAGCCTGATTAGACCAACTTTCAGGAACTAACATTGTCTTGGCCATTGGCGCATCACGACCAGCACGGACCAAAACTTCAAAAACTGCGTCAAGCGCCGCGGAGTCAGATGCTCCACCAGGGATAATTGGCTTTATATCGTCGGCTAGCGGTCCAAAAGCACTTGAGGCCATACGAATTTCATGGCTTTTCATCCAATTTGTGTTTCCCTTTAATGTGTTTATTTCACCATTGTGAGCAAGCATCCTAAAAGGTTGTGCCAGCCACCACTGTGGGAAGGTATTTGTAGAATAACGTTGATGATAAATAGCAAATGCACTTTCAAACCGTTCATCCATTAAATCAGGATAAAACACTGCCACTTGCTCAGCCAGCATCATGCCTTTGTAAATAATGGATCTACATGAAAGTGAAGCTAAATATAAGTCATTAATACCTGCATCGGCTGCTGATTTTTCTATTCTGCGGCGAAGTACATACAGCTCTCGCTCGAAGGTTACTTCATCAACACCTTTTGAGTTCGAAATAAGAATTTGCTCAATCTCAGGCCTTGTAGCGTTGGCTTTTTCACCAAGACATCCAACTTCAACTGGAACATGTCGCCATCCGTATATATAGTATCCCATTCGAAGAACTTCAGTTTCAACAATAGTCCTGCA
This sequence comes from Paracoccaceae bacterium, assembly GCA_029248915.1. Lineage (GTDB taxonomy): Bacteria > Pseudomonadota > Alphaproteobacteria > Rhodobacterales > Rhodobacteraceae > Salinivivens. Next base: position 70,689 of record JAQWIK010000079.1, on the reverse strand, counting down.
AGTCTCCTGTGCCCCAAAATCAGTTCGAGGTAAAAAAACCTGGCCGACAGCAATTAATTCATCAAGGCGTGGCTCATGTCCGGTACGCCTAACTTGATCATAAAAAAATTGTACTGGTATTTGGATGTGAATACCTGCTCCATCCCCAGTTTTGCCATCCGCATCAACCGCTCCTCTATGCCAAATAGCTTTCAAAGCATCTATACCGTTTTCAACTACTTTTCTGCTAGGGCTTCCGTCTAACGATACAACTAGACCCACGCCACAAGACGAATGTTCCATATCTTCGCGATACAGACTATTTTTTGACATCCAGTTTCGTTTTTCATTTTCAGCTTTGACCCACTTTTTGCCGTAGGTAGTTTTTTCCAAGCTTTCTAAATTAATTTTTTTTAGTTTCATGATTTAGTATTCCAGTATTTTTTATGCAAAAATAATTGCCTATTCAGCCGCAATTACTTTAGTGGCTTCTATTTCACTCAAAATCGAATTTGCTGCGTCTCGCCCATCTTTAATTGCCCAAACGACCAACGAGGCGCCTCTGACAATGTCGCCTACGGCGTAAACATGTTCTAAATTTGTTTTTCCGGTCCCATACTCAACTTTTATGGTGCCCCAACGTGAAACAGGCAGCTCAGGTTGATCCCAAAGTGTAGGAAGATCTTCTGGCTCAAAACCCAACGCTTCAACAACTAAGTCTGCTCCCTCAAGATATTCAGAACCTTCAATTTCCTCTGGAGTTCTACGCCCTGTTGCATCTGGATCTCCAAGTCGCATTTTCTGAACTATAACACCTTTGAGATTACCATCTTGGACCTTAGAGTTCGACACATCGTTGATTACCAAATTATTTACTAAACCCTTAGGTGAGGTGAGCCATTCGAAAATAACGCCTTCTTCCTCAGCGTTTTGAACCTCTCTTTGTGAGCCTGGCATGTTTGCTCTATCACGACGATACAAGCACTTTACTGAAGTTGCTCCCTGACGTATCGCAGTGCGAACGCAATCCATAGCCGTATCACCACCGCCAATCACTACAACTTTCTTCCCATTTGCATTAAATACACCTGTCTCAAACTTTTTAACACTATCGCCAAAACTTAACTTGTTAGAGGCAGTTAAATAATCCAAGGCTGCCAATTTTCCATTTAAACTACCATTCGGAATATCGAGTTCACGAGCTTTGTAAACACCAGTTGCCAAAATAACAAAATCATGCCTTTCTCGTATCTCATCAAATGTAATATCTTTACCAACATCAGTATTTAAAACGAATTTAATACCACTCTTTTCCAATTGTTCATTACGCCGCATCACAATGTCTTTTTCCAATTTAAACCCTGGAATTCCATAGGTTAGAAGTCCGCCTGCTCTATCGTAGCGGTCATAAATAGTGACCTCTAACCCTTCTTGTCTCAATCGGTCTGCTGCTGCTAACCCTCCTGGACCGGCACCAATAATTCCAACACTTTGATCAATGCTATTAATGGGTTTATTGACTTTCACCCAACCTTCTTCCCAGGCGGTATCTGTTATATATTTTTCAATCGCTCCTATTGTCACTGTTTCATGGCCAGATTGCTCGATAACGCAATTACCTTCACACAAACGATCTTGGGGACAAATTCTTCCACAGATTTCAGGAAAAGTGTTTGTCGCCTGGCTAGTTTCGTAGGCTTCCTGCAATCGGCCCTCTGCTGTAAGTTTGAGCCAGTCAGGAATATTGTTATGAAGAGGGCAATGAGATTGACAATAAGGCACACCACATTGACTGCATCGGCTTGCCTGTTCCTCCGCTTTAACACCGGCAAACTCAGAATAAATTTCTAAAAAATCCTTGTTGCGCATACCAGCAGTACGCTTTTCTGGCATTTGCCTTTCAAAATTTACAAATTTCAACATTGGTTGCTTTGCCACTGTTAGCCTCCACTTTTTTTAAAATATCCGTTTATACTAGTTTTTTTGAAAAGAAAAGTAAGTATTTATGACCTATTATATATAAAAAATCAGTCCTGATAAATAATAGATAGAAAAATAATAAAAAAATAGGTCCGTTTCGGTTATTATTTTAAAATGCCATCCCTTATTTTTTAGTGTATAGATCAGAATACTCAGAATAGGTATTTTTGAAATGGAATTGCTCAACGTCATTTTTTTATCGTTGATTCAGGGGATTACCGAATTCTTACCAGTATCCTCTAGTGCACATCTTATTTTATTTCCAACATTTAGTGGCAATAAAGACCAAGGACTTCTTATAGATATTTCTGTTCATCTTGGCAGCCTGATTGCCGTGACAATATTTTTCTGGCCTGATGTAAAAGCCGTTATAGTTAGCTCTACTAAGTTTTTTTCTAAAAATTTAGATAGTAGCGACAGACATTTGGTAATCTGCTTGGTGGTCGCAACGATTCCCGCAGTCGTTTTGGGCGCTATTTTAAAATACTCTGGCCTATACGATTACATTAGAAACAGCACTCTTATAATTGGCCTAGCTATGCTGGGTTTTGGCATTTTGCTTTGGCTCTCGGATAGAAACAAACAAGTCGATGTAAAGTTATACGACTGGACGATTAGACATGCCTTAATACTAGGTCTTTGGCAAATGCTCGCATTAATTCCTGGCACCTCAAGGTCAGGGATTACAATCACAGGTGCTCGCTTTTTAAACTATGATAGGTCAAGCGCTATAAAAATATCGATGCTTATGTCTATACCTACAATAATTGCAGCCGCCACTTTAGAATTCTATTCTTTAGGTTTTGAAAGCCTGTCAATAAATTGGATCGAAATAGTATTAGCTGTAATTATCTCTGCACTGGCTGCATTTGGAGCTCTTACCTTAATGGTGCAGCTATTAAAGACTATTAATTTCACTCCATATGTTTTATACAGAATACTGCTTGGAGGTATTTTAATAATTTGGGCCTTTGTGTAGTCTTGCATCAATTTAAAATTAACCCAAAGATAAAAGGACTAAAAAGGATAATCAAATGACTAAAACAATATATGTCCTAAATGGCCCCAATATGAATTTATTAGGAAAAAGACAGCCGGAGCTTTATGGTTCTAAAACCTTGAGCGATGTAGAGAAATCATGCAGCGTAATTGCTCATGAAAAAGCTTTTAAAATTGACCTACGCCAGTCAAACAACGAAGCAGATTTAATAGATTGGATACATGAGGCAAGAAAAGATGGCGCTGGAATTATAATAAATCCTGCCGCCTATTCACACACATCTATAGCAATCATGGATGCACTTATGACGTTTGAGGGACCAGTAATAGAAGTCCATGTCTCCAACATCCATAAGCGAGAAAAATTCCGTCACCAATCCTATGTTTCTCTCAGAGCAGATGGTGTGATAGCAGGCCTCGGGGTGAGAGGTTACGAATTTGCAGTTATAAAGATATTGGAAATGCTAGAAAAGTAACTAACTAATGGGTTAGTTCGAAACATGTTATAAATGACCAATTCATTTGACTAGAAGACTATTAGAAATGTGGACAACACCAAACATATTGACAGCAATGAGATTACTTGCAGCGCCAGCTGTGGCAGTTATGTTTTTATATTTTAATAGGCCATATGCTGATTGGTTTGCACTTTTGCTATTTGTTGGAGCCGCCATTACGGACTGGTTTGATGGGTTTCTAGCGAGAGCTTGGGCTCAAGAGACTAAACTTGGCTCAATGCTTGACCCTATTGCAGACAAGGCTATGGTTATTATAGCTTTGATGGTCATCGTCGGCTACTCAAGCATGTCACCCTGGCTGGTATTGCCTGCAACAGTAATAATGTTCAGAGAAGTATTTATCTCAGGACTACGAGAATATTTGGGCGACAAGACAAAGCTTCTCAAGGTAACGAAAATTGCCAAATTAAAAACCTCTGCTCAAATGGTAGCTATAGCTATCTTGTTCTCACATGGTGTATTTGAACATTATCACATTACCTTGTCCGAAAAAAATGATGCAAGTCCGAAAAATTTGGATTTTCTATCAGATGCTATGATTTATTCTAGTAATTTTGGTCTTGTTTTCCTTTGGCTTGCTGCGGCACTGACATTAATATCCGGTTTTGAATATCTCCGAAAATCGTGGCCATATTTAAAAGGTTAAAAATGATAGATTTAATTTATTTTTCATGGATACGAGAAAGAATTGGAAAATCAAGTGAGGCTATTGAAACTAAATCAGCAACCGTTGTTGAACTTATTGAGGAACTCAAGGTTAAGGATATTCGTTATTCCGAAGTATTTTCTGATTTAGGGTCTTTTCGGGTTGCTATCAATCAAGAATTAGCCGATTTTAATGCGTCTATAATAGGTGCAAAAGAAATAGCTTTTTTTCCACCTATGACTGGAGGCTAGCCCACTTGCATGTTTCAGTACAAAGTGAGTTTTTTGATTTTTCTGCAGAGATTAAAAACTTCAGTGAAACTTTGGGCAATATAGGGGCTTTGGTAACCTTTACTGGAATTGTCAGAGGACAAAAATCAAATACTCTCGATTATATGTTCATTGAACATTATCCAGGGATGACTGAAACCCAAATAAAATTAATTGTCGAAGATGCTTTCAAACGTTGGAAAATATGTGATGTACTTGTGATACATCGCTATTGAAAATTAGAACCGGGCGAATCCATTATGATGGTCGCTACAGCAGCAGAGCACCGAAGGGAGGCCTTCGAGGCAGCCGAATACTTGATGGATTATCTAAAGAGTAGGGCTCCTTTTTGGAAAAAAGAAGTGTTAAATGGTGAAGAAAGTTGGGTAGAGGCCACAAGTGAAGATGAAGCTAGTTTAAACCGTTGGCGGTGATTTTGAATTCAGAAATTAACTTTTTTTCTCAATTGAAGACCTCAACTCCTCGGTTTCGAGACGCGCAGCGCGTAAACCATCCATAGCAGCTTCCAACTCAGCCCCCAATTGGGAGATTTTTTTATCAAGTTCCAACTCTCTATTTCTTGCTTTTTCGTTATCTTTCTCAGCCTCAAGCAAAGCTGCAGAAATTTTGTTTAGCTCGTTTAGATCCTTTTCGGACACCATATTTAGCCTCTGCAACAGCCAACGTGTAAGCCAGCCCAATAGAAAGGTAAGAAATAGCACAATTGCGGCACTAATTATAAATTCTTCTCTATTCATTTATTCACTCTTATCTCTTTCCACTTCGTTATTTGGCACCAATTTAAACTCAATTCGTCTATTAATTTCACGACCATCCTCAGTATCATTTTCTGCAATAGGTTGTAACTCTCCATACCCCTTGGCAACGTAGTTAGTGGTCAGGACCTTCCTTCTCTGTAATTCTATTAATACTGCAGTTGCTCGGGACTGCGATAATTGAAGGTTCATCCCCTCTCTACCCTGACTATCTGTATGACCTGCAATTTCTAGAGATAATTCTTCACAATCACGAAGAACATCCGCTATTTCATCCAACAGTTGTTGACCATCCAAATTTATACGATCCGAACTAGGTTCAAAAGTTATCTTTCTTTCAGCAAGTAAGTTATCAACCCCATCTAAACACTCTTCATCTGTAGGACCCTCTGGCTCCACAACTTTAACAGGCTCAACATAACCAATCTTGGTTTTCAAAGGCTGATTTGATGCTAGTTTTCCATAAAAATTCTGTGCAATTTTGACGGCAATATTTGCTTCATTTGATTCACCAGAAACAGAAACTGCAGAATTATTTATCTCAATAAATCCATTTTTTAACAATGACATCGACTCAATGCCAAACATTATTAAGTCACTCCAATCTTGAGGCATAGAAGCATCAATTTTCAATTTATTATTAACAAAATCTTTGCCAAACTTAGCTTCAGCTAGACTGGTTAGTGTAGTTCGCGTAGTTTCAAAACGGACCTTACCATTCACTTGAAACAAGCCCTCTGGGCTTAAGGTAAGAACAACCGTTCCGCCCGGATCGTCTTTTTCCTCCAAGCTCGATATAAGTTTAGCATCCAACAAATAACCATCTGGCAAAGCATTTTCTAATTCTTTTATTACAGTTTGAAATTCTAATTCCAAATCTATTTTTTGAACAACAAATGAAATTTCATCGTTTATAATGGTCACTGAACCTTCAGTTATTTCGGATAGCGCAGTAAGTGAACTCAAAACAACGTCCAGCCAACTATCAGAAGGTTGCCCAAGCCCTATCTCACATTTTGATCCTCTTTCTCCTGACAGCTTAGCAACTTCTTTCAATATTTGAGACACCGCTTCTTTACTATCGGCGCTGCACGCATCTAAACGGAAGAAATTATTTCCTTTTGTGGCTCGGAAGGAAAATGGCGTAATAAATGGGCGTGGAAATTTTATTTTTATTTTTTGCTTTAATTCCTTAGGAATACCATCTTCCCATTGTTTAATTAATAAATTTTTCTGTTCTAAATTTTCAGCGACAACTTCTCCCTGAATAGTGCTAGATGTTATCTCCAACCGGGCTAAACTCACACCCTCTAAAACCGATAAGCCAAAGCGAATTGACTTTGCCCAATTTTGGTCTGCCTTTTTACTCGAAAACTCAATAAACTCTTTTACTGACCCAGAAGATCCTCTTTGCCTCTGCAGAGAATTCATGAAAGCAACCTTGTTAAAATTCTCAGGTACAATTCCATAGACAGAAACATCTTTTCCATTTTTCGAAATTTCTAATTTCAAGTTTGGAGGTTTGATATTTGAATTATCAACAATGTTCATTTGATCGATTAAACGTTCGGCATCAATCACATTGCCTGCGAGGCTTATAGCATTAAATCTGCTAGCTTCGTCTGGGGCGTTTCCAATTAAAAAAACTTGCAAACCTATTGTTTCTACATCAGCCCAATTAACTCCACCAGCTAGCAGCTCTTTCTTGATCTGAACACGAGAAGTATTTTCAATAAAGTCTACAGCCATAGTCGCTAATAGTACTGAAACTACAGCCGCAGAAAAAAAGGAAAAATAATTCCAAAATATCTTTGGTACGCGCATTACATCTCACGAAATAACTTTATCAGATCATTTAATACGCCGAAGTAAACATTAGTGCAATCAAACCCAAATCGCCAAACAAAGAAAAATTGTAAAAATTAACCCTGCGTTTCGATTAGAGCGAAAGAGATTTAATAAAACTTTATTGTTTTGAGCATCAAAATTTTGCCATTGAAAACATAAATGAAGAAAGAAAATAAACACGCCGAAAAAGGAAATAATTTTTGACAAAATTGTTCTGTCCTGAGTCACTATAAAAACAGAGGCCACCATCAAAGAAATACAAAATATTATAAAAATAATTAGCCATTTTTTTGCATCTTGGCCAAATAAGATAGCTGTTGATTTTACACCTATAAGCAAGTCATCTTGAGTATCCTGGTAGGCGTAAATTGTATCATAAAATAAGGTCCAAAAAATTCCAGCTATATATAAAGAAATAATTGGCCAGCTTAAGCCACCAGTGTGGGCGACAAATAGCAAAAGTATTCCCCAGTTGAAGGCTAGCCCTAAAAACACTTGTGGCCACCAGGTGAATCTTTTTGCAAACGGATAAATTGCCACCAATAATAATGAGCTGAATCCCAATATTATTGAACTAAGGTTATAACTTAGCAAGATAAAGCCTGCTAAACCAATTTGCATCAACATCCAAGCAATTGCTTGAATTAGAGTAACTTGTCCCGAGGGTATTGGCCTAGATCTTGTTCTTTCAACTGCCCCATCGATTTTTCTGTCTGATATATCGTTCCACGTACAACCAGCACCGCGCATTAACAAGGCTCCAACAGCACATGAAAAAAACAGCCAAAAATCATTAGCAAAAAGTTTTTCATCTTCTAGAATGCCAATTAATAACCCCCACCAACATGGTATTAATAACAACCAAGTTCCAATTGGACGATCTGCCCGCGATAATCGCAAATACGGTCTCAGTTTAATTGGTGCTAAATTGTCTACCCAGTTACCTTTAACGGCATCTGCAACTTGGCCGGGTTTATCTGGCTTTGTTGAGTTTTGCGACATATGGTGCCTCTATGGATCCAAAAATACGACTATATGTAAGAGATCAACTTTGTGACGCACAAATCATTTCTTTGGAGCGTAATCAAGCAAATTACCTTTTTGCTGTAATGCGACAAAAAGTCAGCGACCATATCCTGATCTTTAACAACAGTGATGGTGAATGGCTCGCAGAGATAATTAGTGGAAGCAAGCGCGTTGTTCGGTTGCGATGCTTAAATAAAATACGACCGTCTTTGGCTCCACCTGATGTTTGGTTATTTTTTTCACCTATCAAAAAATCCCGCACCGATTTTATTGTCGAAAAAGCTACCGAACTTGGAGTAGCCAAAATATTTCCAACACATAGCGAGTTTACTAATTCAGAAAGAATTAATCAGAGCCGGCTGCAAGCACACGCAATAGAAGCTGCAGAGCAATGTGGTGGAACTTATGTTCCTAAAGTCCACACAATTTGTAAGCTAATTGATACATTAGAAAATTGGCCAGAAGCCCGGAATATTTTTTTTTGTAATGAAGATAACTTAAAACCAATAAGAAATTTGTCTAGTTTTCCAAATGGAGCCTGGGCAATATTTATAGGCCCGGAAGGTGGATTTTCACAAAATGAAAAAAATCACTTTTTAAAACACCCAAAAACCTTCTCTGTAAGTTTAGGACCGCGAATTTTACGAGCCGATACTGCTGTTGTTTCAGCTTTAACGCTTTGGCAATCAAATTTTGGTGATTGGATCTAGAAACGGTTTTTAACGTTAAGCGGGAAATTTTCTCAGTTACATAAATAGATCCATTGACCTTAATAGAAAAATGCCGCAAGGCTCTCTGAAGCATAAATTTGGAGTTCTTGATGTCTATACCACAATCAGGTGGAGGCCGAATAGAAAACTATAATCAACTTATTGAATACTTAGCCTCCGGCTGTAAGCCAAAATCAGATTGGCGTATCGGAACAGAGCACGAAAAGTTTGGTTACTGTAAAGAGACCTTATTACCTATTCCATATGAAGGAAATAAATCAATTCTTGCGATCCTAAAAGGATTAGAGAGTGAATATGGTTGGGCACCAATTAAAGAAAACAATAACATAATAGGCCTTTCTAAAAATGGAGCAAATGTTTCATTAGAACCAGGAGGAGCACTAGAGCTTTCGGGCGCTCAACTCCAAACAGTATTCCAGACATGTGATGAAGTGAATGACCATTTATCAGAGGTTAAATCAATTGCTGATAAGCTAAATATTGGGTTCATAGGCTTAGGAGCTGCGCCGCACTGGAAGCATGATGAGATGCCAATCATGCCCAAAGGTCGATATAGGTTAATGAGTGAGTACATGGACCAAGTCGGCACTATGGGAAAGTCAATGATGTTTCGAACATGCACCGTACAGGTAAATTTAGACTTTTCCTCAGAACCAGACATGGTTCAGAAAATGCGTGTTGCATTGGCACTACAACCTGTCGCTACTGCACTTTTTTCAAACTCACCTTTTTTTGATGGAAACCTTACCGGGCACAAGAGTTGGAGGAGCAGAATTTGGCGTAGCTTAGATCCGCAGAGAACGGGATTGCTACCATTTGTTTTCAATGAAGGCTTCGGTTTCGAAGCCTGGGCGGAGTATGCATTAGATGTTCCAATGTACTTCGTTTATCGCAACGGGAATTACATCAATGCCCTTGGACAATCATTTAGGGATTTTATGAAAGGGGAGCTTCCAGCTTTGCCTGGTGAGTTGCCAACACTTGATGATTGGGCAGATCATTTAACAACAATCTTTCCAGAAGCACGGTTGAAAACATTTATAGAAATGAGAGGTGCAGACGCTGGTCAATGGCATCGCCTATGCGCCTTACCAGCTTTCTGGGTCGGTATTTGTTACGATCAAAGTTCTTTGGATGCCGCATGGGATATAGTAAAAAGCTGGGATGAAGATGATCGGGAAAATTTAAGAATAGCCGCCGCAAAAGATGGGCTAAATGGTTCTGTTGGAAACCTAAAATTAATTGATCTAGCCAAAGAAGCCGTGCTGATCTCAGAGATTGGATTAAAACAGAGAGCCAGAGCTAGCGCTAATGGGTTATATTCCGACGAGTCTCATTTTTTAGAGTCCCTTAAAGAAAATATTGAAAAAAGAAAAAGCTCTGCGGATGAGTTACTTGAAAAATATCATGGTTCTTGGGACAAAGATTTAACTAAAATATTCAAAGAATATAGTTATTAGAAGTTAGATAGTAAATTTACTGCTAGCGCACCTAAGAATGCCGAAATAATTGCAATTGAAACATAGGGTAAGGTAGCAAAGCCAGTTGGCTTTTTTTCTTGTTTTTCGGAATGGTCTAGCAAGATTTTTTCAACAAGATTTGGCAGCCTTGGCCCAAACCGGGCCACAACTCTCACCGTCTGTAGAATATCTTTAAAAACGGCCTTCGGACCAATACTTTTCCGTATGTAATTTTCAACAATTGGTTGAGCTGTTTTCCATATATTAATATTTGGGTTTAAAGATCGAGACACACCTTCAACAACAACCATTGTACGCTGCAATAAAATCAACTCTGTACGAGTTTCCATTCCAAACCTTTCAGTCACTTCAAAAAGATAGGTAAGAAGCTTGCCCATCGAAATATTAGCTGCATCCATTCCAAAAATAGGCTCACCTACAGCACGCAAAGCATCAGCAAAGTCTTCCACATCTCTATCTATTGGTACATAGCCTGCTTCAAAATGTACTTCTGCTACTCTTTTATAATCTCTTTTAATGAAACCATATAAAATTTCGGCATAAACCCGTCTGGTGTATTCATCAATGTAACCCATTATACCAAAATCGTAGGCGATTATTTCTCCATCTGAATTAACCTTTAGATTGCCTTGGTGCATATCAGCATGAAAAAACCCATCCCTAAGCGCATGGTTTAAAAAAAGTTGTAAGACCCGTTCACCCAACGCAAATTTATCATGACCAGATTTTTCAAGAGAATTTAAATCACCAAGAGGAATACCCTCAACCCAAGACATTGTCATTACCCTTTTACCAGACAATTTCCAATTTACTGATGGAACGTTGAATCCGGTATCAGCCTTTGTGGTATCTTTAAATTTTGAGGCAGATGAGCTTTCAAGTCGAAGGTCCAATTCGCTTAAAACTATTCCCTCAAAATGCTCAATAACTTCGACTGGCCGTAAACGCCTGGCGAAAGGTGCAAAAAAATCTACTAGTCCTGCAATCAAATAAAAAGCATCAACATCTTGACGAAATGCTTTTTCTATTCCCGGCCTGAGCACCTTAACAGCCAATTCTTCCTGCGTTTCGCGAACGCGCACCTTGTGAACTTGAGCTATAGAAGCTGCCGCGATAGCCTCACTAAAATTATCAAAAGTTTCATCAGCTAACAAACCTGTTTCATTGAAAAAAGTTTTTTTCGCCTCTTCTACAGAAAATGGCGGCAATTGGTCTTGAAGAACGCGTAACTGGTTGGCCAGCTCTCCACCAACCAAGTCGGGTCGGGTTGATAAAATCTGACCAAATTTTATGTAAGCGGGCCCCAATGCAGACAAAGCTCTAGTAACAGCAGGCATTGATTTGTCACCTCGCAGACCAAGCCATTTTATTGGCCAACATAGCAAGCGAGCTATTATCCGCAGAGGCCTTGGCGCATTTAAAGCCTCTAGAACTATGGACATAGCTCCCGTTCTCTCTAATGTTGCCCCAGTTCGAATTAACCTGAAAATATTATGTGGGCCACGCATCGCTCAAATCTTCCAACCTGAGTGTAAACAGGCTATCCCTAATGATAGATTTCGATATTTTGCATTTTCAAAACCAGCGCTTTTAATCATTCCTAAAAAAGTCTCTTGATCTGGAAATTTTCTAATTGATTCAACTAAATATTGATAGCTATGACGATCATTAGTAATTATTTCACCCATCTTAGGTATAAAGTTGAATGAATAACGATCATAAAACCATTGGCCTAATGGTACTGGAATCTGAGAAAATTCAAGAACCATAATACGTCCACCTGGCTTTAATACCCTATAGGCTTCTTCCAGAGCTTCTTGGGGCCGTGTAACATTACGGATACCAAAACTTATTGTGTAAACGTCAAATACATTGTCTTCAAATGGCAAGTGCATGGCATCGCCGACCACCCAATCAATCTGGTTGACCATCTGTTCAGCTTCTGCTCGATTTTGACCCTCAGTTAGCATAGATGAGGTTAAATCTAAAACGGTAGCGTGCCCAAAGCCTGAACGTTTTAAAAATCTGAATGCGATGTCACCTGTTCCACCCGCTACATCTAAAAGTTTTTGATCAGACCTTGGCGCAAGCCAGTCCATCATCATATCCTTCCAGATACGGTGAACTCCAAGTGACATTACATCGTTCATCACATCATATTTCGATGCAACAGAATTAAAGACCCCTTGGACACGTCCAGCTTTTTCTTTTTCGTTAATAGTCTCAAAGCCAAAATGAGTTTCTTTGTTAAGAGTTTTTGACATGTACATCTTCCTAAACCAGGTAATTCACTTATAGTATTACAGCACTGAGTTACAATGCATCCTATTCTACAAAACATGAAAATGGCCATAAAAGAAAATTGATACGCGGAGCAATAAATGCCAGAACTACCTGAGGTTGAAACAATAATGCGGGGAGTTTCACTCTTTTTAGAGGGTGCAACAATTAAAAAAGTCAGGCTAAATAGACCAGATTTGCGTTGGCCTTTCCCAGAAAATTTCGCAAACCGCCTATCAGAAACTAAAGTACTCGGCCTAAAAAGGCGATCCAAATATATTTTAGTTGATTTGAGTACAAATGAAACGCTCTTAATTCATTTGGGAATGTCCGGAAGAATTCTTATTTCTGGCTCAAAGATTGGAAATTTTTTTCGGGAACCTACTAAAATTTCTAAACATGATCACGTTATTTTTGAATTAAATGATGGCACAATCATTACATATAACGATCCACGACGATTTGGGGCTATGGATTTAGCGAAAACCAATGATTTAAATAATCATAAATTTCTTAAAAAATTAGGCCCAGAGCCACTTGGCAACAATTTTAACTCTGACTACCTTAGATCAAAACTATCCAAAAAAGAATCACCAATCAAAAATGTTCTTTTAGATCAATCTGTAGTTTCAGGTTTAGGAAATATATACGTCTGCGAGGCCCTTTTCATGAGCGGTATTTCGCCGAAAAAAAAAGCCTTTAAAATTTCAAAAGATAAATGCGAAGAGCTAGTTCAAAATATTCGTATAATTTTAAATGCTGCTATCCAAGCAGGAGGATCCTCATTAAAAGATTTTACCGATATACAAGGTAATTCAGGTTATTTTCAATTCGAGTTTTATGTTTATGGTCGTGATAACCAAAGGTGTAAAACGAGAAGTTGCGACCGAAACATTAAAAGAATTTCGCAGTCTGGAAGGTCTTCTTTCTATTGTCCAAACTGTCAAAGATAACTTGAACCCAAAGAATTTCGCTATTAAACTACATAGATGTTTTAATAATTAAGAGTCGTTAAATGGCCTACGAAACAATAATTGTTGAAGTCGAAGACCACATCTGCGTTGTAACTCTAAACCGGCCTGACGCGCTGAATGCTTTAAACGAAGCCCTGTTAAGCGAACTATCCGACGCATTAGAAGATGCCCAAAAGAATGAGAAAGTCCGTTGTATTATTTTGACAGGGTCAGAAAAAGCTTTCGCTGCTGGGGCTGACATTTCCGTTATGGCAAATAAAAATTTTGTTGATGCTTTCATGGGAGATATGTTCACGGAGCCGTCTAATAGAATACTTGCAATTAGAAAACCCATAATAGCTGCAGTGTCTGGTTATGCTCTTGGTGGAGGCTGCGAATTGGCTATGATGTGTGATTTTATCATTTGTTCCGATACCGCAAAGTTTGGACAGCCAGAAATAAATCTTGGGGTTTCGGCAGGTTTGGGAGGAACACAAAGGTTAACGAGGTTTATAGGCAAATCTAAATCTATGGATATGAACCTAACTGGTCGCTTTATGGAATCCGACGAAGCCGAACGTTGCGGTTTAGTTAGTAGAGTTGTTCCTGCAAAAAAATTGAGAGACGAAGCCATAACAGCTGCAACCAAGATTGCAGAAAAATCAATGGTTGCAGTAGCTATGGTTAAAGAGATGGTGAACCGTTCTTACGAAACAACTCTTAACGAGGGATTACTTTTTGAACGCCGTGGCTTTCATTCATTATTTGCTACAGAAGACCAGAAGGAAGGGATGGCGGCGTTTCTGGAAAAAAGAGAAGCACAATTTAGAGATAAATAGAACATCAGGTTCAAATGGTACTCGTTTATATGTTGACAGCAATGCGAGTCGGACTTAAAGAGCAGTTTCTATGAAATGATAACCATAAAGGTTGGTAAAAATGGCAAATACGGCTCAATCAAAAAAAAGAGCTCGTCAAAATGATAAGCGTGCTGCGGTTAACAAATCTCGGCGCTCTCGTATTCGAACATTTTTACGAAAAGTTGAAGAAGCAATATCAAGTGGTGATAAGTCATCAGCAAGTGCTGCGCTTACTGCAGTACAGCCTGAATTGATGAGAGGCGTTTCTAAAGGGATATTTCACAAGAACACGGCTTCCCGAAAGATATCCAGGCTATCGGCAAGGGTAAAAAAAATAGCATAATTTATTATTTTTAAACTAGCTCGACTCAATTTTAATTACCGATACGCCTCTATTCAGAGGCGTTTTTTATTTCAAAAGAGATTCTTTTTAACTTTTTTTCGAGTCAAGCAATAAGTTGTGTTGAAACTACTTGTATCAAGTTGTTACCGTGTATTAGCGATTCACTGTGCCTGGGGGGGCAATATTTGAGAGCTTTTATGAAAAGTGTCAAATTGTTGTCTTTCGTATTTAGATCAAAAAAAATTTTTGATCGTTAGTACGTGTCTCAGAAGATGTAAGCTAGGGAAATTTCAGGTCATTACGTTGAACTGATGGTTTGTATGAATTTAGGACTTTAAAATGGATGATAGAAAATGGACCAAGTTAAAAATTTCCCTCAAAAAATCAATCGGCGAAAACAACTTTAATAATTGGCTATCGCCGATCGAGTTTAGCCATGTTGAGGAAGACGTAGCCATTTTTACGGTACCCACAAACTTTCTCGGTAATTATGTATCTCAAAACTTTGGCGAAATAATAGTTGCCCAAATTTCATTAGAAGTTAATAAAATTAATCGAATTCGATTTGAAGTAGATAATAAATCAAATAACTTAGCAAGCTCCCAACCCTCCGCTCCTGCTCATATAAGTTTTCCAAAAGATAATGAATTAACTGGCGCACAACTAGATAAAAGATTTACATTTGATGCCTTTGTGGTTGGCAAACCAAATGAGTTAGCACATGCAGCGGCTCGACGAGTTGCTGAAGGAGGTGACGTAAGTTTTAATCCGCTTTTTCTATATGGAGGGGTTGGCTTAGGAAAAACCCACCTTATGCATGCCATAGCTTGGGAGCTTAGTAATCGTCGACCAGATATAAACGTACTATATTTGTCTGCAGAACAATTTATGTATAGATTTGTTCAGGCTCTGAGAGAGCGCAAAATGATGGATTTCAAACAGCTTTTTCGATCCGTAGACATTTTAATGGTTGACGATGTTCAATTTATTGCTGGCAAAGGAAGTACCCAAGAAGAGTTTTTTCATACTTTCAATGCACTAGTCGACCAAAACAAACAAATAATTATTTCAGGCGACCGCGCACCGGGTGAAATAAAAGATTTAGAGGATAGAATAAAAAGCAGATTACAATCGGGTTTGGTAGTAGACTTACATCCAACCGACTACGAGTTACGCTTGGGTATTCTGCAATCAAAGGTCGAACGGCAAAAGCAGCAATACCCAGAACTTAGCATAGACAACAACGTCTTAGAATTCCTTGCACTTCGAATTTCGACAAATGTTCGAGTTTTAGAAGGTGCTCTAACAAGATTATTTGCCTTTGCTTCACTTATCGGTCGGCATATTACGCTTGAAGTAGCGCAAGATTGTCTTGCTGACGTGCTTCGAGCATCAGAAAGAAAAATAACTGTTGAAGAGATACAACGCAAAGTATCAGAGCATTACAATATAAGACTATCAGATATGATTGGCCCTAAACGACTTCGGACGTACGCTCGGCCTAGGCAAATAGCAATGTTTCTTAGCAAGCAACTGACTAGTCGTAGTCTGCCAGAAATTGGTCGTAGGTTTGGTGGTAGGGATCATACGACCGTAATGCATGGGGTTAAGCGTATCGAAGAGCTAAGAGCGCAAGACGGGCAAATTGCTGAAGATTTAGAAATGCTTCGCAGGGCCCTAGAAGCATAAATCTTGGCTAAATTAAGAAATTGAATCTAAAAAATTTAGATATATTAACAATATAAAATTTATCTCTAATGAAAACTTGCGTTGACTGAATGTTTTAGTACATTATCCTTCGTTTCAATAAGAGGAGCAACATAATGAAGTTGAGCGTAGAACGAAGCTATTTATTGAAAGCAATTTCACAAGCTCAATCAGTTGTTGAGCGAAGAAATACGATACCAATTTTATCCAATGTGTTAATTGAAGCTGAAGGTGAAACTGCAAAGTTTCGTGCTACTGATCTTGATATTGAAGTAGTGGATACAGCACTAGCTCAAATTGAACAGCCTGGCTCAATAACAGTTTCAGCCATAACTTTACATGAAATTGTTCGAAAGTTACCAGATGGTGCGCTTGTAACCTTAACGGGAGACTTAGAGAAAGGGCGTTTGACTGTTGAGGCTGGCCGGTCAAACTTTTCACTAGCCACATTGCCTAAAGAAGATTTCCCAATCATGGCGAGCTCGGAATATTCATCGAATTTTTCAGTAAACGCCGCTATATTGAGGCGACTATTTGATAAATCAAAATTTGCTGTTTCTACTGAAGAAACGAGATATTACCTCAATGGTGTATACATGCACATAGCATCTTCCGATGGTGGTAAAGTCCTCCGGTGTGTAGCAACCGACGGCCACAGGCTTGCAAGAATTGACTCAGAATTGCCAGAAGGCGCTTCAGATATGCCCGGTATAATAGTACCGAGGAAAACTGTTGGAGAGTTGCGCAAATTACTTGATGACGATGAACTTAAAATTGCTGTTTCTGTGTCAGAAACCAAAATCAGGTTTGCTACTCCAGAAATAACACTAACGTCCAAAGTTATAGATGGAACTTTTCCAGACTATACTCGAGTTATCCCGAATGAAAATTTAAGGCGGCTCGAAGTTGATGCTAATGACTTTGCAAAAGCAGTAGATAGAGTTGCAACTGTTTCTTCAGAGCGGTCACGGGCAGTTAAATTATCAATGGATGAAGACAGATTGATATTATCGGTAAATGCTCCTGATAGCGGGGCGGCAGAAGAGGAGCTAGCCGTTGCGTATGGTGATGAGCCTTTGGAGATAGGTTTTAATGCTAAATATCTATTAGAGATAGCAAGCCAAGTTGATCGGGAAAATGCTGTATTTTTGTTCAATTCGTCAGGTGACCCTACCTTAATGCGAGAGGGAAATGACACCAGCGCTGTCTACGTTGTTATGCCGATGCGCGTTTGAATTAAAATTTTTAATTAGTGAAATAAAAGGTTCGAAAAGGTCGTGGAATACATATCAAGCCTGACCCTTTCGCACTTCCGCTCTCATAAAATATCGAAACTTTTACTTGATGGAAGACCAGTTGTTGTTTTTGGAAAAAATGGCACAGGTAAAACTAATATTTTGGAGGCTGTTTCTTTATTTTCACCAGGCCGCGGACTACGACGTGCCACTGCTAGCGATATTACTCGCAAACCTGAGGCCATAGGTTGGAAAATTGAAGGTAAAGTAAAAAATAGAATATCAGAATATGAGGTATCCATTTGCTCTACGAATGGTGAGTCCCGCAGTCTTTTTTTGGACGGAAAAAAAGCCTCTATTATGAAACTAGGCCAAATCTTACGCATTGTCTGGCTTGTACCCTCTATGGATAGAATATGGATAGAGGGTACAAGTGGTCGAAGACAGTTTTTAGACAGACTGACTTTAAGTTATTTCCCAGAACATGCAGAAGTTAGTCTCGCATATGAAAAAGCAATGAGAGAAAGAAATCGGCTGTTAAAAGAAAAAATTCATAATGACCACTGGTACAATGCTCTTGAAATTGAGATGGCAAAAAATGCAGTTTCTATCCAAAAGGCTAGAATAAAAGCTATAAAATATTTGAGCGAAGCTCAAAGTCATTTGACAGAGAAATTTCCTAAAGCCGAGCTCCTTTTGATCGATCCAGACCAAATAATAATCACTAATGAAGAGGAGGCTGTTGAGGCTCTTAAAGAATCGCGTCGAAGCGATATGATACTAGGCCGAACAAGCGTTGGCCCTCATAAATCAGATCTTCAAGCTGTTTACGCAGACAAATCAACTTTAGCAAAAGATTGTTCAACAGGGGAACAAAAAGCGCTTTTAATATCCATCATATTAGCTAATGCTAAATCCCTTGCAAAAATAAGTGATATATCTCCGATTGTTTTACTTGATGAAGTTTCTGCGCATCTAGATGTTGAAAGACAAGCTGCTTTGTACAATGAGATATGCAAGCTTGGGGTTCAAGCCTGGATGACAGGAACAGGGCCCGAATTGTTTTCAGATCTAAGAAATAGAGCACAGTTTATCGAAGTTTCAACTATTGATGGCGTTTCTGCGCTGTCGCTCTCTAATTAATTAACCATATAGCCTAAATAAATTTAAATAATATGTGTTTCTGGGTAATTATAATTACTAAATGTGGTGAAATGCGTGACATTTGCTACTACAAATCGTATAATCTTTAAAAATAAAAGGATTAAGTTAATGTCCGAATTCGAGCAAGAACAGGAAGCGTATAGCGCTGATTCTATTAAAGTTCTTAGAGGTCTAGAAGCCGTACGAAAACGGCCTGGGATGTACATCGGTGATACCGACGATGGAAGTGGCCTACATCACATGGTTTATGAGGTCGTCGATAATGGCATAGATGAAGCCTTAGCTAAACATGCAGATTTCGTTCATGTAAAAATCCACGCTGATAGTAGTATTTCCGTTCGAGATAATGGAAGAGGAATACCAGTAGATATTCACGAAGAAGAGGGAGTTTCCGCTGCTGAAGTTATCATGACACAACTTCATGCAGGTGGAAAATTTGATAGCAATTCGTATAAGGTTTCAGGCGGGTTACATGGCGTTGGCGTATCAGTTGTTAACGCACTCTCAGTTTGGCTAGAACTACGGATTTGGAGAGATGGGAGTGAATATTTTGCTAAATTTGCACATGGAGAAACAACTGAACATTTAAAGAAGATAAAAAATGCGCCCGGTGAGCGTGGAACTGAGGTAAAATTTTTAGCCTCAACTGAGACTTTTTCTAATCTTGACTATTCTTTTGAAGTTCTTGAGAACCGCCTCCGCGAATTGGCATTTCTAAACTCTGGTGTCAAAATTATTCTCGAAGATGAAAGGCCAACTGAAGTTCTTCGTTCGGAATTAATATATGAAGGGGGTGTAAACGAATTTGTAAAATATCTCGATCGGTCTAAAACTGCATTGATCCCAGAACCTATATTTATCAAGGGCGAAAAGGATGAGATTGGTATTGAAGTGGCGATGTGGTGGAATGATAGTTACCATGAAAATGTTCTCCCTTTTACAAATAATATTCCACAAAGAGATGGAGGAGCTCACACCGCAGGTTTTCGTGGGGCGCTGACTAGAACTATCAATAATTATGCACAAGCAAGCGGTATCGCAAAAAAAGAAAAAATAAACTTTACAGGTGACGATGCAAGAGAAGGCTTAACATGTGTTTTATCTGTAAAAGTTCCAGATCCAAAATTTTCAAGCCAAACTAAAGATAAGTTAGTTAGTTCTGAGGTAAGGCCAGCAGTAGAAAGCTTAATGAATGAAAAATTAAGTGAGTGGTTTGAAGAAAACCCCAGCGAGGCAAAGGTAATAGTTGGCAAAATAATAGAAGCAGCTCTTGCTCGGGAAGCTGCGAGAAAAGCACGGGAGCTTACACGCCGAAAAACAGCTCTAGATGTTAATTATTTGGCAGGAAAGTTAAAAGATTGCGCAGAAAAAGATCCGTCAAAAACTGAGGTTTTTCTAGTTGAGGGAGACTCTGCTGGTGGTTCAGCCCAAACAGGACGCGATCGTAGAACTCAGGCTATTTTACCCCTCAGAGGGAAAATTCTAAATGTAGAAAGAGCTCGGTTTGACAGAATGTTAAACAGTCAAGAGATTGGCAACTTAGTTATGGCACTTGGTACTGGGATCGGCCGAGATGAATTTAATATTGATAAATTAAGATATCATAAAATTGTAATTATGACTGATGCTGATGTTGATGGCGCCCATATCAGAACACTTTTGCTAACATTTTTTTACAGACAAATGCCAGAGTTGGTTGAAGGTGGGTTTCTATATATTGCTCAACCCCCATTATACAAAGTAAGCAAAGGGAAATCCGAAGTTTACCTAAAGGATCAGTCTTCCCTAGACAATTATCTCGTCCAGCAAGGAATTGAAGGAGCAGTTCTGAAAGTTGGATCAAATGCTGAAATTGCAGGTCAAGACTTGGCAAGGATAGTAGATGAAGCACGGCAACTTGACAGGGTTTTAGATGTGTTCCCAACGCAATACCCTCGGCACATATTAGAGCAAGCGGCCATAGCTGGCGCTTTTGTTCCAGGAGCAGTAGATAAAGATTTACAAGGTACTGCTGATAGTATTGCAAACAGATTAAATCTTATTGCTTTAGAGTACGAAAGTGGCTGGTCTGGAAGAATTACGCAAGACCAAGGTATCCGCTTAGCAAGAATATTAAGAGGTGTGGAAGAGCTACGTACTTTAGATGGGCCTATGTTAAGATCCGGAGAGGCGAGGAAGACTGGCACATTTACCGAAAGTCTAAAAGAAATCTATGAAAGTCCCGCCGCCCTTACTCGAAAAGACCAAAGTCAAACCATTTTTGGACCATTAGAATTGCTAAGCTTAATTCTTAAAGAAGGCGAAAGAGGTCTTACACTACAGCGCTATAAAGGTCTTGGTGAAATGAACCCTGATCAGCTTTGGGAAACAACTCTGGATCCTGATGCTCGAACACTATTGCAAGTCAAAATAACAGATGCGGCAGAAGCTGACGATTTGTTCACAAAACTTATGGGCGACGTTGTTGAACCAAGGCGAGAGTTTATTCAGAGCAACGCCTTAAGTGTAGCTAACTTAGATTTTTGAGTATTAAATTTATTTTATAGCTGCGTTTCTCATGATCTCTAAAAATTTGTCTATATCACTTAATGAACGACTCCAGTCTACAACAAATCGAGATACTACTGGTGTATCATCGCTTACGCCATCTATCTCAGACCAAGTATAGTATTCTAACCCTTTCTCAAATGCCTTTCTATGCATATATGCTGGCATAGTTACAAAAATTAGATTTGCCTTTGGTTCAACTAAAAAATCCACTTTTTCAATATTCCTCAAGCCCTCTATCAATAAAGAAGCTGCTTTATTTGCTTTGCTCGCTAACTCTATCCACAAACCATTTTCCAAATAAGCCAACATTTGGGCGGAAAGATAACGATGCTTTGAAAATAAATGGGCTGCTCTTTTTCTGCGTAATTCAAATTCCCATGCTTTTTGCGGATCAAAAAATATAACACCTTCTACGCCCATCAGGCCATTTTTTGTTCCACCAAAGCTCACAACATCTATTCCAGACTTCCACGTCATTTCTGCTGCAGTGCAATCAAGTGAAACCAACGCATTTGCAAAGCGCGCACCGTCCATATGAACTGGCAATTTAAATTCCTTGGCAATTCGTGTAATTTCATTGATTTCACTCAATGTATAAACTTGCCCCTTTTCGGTAATTTGAGTAATCGAAACAGGTCCTCTTTGGGGACCATGAACACCTCTAGACTCTTCGGCTTGAATCGATTTTTTTAATTCTGTTGGGTTTATTTTATCGCCATGACCAACAAGAGTTAATTTCGCACCAGAAAAAAACTCAGGGGCATTACATTCGTCCTCATGTATGTGTGATACTGGGCTGCAAAAAATCGTTTGCCATGGTTCACACAAAGTAGAAAGCGCAAGTGAATTTGCCGCTGTTCCAGTTGCAACTAAATAAACTGCAGCATCCGGGGCCTCAAATATGGTTTGCATCAAATGACGAACTTTTTTCATTTGGCTATCTTCGCCATAGCTAGGCTGATAACCTTTATTTGCTTCGGCTAAAGCATCCATAACCTGTTGAGGAACGGGGCTATAATTATCAGACGAAAATATCATTTAAACCTCTTCTTCCCATAAATAATCTTCCCATTCATCTTCGCTTACTTCAAATTCTGCAATAGTTTTATTTTGCACTGAAACATTAGCTTCATGAACAGAGTTTGATGTACCTGAAACGAGTGGATGCCAAGTATACAGATCCTTTCCCTTCCAAATGAGGTAATAGGCGCACGTTTTAGGCAACCAGTATGCGTGTTCACCAATATTTTTTGGTGTCAGTACTATACATTCTGGCACAAATTGATGGCGAATTGCGTACTGACTGCATTTGCAACTTTCATTATCAAGTAACCTACAGGCTATTGTTGTATATTGAACTTCTTCGGTTTCATCGTTTTCTAGCTTATTGAGGCAGCATTTTCCACATCCGTCGCAAAGCGCTTCCCATTCCAATCGCGACATATCAGACATTGGTTTTTTTTTCCAGAATCCCTCCTGAATCCGTTGTTTTTGTGAACCATTTTTCATTTCAAGCTTTTCAATATTTCTCTCGATTTTAGGCTATCCTTATCCATTTGAACTATAAGGCTTTCTAACGAGTCGAATTTTATTTCAGGGCGCATAAACTCCACCAGTGCAACTGAAAGAGTAGCGCCATATAAATCACCGGAAAAGTCAAAGATGAATGTTTCTAAATTTGGTGTATTTTCACCAAACATTGGTCTAACGCCAAGGCTTGCAACCCCGTTATAAGAACCGACATGCTCTCCATTTAAAACATCCACTAAGACTGCATAAACACCTAAATGTGGCAAATGAAGATTATCCAAAGACATATTCGCGGTAGGGTATCCCAGTTCCCGCCCTCGTTGCTCACCGCCGATCACTACACCCTCTATCCTATGCCAATGTCCCAATTGCTTTGCAGCATCGTTGGGCCGCCCTTCGGCTAAAGCATTTCTTATTGAGGTGCTGGAAACTCGACCTATTTCCGTTTCCATTAGTTCAGCTATGGTTACCTCAAAGCCCATAGAGCTACCCAATGAAATTAAATCTTTAACTGTTCCTGATCGGCCTTTGCCAAAGCAAAAATCTTCACCAACAACAAGATGACGCAAACCTAATCCTTTACTTATAACTTGGTCAGCAAAGTCAAATGGATTTAATGACGAAAGCGTTTTATTAAAATTCAATTCATATAGCTTTTCGACGTCCAATTTATCCAAACGCGTTGCTTTTGCGTCAGAACTCATTAAGCGAAAGTTTGAAGCATCGGGAGAGAAGTACGATCTTGGATGGGGTTCAAAAGTCAATACTCCTAACGGAGACTGATTTTTATTACCCCATGACCTCGCTATGTCTATAACATGCTGGTGACCTAAATGAACACCATCGAAGTTCCCTACAGCGACGCTAGCTCCTTTATCACTAGATTTTACAAATTGATAATCACGAATAATTTTCATGATTTTCACGTATCTCTCTAATCGTTGTAAAACAAGTTTGAATTTATTTAATTAGGCAAATTCAGTCAAACTTTCTACTGGGTGCAAGAACCATCGCCTCTCCAACCAGTACGTTTTCTCCATTCACCTCACAACGGCAATCCAACTTAACTCGTCGCTTATCAATTACCATATCAACAACTTTAACTTCGGCATAAACCAAATCTCCTGGCCTTACTGGGGCTAAAAACTTTAAATTCTGGCTCATGTATATGGTACCATGACCGGGAAGCTGTTCGCCAATAACTGCTGAAATTAATCCTGCCGTTAACATACCGTGAGCAATTCTGCCTTCGAAAATTGTATCCCTGGCATAATCATCATCTAAATGAACCGGGTTGTGGTCGGTTGAAATTTCCGCAAATAGTTCGATATCTCTATCGGTTATAATTTTTCGAATATACCGAGTCATACCCATTTCGATATCTTCTATGCATATTGTTCCTCGTGGACTATTATCGAGCATGAGTTTACCATCACTAAGTAATTTTCATCAATTTATTTGATAATAAATGAAATATAATTACTTTGCAACTGTAGTATTTTTAGATTTTGCTAAAAACTACCTTAAAAATCCAATAGAATATGCTGGGTTGAATTTTTGCTCAAGTAGATAGTTATCTAATAATCTTTGATCTGGCTGATCTTTAGTACCGGTTTCTAGCGCAGCTAAACCTCCTGTAATGAACAAACTATCAATACCTTCATTTTCAGCACCCAAAATGTCTGTCGTTATTCCATCACCAATGGCTAAAATGCGCTCATCATTTATATGAGCAGCACTAGAAGAAAGTCGTCGCCTAGCTAAGTCGTAGATAGGGTGAAATGGCTTTCCAAAATATAGACTCTCTCCCCCCAAATCAGTATACATTTTAGCTAAAGCGCCGGCACACCATTCTCTGACACTACCTCGGTCAACAATAATATCTGGGTTTGCACATAAGAACTTTAAACCCCGCTTTTTTGCAAACTCAAAGTCTGACAAATAAATATCTGGATTTTCTAGACTATCGAAAGGTCCCGTACAAACAATTCCCTCAGCCTCATCGATTGGAACACGCTCTATAGTAACCGGTTTTTCCACTACATTAAGTGGCTCAAAAAAATTTTCTTCAAACGGTGTTCCAATAAAGTAAATTTTATTTCCAACAAGACCTTGAAACATTGCCATTCTGGCACTGTCACCAGATGTAGCTATTAGATCCCATGCTTCAGGATCCACACCAAATTTTTTTAGCTGTTTTTCAACACCTGACCGAGGTCGAGGCGAGTTAGTCACCAAAACAACTTTACCCCCATTTGCTCTATATCTTTTTAGAGAATCATTAGCGCTCGGATAAGCTTCAATCCCGTTATGTACACACCCCCATAAATCGACAAACAAGGCATCATATTTATGAGAAACATCGTCTAGTGTTTTTATCACTTCTGTCACAGGAATTTTCCTAAAAAGTTTTAAAGCTTTAAATTTGGTATTATCTGTTTTTTTCGACTCACCACACCAGGCAACACCACAGAATCGTCGGTCACATTCACGGCAAAAGATTTCTCAGCCACTTTTTTAATATTTTCATCAGGCACAAAGAGGGTAGATTCTTCTCTAAGTATATCAACAACAAAAAATAATACATGGTCTACAGAATCTTCTAAGCACACAGTTTCCATTGCCTTAATTAAACTTTTCTTTCTTCTAAATATCATATTAGGCTCTGTTGTTTCCAAAACAGAAACGCGAAAACTTAAATCAGCTATTGGATATTTTTTGGAATCCATTCTAAGCAGCTCCACATCCGAAAAATCTGAAACATCTGATTTTGCCTGAAATAATTCTGAGGCATAATTTGATATATCGATTTTTAACTCTTTAGCCAACTGCTCAGCAACAACACGATCTCTACTTGTAGTAGTTGGACTTCGAAATTCTAAAGTATCCGACAATATACAAGATAATGCTAAACCCTTAATCGGATCGGGCATGTCTGTTACATCTTCACCCATCAAATCAAACATTATAGTAGCCGTACATGCCAAGGGCCTGATTGTTATATCAATTGGGCCAGATGTTTCTAATCCACCAACTAATTTATGGTGGTCAATTATACCCTGTATATCTGCATCATTAATATTTTCTGGGAGTTCGGCTGGGTTGTTTGTATCAACAATAACAACACTGTCGCCTTTAATGATTCTGTTTATTATCTCTGGCTTCTCAAAACCCCATCGATCTAAAACAAATAGAGCTTCAGTGTTTGGCTCACCCAGCAATTTAGGAACCGCAGGCAATCCTTTTTTTTCATTTAGATACCATGACCATACTATTGGCGATCCAGTTGAGTCGGTATCAGGAGACTGATGTCCAAAAACCTGCAAGTCCATTATTATACCTTTTTATAAACTAACCGACTGCCTTATAAGCATCTTTAAAATACTTGTCACGCATAAGAAAACTAACTGTTTTTTCTGAAGAATGCCGGTGAAAACCGAGATGATCCATTTTTTTGAAAACTATAACCAGCCAGATCAAAGTCAATTAAATCTTCCGCTTTATCAATTCTATTTTCTACTACATACCTAGCCATCGCACCTCGCGCTTTTTTTGCGTAAAAGCTAATTTGTTTAGGACCATTTGGGGTTAGCTCAAAAAACTGAGGTGTAATAACCTCTAATTCCAATGATTTACAGTCCACTGCCTTAAAGTATTCTTGGCTTGCACAATTTAAAAGTATGGAAGAATTAGTGCTTTTTGCTTGATTATTTAATTCATTAGCTAATCGGTTTCCCCAATAAGTATATAAATCAGAAGTTTCTTCCACTTTCAATCGACTGCCCATCTCAAGGCGGTAAGGCTCAATTTCATCTAGGGGCCTTAAAAGCCCGTAGAGGCCTGATAAAATTCGCATATGTTCTTGGGCCCACCTTAAAGCATCTTCATCTAATGAATTAGCGTCAAATCCAGCATAGGTATCGCCTGCAAAAGCAAACGCTGCGGGCTTTCTGTCTTGACTTCCAAAATTATTAAAACGCTCTTTGTTTAATCGGGCCAAAGCAGGGCTAATTTTCATTAAAGCACGTAAACCTTCCTCAGATAACTGTCCTGCAGCTTTAACTAGCTTATCAATATCCTCAGAAAATACTGGTTCTGATGTTTTTACTTTTGCGCCATTGGGGCTCATGTCTAATTTCTTAGCTGGAGAAACAACAACAAGCATTCAATTAATTCCTTTTATCTTCCATGCGTTAATAAATAATACAATTTTAACTACAAACAAGATTATAGCCAAACCAAGAAAATAGTTCATCAATTTTTACCTAAGTATTGCTGATAACCTAAATTAACTTTTAAACCTAAACTTATCGAAGCCCAAATAGTTCAGGGAGAATATAGTCACGCAAAGAGATTAAAATAATAAATGCCACTAAAGGTGATAAATCTAAAGGCTGGGTATTTGGCAAAACTCTCCTGATTGGTCCATATATTGGTTCTAACAATCGGTTCAATCCTGCCCAAATTTGAGCAACGAGGGGCTGATAAAGATTTAAAACTTGAAAACTAATCAACCAACTCATGATGATATGGGCAATCATAATAAAAAATGCGACATCTAATATCAAAAAGACGGGGCCGTATATAGCTGACATCAAAAATAATCCTTCAATGATCTTATCAAATAGGTCTTGCTTAAAGATTTAACAAGAGCTTTTAAATCAACTTTTTGAGCTATCATTGTCAATTTCAACATTCTCTACCTCAGCCAAGCTTTCTTCTGCCTCTAAATCAAACTTATCGGTTTTACTGTCATTACTATTTAGGACATCCAATACAAAGGGGGCTCGCTCCCTTCCCAAGTCAGGATCAGCCGCTATCTCTGGAACGTCCATCCAAGTTAAAGTATCTAAGGCATTACAATTAAAACATGTTGGCCGCCAAACTGAATGAACCGTAGAGCAGTTTTCACATACCCATTGGGGGCCACGTGGGGCTGAAAGTGCTTTTGTTAGCCATTTTCGAATTACACTATCATCCGCTCCTTCACCTTTTTCAATAGCTGCTATAATTGTTAGCGTACGGACATTTGGCGAAGTTTCATAAGAGTCACCAAGTGATCTGCGCGCATTAGGAAAATCCTCAGCCTGCAGATACATTTCAGCCATCATTATTTTCGTTTCAACATGCTTAGGGTTCATTTTAGCGAGTAACTTAAACCCTTTTTCTCTGTCCTCTGAACTTTCCCCTTCATAAATTTCCAAATATACTGCTACCAAATCAGGATGCGGCTGGGCTTCCCAAGCTTTTTTAATTACTTTTATTGCGTTTTTTTTCTTAGTATCCGCTAAATACTCTTTAGCAACTAGAACAGCTGCGGGAACTAAATCGGGTGACATACGATTTGCCTCGATAGCCGTTACTTGAGCATCAATTTTTTTATCAGTCTCAATTATGTCCGCTGCTTCTGATAAAGCTAAAACAGCATCCCTTCTTTTATGAACATCCTTAGGTAGATTTCCATATTTCAATTTTGCGCTGAGAGTTTTTCGGGCCCCACCCCAATCAGACCCAAGGGTCTGAAGACTTAAAAGTACATCCTGTGTTTCTTCATGCTTTGGCTTCAATGAAAAAGCTTTTTCTGCTAATTTTAGGGCTGTATCGGTATCGCCTTCAGACAGACGCTTTTTCATGATGCCCCTTACACCAACAAACCTTGTAGCCGGATCCAAAATAAGATCTTTGTATATTTCTTCTGCATGCTCAGCCTCACCTGCTATTTCTGCCGCTTGGGCAGCTAATAAATTGGTGAGTGATGGCTTTTTTAAGTATTTCTCTGCCTTTTTCGCTTTGGATAATGCGGTAGAGCCTTCCCCCGAAGCTAAAGCCATCATGCCTTCCGACAAAGCTCTAAAGCCCTTCCTTTCTCTGTTGCGATCAAAGTATCGAGAAACTGCTGTTTCATCACCATTTATGAAGCGCAATATAGCAAGAAAAAGAGAAATGATCTTAATAAAAACCCAAGCAGCTAGTATTAGCAGACCCAAAAGTATCAATAATTGTATTGGGCTAATTGAATACTCAAAACCGGAGATTTCTATAATTGTACTTCCTATAATTTTATTCTCGTCACTGGCCAAGAAACTAACGCCCCAGGCAATAGCCATGACGATGATTAGGAACAACGACAATCTGAAAAGCGATATCAACATGTGTCGATTTTCCTATTCCTCAATAATTTGAACAAGTTGCTCAACAGCCAAAAGGGCTTCAATTCTTTTTTCTGCAGCAGTGCGCCACGGCTTCATAACTTTTAAGGCAGTATCATCGAGTTGGGTCAACTCAAAAAGGGACTTTTCAAGTTCGTTTGATTTCAAAAATGCTTCTGACCTAGATAAAACTGCATCCGTTTCAGGTCCTTGGCGGGGTGTAGTAGAACGAGCTTGGAATTGTGATTTTAAAAAAGTTAAGATTTTAAAATTTGCTGTCTCCTGTTCATTTCTATCAGCTGTTAAAGCTAAACGAGCAAACTTTGGAAAAGACTCACTAAGGTTTTTCATAGTAGGAATCCCAGTTTCTGATACATTTTTTAAAATAACTGGAGCTTTCATATCCAAAAAAAACTCTATGTTTTTTAAATTCTTTTCAAAAGTATTTCCATAAATCGTTGAATTTTGAATTGCCCGAAGATCCTCATTTATTAAGTATTCAGTTTTTAGGCGTTTTTCAGAATTGTTCTTCGCCGCACCTGAAATTTCTTGATTTGATGTAACTTCTTCCTGTTTTTTTTGTAGAGTATCTTTAGCGATTAATCGCACTTCCGTGTCTCGGCTAACCATATTGGAAAATTTAGTTTCTAATTGTTTTTTAAGATCCCCAAATTTCAGATATTTAAGGTCAAACTCTTCTTTATTTTTTATAATTTTATTCTCAATTTGAGATAAATTTATTGCCAATTCCTTTTCAGAAATGAAGTTTTCTGATTTTTTGTTTGCTTCGATCAAATCGATTTCGAGTTGTTTTATAGAATCTGATAGCTCTTTCAGTCTGACTTGCATATTCTGCTCAAATGAAATCTGTGACTCATTTTTGAGAAGCTCAGGATAATAATTATTTAGAAATAAGGCAGCACCAAGTCCGAAAATTGCCGTTGCCAGACCAGATAAGAAAATCAGATAAATATAATTAAATATATTTTTTGCCTCTATCTTAGAGGCAGCGCCAGCTAATTCGTCTACTTGAAAGTTTTCTTGCTTAATTTCATTTTTCTCACCATTTGAAGATAAATCGCCTTCATTAAAATTGGTGCTTTCGCTTTCTTTTTTTTCCGGCTTATGCTTTGGCATTTCTCTTCTCAAATCTCCAGCCAATTGTTACCTAGTACTACTGTGAAACTTGATCAACCGTCTCAAGATGGCAAGGGTAGCTTCTTGCATACATTTTAAGTCAGGTTGTTCCGAAATCACAAGTTCACCCAATTCAATACCCTCAAGTATTTTTTCAACAGCCTCACTAATTGCAACAATATTGAATCCAGTCAGATCTAAATTACTTTTTAACAATTCAGCAGTTCTTGATGAAAAAATTGGCAAAATTACAGGCTTACTACTCTGAACTTTTTGCAAAATTTGTTTTTTTATTTCCAGTGGCTCTTGATTGTATCCCACTATTTCCATGCAACTAACGGCATCCCTATTTAATACACCACATAAATTTCCCACAGTGTGCCTGCCTCTTATATGGACCAAACATTCAAAAGTTTTGTTTGATTTAATTAATTTCAATAACTGTTCTTGATTTCTCGAGAACCCTAAAACTTCATATCCCAAACCAGTTGCTATTTTTTTTGTATTTTCCCCAACTACAAAACATTTTTTATTACTTAATTTATATTTTTCCGCAGCTCGAAGCCCATTTATTGAAGTAAAGATTAAAATTGATTTCTTTTTTACCTCATCCGCAGCTGGTAAAAATTCTATTTTTTGAATCGGATTATCTAAGATTTCACAGCTATTTAACGAATGTTTTATACTTGAACAAAACCGTTCGTTTCCGTCTAATGGTCGAGTCAGAAGCAATAATACATTTTTTTGATCGGGATTGTTTGTCATATGCTGAAATGCTACTCCGATGCTGCCTAGGATACAATGGAACGTAGCATGGATTTGAACAAAGCTTTGATTTTAGGAATTGAGAGTAGTTGTGATGATACAGCTGCTTCCGTTTTGGAAATAAACTCTAAAGGCTCAGAGATAAAATCTTCGATCGTCCATAATCAATTTAATCTCCACAAAGAATATGGGGGAGTTGTACCAGAGATAGCAGCTCGTGCTCATGCTGAGTTAATTGATATTGTAGTCGAAAAATCCCTAAAATCGGCAAATGTTGTCATTAAGGATATTAATGCTATTGGCGTGACAGCCGGCCCTGGGCTTATAGGTGGTGTACTATCAGGATTAATGTTTGCAAAGGGGCTCTCAGTCTCAATAAAAAAGCCCTTAATTGGTGTAAATCATCTTGCAGGACATGCGCTTACCCCTAGGTTGACCAATAAAGTGAATTTCCCTTATCTTATGTTATTGGTTTCAGGAGGCCACTGCCAGTTCCTCATAGTACATAATTACAATAGTTTTGAACGATTAGGTGGAACAATAGATGATGCACCTGGCGAGGCCTTTGATAAAGCAGCACGACTTTTAGGTTTAAAACAGCCTGGAGGACCTGCAATTGAAGAAGCTGCAAAAACAGGTGACGAAGATCGCTTTGATCTGCCACGACCCTTGCTAGATCGAGAAGATTGTGATTTTTCATTTTCTGGACTCAAGACCGCCTTAATGCGAAAACAAAATGAACTCACCAAAAAGCAAGGCGGCTTATTTGAAAAAGACGTGTGTGATTTGAGCGCCAGCTTTCAGCAAGCAATGCATGACGTAATTGTTGAAAAGTCAATTCGCGCTATCGACCTGTATTCAAAAATTACTAACAGAAAGCCAACGTTTTCAATCGCAGGTGGAGTAGCTGCGAATAAAAAGATCCGGCACTCCCTTAAAAATATATGCACCACTAAGAAGGTAGACTTTTTAGCACCACCTTTAGATTTATGCACTGATAATGCAGCAATTATTGCTTATGCTGCAGCAGAAAGATTTTTACACGGCGATTATGATGACACCACACTATCAGCCCGACCAAGGTGGCCATTAGATGATCAAAAGCCTGCTATTTTAGGTAGTGGAAAGAAAGGGCCAAAGGCATGAAAATATCTATTGTTGGGGCAGGTGCATTTGGTTCTGCAATAGCATCCGTTTTTGCTAAAGGTGGGCACTCGGTTAAGCTATTTTCACCAACTAATTTTGAGGAATTAAGCACCACAAGAATGTCCAGGAAACTTGGCAACATAAAGTTACCTGAAGAAATTGACATCATAAATTCAATAGAAAAACCTGACCAATGTGATTATGTATTTCTAGCAGTTCCAACGCAAAATTTGGCTACCTTTTGCGAAAAGCATAATTCTTTTTTAAAGGGCAGGCCATTAGTTGCTTGTTGTAAAGGCGTGGATCGGGCAACTGGATTGAGACCTTCAGAAATTTTAGATCAATACTCTCCGAAGGTCGCAGTAATGTCCGGCCCAAGCTTTGCAATTGATATTATAAAAGGCATGCCAACCGCCTTGGTTTTAGCTTCAAACAAAGCTGATTTCTTGAGACAGTTACAATCGGATATTTCAATGCAAAACTTCAGACTTTACCGAACATCAGATGTTGTAGGTGTAGAGCTTGGCGGCGCACTAAAAAATATAATCGCTATAGCGTGTGGTGTAGCGATTGGCGCCAAGCAAGGTGATAGCGCAAGGGCAGCACTCATGGCGCGCGGTTTTTCAGAAATGGTTGCTTTTTCAAAAGCACATGGAGCTAAAGAAAAAACATTATCTGGTCTGTCAGGCTTGGGGGATCTAAGCCTTACCTGTAATTCAGACAAATCTCGTAATTTCGTTTTTGGTTTGTCGCTAGGTTGCAGAGAGACTTTTGACAAAAATACAACTGTAGAAGGCGTAGCAACAGCATTGGCCGTAAGCCAAAAAGCAACGGCTTTAGGCTTGGAAATGCCCGTTACCTCTTCTGTTAGTGCCTTAGTAGAGGGTTTTGTCTCCATTAATGAAGTAATTCAATCTCTTTTAAGTAGACCAACTAAAGAAGAGTAGTCTTATTGTGTCCGCTACAGTTTAAGTCTTTGAGTAGTGCGGTCTCAATAGCGATAATGCTCTGGCTTGAAGGGCCCCTCAGTTGTTACGCCAATGTATTCTGCCTGATCTTTGTCTAATTTTGTGAGTTTCACTCCAATACGTTCCAGATGTAGTCTGGCAACCTTTTCATCTAAATGTTTAGGCAAGATGTAAACATCGTTTTTATACTCACCACCGTTTTTCCAGAGCTCAATCTGCGCAAGAACTTGATTTGTAAATGAGGCTGACATTACAAAGGACGGATGACCTGTTGCATTTCCGAGATTAAGCAAGCGGCCTTCTGAAAGTAGTATCATTCTATTTCCAGATGGCATTTCGATCATGTCCACCTGCTCTTTAATGTTTGTCCATTTGTGGTTTTTAAGATGGGCCACTTGTATTTCATTATCAAAATGACCAATGTTACCCACAATTGCCATATCTTTCATTTCACGCATATGCTCTATACGAATAACGTCTTTGTTTCCCGTTGTTGTAATGAAGATATCTGCGCTTCCTAAGGTATCTTCTAAAGTTACCACTTCAAAACCATCCATAGCAGCTTGTAAGGCACAAATTGGATCAACCTCTGTCACCTTCACACGCGCACCAGCACCACGAAGGGATGCTGCAGATCCTTTGCCAACATCACCATATCCACAAACAACAGCCGTTTTGCCAGCCATCATAGTGTCAGTTGCACGGCGAATGCCATCTACAAGAGATTCCTTACAGCCATACTTATTGTCAAACTTTGACTTAGTCACGGAGTCGTTAACATTAATAGCAGGAAATGGCAGCTGACCATTTTTTACCAATTCGTAAAGTCGGTGAACACCGGTTGTTGTTTCCTCTGAAACGCCTTTTATGGCATCACGTATTTTTGTGAACCAACCAGGTGATTGCTCCATACGCTTCTTAATCTGAAGCTTGATAACCTCTTCTTCCTCTGATTGAGGAACAGGAATAATATCCTCTCCTGCTTCAGCACGCGCACCGAGAAGCACGTACAATGTTGCATCGCCTCCATCATCTAGGATCATATTTGGACCATCAGGAAACATAAAAGATTTATCTAAATAATCCCAGTGTTCCTCTAATGACTGACCCTTGATTGCAAAGACTGGGATATCAGCTGCAGCAATAGCTGCGGCTGCATGATCTTGTGTAGAGAAAATATTACATGACGCCCAACGCACATCAGCACCCAGAGCCACAAGTGTTTCAATTAAAACCGCTGTTTGAATAGTCATGTGAAGTGAGCCAACGATGCGTGCGCCTTTTAGCGGTTTGCTATCACCATATTCGGATCGCAGTGCCATCAATCCAGGCATCTCAGTTTCAGCTATATTTAATTCCTTGCGACCAAATTCAGATAAGGTAATGTCTTTTACGATATATTGTTGGCTCATTTTGTTTCCTTACAAATTTTTGGTTAACTATCAGTAAATAAAAAATCCTTCAATGGCATAAAACTCGATATGACTTTAGCCTATTAATAATATAACGTAGTTAGAAAAATAAAATTTCAAACTAAAAAGAAAGCTTACCAACTAATGAAAAAACATCGCGCTTGGCAACGAATGCTTTCAGGGCGCCGGCTTGACCTTTTAGATCCTACCCCTCTCGATATTGAAATAGAAGATATAGCTCATGGATTATCGTTCGTTGCAAGATGGAATGGACAAACTAGCGGGAACTTTCCATACAGTGTTGCGGAACACTCTCTTTTGGTAGAACAGATTTTTTCTAAATCTTTTAAAAAGTCAGAAAAAAAATGGTGTTTGGCAGCACTATTACATGATGCGCCAGAGTACGTTATTGGGGATATGATTTCTCCTGTAAAATCCACTATTGGCATTGGTTATCAATCTTTAGAAAATCGTTTGACTTCTGCAATTAATCTAAGGTTTGGCCTTCCAACAAAAATACCTGATAATGTTAAAAAACAAATTAAAAAAGCAGATAAAATAAGCGCGTGGATTGAAGCAATTCAAATTGCTGGATTTACAAAAGATGAAGCTAACAAGTTTGTTGGAATTGTAGACAACAAAAATATGGAGCAGTTTTCTATAAAGCTGAGACCTCCGCTGGAAGTTAGAGAAAACTACATTCTAAGGTTTAACGAATTAATTATTTAGGACTTCTTTTTGCTAAGATTCGCTGAAGTGTTCTTCGATGCATATTGAGACGACGGGCGGTTTCGCTCACATTTCTATCACATAGCTCATATACTCTCTGTATATGTTCCCACCTTACTCGGTCAGCACTCATTGGATTTTCTGGAGGAGGTGGTAAATCATCACCAGAAGCTAGAAGTGCATTCATTATATCTGGTGCATCAGCAGGTTTCGAAAGATAATCTATTGCACCAATTTTTACGGCAGCCACTGCCGTTGCTATAGCCCCATAACCAGTCAAAACAACAACACGACAATCAGGACGCTTTTCATTTAGAACCTCGACAACATCTAACCCATTACCGTCTGCAAGTCGTAGATCGACAACAGCATAAGCTGGTGGTCGGGCTGTGGCTATTGCTCGTCCTGCTGCAATTGAACCGGCGGCCTCAACTTTGAAGCCTCTTTTTTCCATTGCTTTCGTTAATCGACGCAAAAAAGGTTCGTCGTCATCAACTAGTAACAACGTTTTATCTACACCAATTTCTTCTATTTTTCGTTCTATCAAGCTTGCCAACTCCCTACGGTTATAAAGTATTTAGTGCGGCATTATGTAAGGGTCAAACTCTGTATCTAACTATTCCTAACAAAACAGGCAGTAATGTTCGCAATTTCTTCAGCTGACTTATCTCGCCTAAAAAACTCAACAAAGCCATATTCAGGCAAAATTAAATAAGTCAAAGTTGAGTGATCAACTAAGTACAAATCATCATTAGATTGTTGCGCTTTATAATAAGTTTTATAAGCCTTCGAAATGTGTTTAACTTGATCTTTGCTTCCCGTTAAACCTATCATTTTAGGGTGATGGTACTTCACAAAATCATCAATTACTTCTGGAGTATCTCTTTCGGGATCAATGCTTACAAAAACAGGCGTGGCTGAAATTTTCTTCGCTTCAAGAAGTTCAACTGCCTCGCTATTTCGATAAACATCAAGGGGACAGATATCTGGGCAAAAAGTGTAACCAAAATATAAAATAGTCGGTTCTTTGAAAATATCTTTGTCTGTGACAACCTGTCCAGCCTGATTTACTAACTCAAATTCACCACCAATATTTGAGCCGCCAAAGGCATTGCTTGTCCTGCACTCGGCAAATCTATTAGCCCCTACTGCCAAATTGATTTGATCTGACTTGAGAACCCAAAAGATGAATAAGCTCAACGATAACAAACCGACAGCAAAGAGAGGTATCAGCAAACCTAATGATCGCGACATTTAATTCCCTTTAATCGTTTAAGTACTAATTTACTAATGGTTGGTAAACCTTAATATAATAATATGGAATATGGTAAGGCGTTTATAATGAAGTCAAATCAAGACCTTTTTCCTGAGAGTAACCGCGGAGAATGGATAAGACTCCGCACCATGATTTTTATCAGGTGGGTTGCAATTATCGGTCAAACGGCAGCAATAATCATAGCTTATAAATATTTTGAACTAGCTTTAGACCTCAGTTTATGTTTTTTAGCGGTGGGTCTGTCTGCGTTAGCAAATATTATAGCAGGCCTATTCTACCCAGAAAGTAAAAGACTACGCGAACTAGAAAATGTATTCATGATCTTATTCGATTTGTTTCAATTGGCCTTTCTTCTTTTTTTAACCGGTGGATTAAATAATCCTTTTTCTGTACTTCTGATAGCACCTGTTGTTGTTTCTGCTGCAGCCCTAAAAAAACGATCCACTTTTATTATAGGGTCAGCAG
Source organism: Paracoccaceae bacterium (assembly GCA_029248915.1). GTDB lineage: Bacteria > Pseudomonadota > Alphaproteobacteria > Rhodobacterales > Rhodobacteraceae > Salinivivens. The sequence goes on along the minus strand of JAQWIK010000079.1, from coordinate 33,767 downwards.
CCATTTTAATTGTAACTTTACTTTCGCAATATTACATACCTTTAGAGAACTTATCCGGAAAAACTATAAGTATTGCCAACATTTTCTTATTTGGAAACTGGATTGCTATAAGCACTGGAATAGTATTTTTAGCTTTCTATGCAACGCGAGTTACTTCGGAGCTAAACACAATGAGCGATGCTCTTTTTGCAACTCAAACAGCACTATCAAGGGAACAAAAGTTGACTGATTTAGGTGGGGTCATAGCAGCAGCAGCCCACGAACTAGGAACGCCCTTAGCAACGATTAAACTCACAAGTTCAGAACTAATAGGAGAACTTAAAAATTTTCCAGAATTGCTTGATGATGCCCTATTAATTCGTGATCAAGCTAATCGCTGTGGAAATATTCTAAATAGTATGGGTAGTGCTGGAAAAGATGACTTACAAATGCATCAAGCCTTACTTGCGGAAATAATAAGAGAAGCTGCAGAACCGCACTCAAAACGAGGAATTGAAATAGAGACAAAAATATCAGATGGGCACAAGGGTGGAATAGATGAACCATGTATTATTCGTCGGCCAGAAATCATCCATGGGCTAAGAAATATGATCCAAAATGCCGTTGACTTTGCAAAAGCAAAAGTTTGGGTGGAGAGCTCCTGGACCAAAGATTCAATTATCATAACTATTTCTGATGATGGTCATGGATATCCACCAAACCTATTGGGAAGGCTTGGTGATCCGTTTCTTGGATCCAAAATAGGAAGAGACGACAGCCAAGGCTATGAAGGTATGGGGCTTGGTTTGTTTATAGCTAAAACACTACTCGAAAGAACAGGCGCAGAAATTAGTTTTGCCAATGGCCTCAAAAATCAAAACTCCAATCAATCCCAAAATGAACCTTCTGGAGCTATCGTTGAAATCTACTGGCCAAGAAAAAAAGTTGAATCAATTTCGAACCTTTTCGGCGAAAATAAAAATTTTTCTATATAAGGTTTTTAAGCCTTTTTTTTTCGCGTTTTGTTGGCGAATATAACCAAAACAATAACCTTATACCGTAGTGAAATTTATGAAGAAAAAACTTATATCAAACGGACCTCTCGAAACCAAAGATATTGCTACAAGATTCAAAGAAAATTTACGAAATGGTGATATAATTTTATTAAAAGGAAAAATTGGAGCAGGAAAAAGCCATTTTGCAAGATCATTAATACAAGCAGCGATGGATAAAATAGAAGACGTTCCGTCCCCAACATTTACTCTAGTGCAAACCTATTACACAACAGTTGGACCTATTTGGCATGCTGACCTGTACCGATTAAACGATCATAACGATGTTTTTGAATTAGGTCTGTTTGATGCTTTTGGTCACGAAATTGTTCTTATAGAATGGCCAGAACGACTTGGTTATCTTGAACCAAGCGATGCGCTCACGGTTGAAATAATTATTCTTGAAAATGACAAAAGAGAAGTAATTTTTTCAACGGCTTCTGATATTTGGAAGGAACGACTTGAAAAAATACTGCAAAATTAAAATAGATATTAATTTGTTTTTTAAATATCTGCTTAACAAAAAGACATATAAATGATTTTTCCCAATATCTCTGGAATATTTGGCATAAGCCCGGGTGCAAATTTTCCACGTGAGCTTGCTAACGGTATATTAAGTCGTTTTTCATCATCAGAGCCCGAAGTTCTCGCAAATTTACAAGTGATAGTTAATTCAACAAGAATGCGACATAGGTTGTCGGAAGAGTTAATTGAATCAGGCGCCTTGCTTCACCCACGTATTTTAACTCTGTCAGAAGTATCCCAACTTATTCCTAAAACGTACATCCCAAACCCCAGCTATTCTTTAGTTCATAAATTTGAACTTATGGCTTTAGTCCAAAAGCTAGTTGAGGCACAGCCAGATATTGCTGCTCAATCATCAATCTACGCACTTACAAAAAGTCTGTCTGACTTAATTGATGAAATGCAGGCTGAAGCCGTACCAATTGAGAAAATTATAAACCTCGATATTTCAGATCTCTCCGGCCACTGGAAAAGAAGTCAGCTTTTTTTGAATATTATAAAAACATATCTTGAAAATCGTAAAGCTGACCCAGATCAAGAGGCTTGGTTAAGACATGTTATAAGTAGTCTTACTAATTATTGGTTGGAAAAAAATCCTAAAAATCCGATACTTATTGCTGGCTCTTCCGGCTCGCGGGCAACTACCCGAAAATTAATTCAAGGAATTGTTAAGTTGCCTAATGGAGCCGTAGTCTTGCCCGGCTTTGATTTTACCTTACCAAAAGAATTATGGGGTGAAAAACAACAAGTTGGCGTGCCAGAAGACCATCCACAGTACAGAAATTTAAAAACTTTTTTTTCTTTAAATTTACCACAGAAAATTATACAAAAGTGGGTTCTAAAAGAAACGTCTAATATATCATTACAAAGTTTAATTGGCCTATCTCTCAGGCCGGCACCAGTTACGGACTGCTGGTTAGATGAAGGTCCAAAATTAGGCAATGTTTCTAAAATTACGGAAAAAGTAACTTTGGTTGAAGCTGACAGCATTAGGGATGAGGCTCTAGCCATCGCTTTCAGAATGGTTACTGCCGCTAAAGAAGAACAAAGTCTAATTTTGATTTCACCAAATCGAAACCTTACAAGAATAGTTTCTGCCTATCTTTCGAATTGGAATATTGTTCCAGATGATAGTGCGGGAGTTCCTTTGCAACTTACACCTTCTGGTAGGTTTCTTCGCTTAGTGGTTTCCCTTTTTGCTGGCCCTTTAACAACAACTAAATTTTTCGCATTGTTAAAACACCCTTTAACCCATAGCGGCCAAAATTTTAGAACTGACCATTTAGCATTTGTTCAAAGCCTAGAACTGTTCTTCAGAACGACCGATGCGATTACATTTACTAACGAAAATATTTCTAAATGGGTAAGAGAAGCTAAAAACCCTTATGCATCAAAATGGGCTAACTGGATTTGCAGTATTTTAGATGAATGTAAGCTAAAATGCTCAGCTAAATTTGAAAAAATTCTCGACAAACACATTGAACTTGCAAATACTTTGGCTTCTGGCCCAGAACAAAACGAGAGTAATGTTTCTGGCGAATTGTGGAAACAAAACAATGGCCGGCATTGTTTAAAACTCATTGAAAAAATAAAAGAGGCGTCACCAACTGCTAGCTCAATGACAGTTTCAAGATACGCAGACGTTTTTAATTCTTTACTGGCCGAGGAGCATGTTCCAGAAATAAGCCCAACCCACCCAAATCTCATGATTTGGGGTACCTTGGAAGCTCGAGCACATAATGCTGAAGTTTTGATTTTGGCGGGTATGAATGAAGGTTCTTGGCCGGTTCCTGCTGTGATAGATCCATGGTTAAACAGAAAAATGCGAAAAGAAGCCGGACTGCTATCTCCAGAAAGACGCATAGGCCTATCAGCACATGATTATCAACAATCTGTCTGTAGCCCAGACGTTGTAATAACCAGAAGCATAAAGGATAATGAAGCAGAAACCGTTCCTTCTAGGTGGCTAAATAGACTTTTAAACCTATTGAGTGGGCTCCCTGAAAATAATGGCCCTAAGGCAATTGAAGAAATGAAATGTCGAGGAGCAAAGTGGTTAGACTGGGCTTCCGAAACAAAAAAAGTTATTCGAAAGGAACCAGCAAAAAGGCCCTCGCCAAAACCACCAAAAAATACACGGCCAAAAAAACTCTCTGTTACAGAAATAAAAACGCTTATCCGAGATCCTTACGCTATTTATGCAAAACATGTTTTAAAATTAAAACCTCTTAGGCCATTACACCGATCAGCTGATCCCCTCTTAAGAGGGGTTATAATTCACAGAATTTTTGAGCAGTTTATAAAAAATTGGCAGTACGGATTTTCAACACTTGAACAAAAAAAGTTTTTAATGGATCTGACAAAAAGGCAATTAACAGAGAAGGTTTCTTCGCCAACAGCACAGCTTTTTTGGTTTTCTAGAGTCGAAAAAATAGCAGACTGGTTTGCTTCAGAAGAAGAAAATAGGAGAAATTTATCCAAACCAGTCGCATTAGAAAAGAAAGGACAGATTGTTATCCCAAGTTTGGGCTTCAAACTCACTGCGCAGGTTGATCGGATAGACATAGATCAAAATGGTAAAGCAATAATTTACGACTATAAAACGGGCGCAGTTCCAAGTAAAAATGTCCAATTGCATTTTGATAAACAGCTATTTTTACTTGCTTTAATTGTTGAAGATGGCGGTTTTTCAGATATGTCGCCTTTGAGCGTTTCAAATGCTTCTTTTATTGATCTTAGCAATAAAAGGGAGATTTATGCTCCGTTTGATCAAGAATCTTTAGAGACGCTCCGGGGTAAATTCCACTCACTAATTTCGAGATATCTCAATTCCGATCAAGGGTTTACAGCAAGACGAGCCATGTTTCAGATCGAAGATAAATCTGACTATGACGGCATATCACGTTTTGGGGAATGGTCTATTGAGGGTGAGGCCCAATGAAAAACCGTGACACAGCAACTCTTGCTCAGGTCCACGCATCCAATCCGGACGACTCTACTTGGCTTTCTGCTAATGCGGGCTCTGGCAAAACACGTGTTCTAACCGATAGAGTTGCTCGATTGCTGCTAGAAGGCGTGTCACCTGAAAATATTTTATGCCTAACCTATACAAAAGCAGCTGCAGCAGAAATGCAAAACCGCTTGTTTAAACGCTTAGGTAAATGGGCAATGCTAAATGACAGGAATTTAAGCAATAGCTTATCTGAACTGGGCTTAGAACACGGATTAAACAAACAGACATTTAAGCAAGCAAGAACTCTTTTTGCCAGAGCAATTGAGGTGCCTGGGAGCTTAAAAATACAAACGATTCACTCATTTTGCTCATCTTTGCTCAGGCGTTTTCCGCTTGAGGCAAGTGTTTCTCCAAACTTTACAGAAATAGATGAATGGACAAGCCAATCTCTCTGTACAGAGATTTTAGAAAAAATATCAGCCGATCAGCTAGATTCAATAACTTTGGCTAACATTTCAAAATTCTTAAGTGATATTAACCTAACAGACCTGCTAACAGATATCTTAAAAAATCGTGCTGTTTTATCTGAGTTTAAAAGTCATTCTGATATCTATTTAGAGTTTGGTTTAAAAAGTGATGAATCTTTTGAAAAATGCCTAAATAATCACTTTGGTAGGAATGACCTAAAGCTTGTGGAAGTTTTAAAAGAAAGTTTGAAAAACGGCGGCATTCGAGATCAAACTGCTGCTGGAAAAATTTCAAATATAAAGTCTATCAATTTATATTTTGTTACGACTTTAGAGGATATTTTACTGTATAAAAGCAGTTCTACGAAAAAACCTGAATACAGCGCTAAAATAAATAACTTTGCCTCTAAATCTGTACAAAGCGAATTCTCAACCTCTCGTATGGAGCAGCTTAACAAATTAGCAGAAAAGGTAGAGTCCTTTCGAAGAATAAGAATTTCATATGAGACATCAGAAAAAACATGTGCTCTTTACGATTTCTCAAGAGTTTTTCTCAAACATTATATGAATGAAAAATTGCTACGTGGTTGGTTAGATTTTGATGACCTTATTTTAAAAGCCAAGGATCTATTAATAAACCCGTCAATAGCAGCTTGGGTTTTATATCGATTAGATGGAGGTATCGATCATATTCTCATTGATGAGGCACAAGATACAAGCCCTACACAATGGCAAATTATAGAAAAATTATCACAAGAGTTTTATGCAGGAGAGGGTTCGCGTGATAAAACAAATAGGACGCTATTTGTTGTTGGTGACAAAAAACAATCAATTTACTCTTTTCAGGGCGCGGATACTTCCGAGCTTAACCGAATACAAAAAGAGTTCACAAAGCGATTCAAAGAAGCCGGTAAGCCACTAAAAGAATTAAGCTTGCAATATTCTTTTAGATCATCTCCTACAATTCTACAGTTTGTTGACAGCATTTTACATAACCCAAAAGAAAAACAGCCCCGTAAAAAAGAACGCTCAGAAGAGCATATTTCTTTTTATTCTAAACTGCCGGGTAGAGTTGATCTTTGGCCAGCTATAAGCAAAGCTGAGCAGCCAAAAGATACGGAGTGGCAAACTCCTGTAGATATGCCAGGGAAAGAAGATGAAAGAATAAGGTTAGCAGGCTTAATAGCGGACCAAATTCATAACTTAATATCTTCTAAAAGCTTAATTCCAGAAAGAACTGGGAATGATTACGTTATGCGCAACATTAGAGCTGGTGACTTTTTAATACTGGTCCAGCGCCGATCAGTTTTATTTCATGAAATAATCAAAGCATGCAAAAAAAAAGGCCTTCCTATTTTAGGAGCTGACCGCTTAAAGCTTATGGACGAGATTGCGGTTAAAGATCTTATAGCTTTGCTATCATTCTTATCTTCGCCACAGGACGACTTATCGTTGGCGACAATATTAAAATCACCTTTATTTGACTGGAGTGAAGAAGAACTTTTTGACTTAGCGCATGATCGAGAAGATAGAAATTTATGGGAGGAGCTTAAAAAGAAGTCTGATGTGTTTACACATGAGTATTCGGTTTTAAATAATCTAATGTCTAGTATTGATTATCTAAGACCGTATGAACTTCTTGAAAAAGTACTAAATCAATACGAAGGGCGGGCCAATCTTATCTCACGCTTAGGAGAAGAATCAGAAGACGCCATAGATGCTTTTCTTTCCTTATCAATTGATTACGAAAAACAAGAAACGCCCAGCCTTACAGGCTTCTTGTCCTGGGTTTTAACTTCTGGTTTTGAAATAAAAAGGCAGTTGGGCAATCAAAAAAGTCAGATACGTGTAATGACTATACATGGCGCCAAAGGTCTTGAATCCCCAATTGTTATACTACCAGAAACCCAAAAAAGAAAAGTTGAGGTGCGCGATAAAATCCTATCAGGGAAAGGAATTGCTGTCTGGAATAGCAAAAGAGGCGAAACTCACGATCAACAAGAGATCATTAAATCAAAAAAAATCCAAGGACTAGAAGCCGAGAGAAACCGACTACTCTATGTAGCAATCACAAGAGCAGAGACTTGGTTCATTGCTATGTCCGCTGGTGAGCTCGACGATAAATGTTGGTATACAAAAATAGAAAATTGTTTGCAAACCTCCAATGCAAGAAAACAAGAGTTTCCCACTGGAAAAGGCCTGAGGCTGGAAGAGGGAGACTGGACACTTAAAATAGAGGAAACAGAATCTAAGCCATTAAAACGCAAAAACAAATTACCTGCTTGGATAAAACAAACCAATTTTAAGAACAAAGTAAAACCAAAATATCTTATTCCATCAGATATGGGGGGCTCAAAAACATTATCAAAAGGAAACGGATTAACTGAAGAAGAAGCTGCTCTTCACGGTTCACGTGTACACAAATTACTTGAGTTACTTCCAAAATATTCTTCTCAAGATTGGCCTAAACACTCTTTACCTATACTCAAATCTAATAAACTATTTGACAGCTCTCCAAATGTTCAAACCGCTGTTGACGAGGCTCTATCAGTTTTAACTGACTCCAGGTTTTCGTATATATTCGAAAAAAATGTACTCAGTGAGGTACCTTTCTCAGCACAACTGCCTAACTCAAAAAATCAAAAAATCTATGGGATAATCGATCGCCTTATTGTTGGAGATAGTAGTATTCAAATTATAGATTTTAAAACCAATTCTTCCGTTCCAAAAACTGTAAATAATATCCCTCATGGGATTTTAAGGCAGATGGCGGCATACAGACTAGCTATTTCAGAAATATTTCCAGGTAGAGAAATAAACTGTTTCATTCTATGGACTGCAATCAGAAAATTAGACTTCCTAAAAAATGATTATTTAGATTATAGCAATCTAGACAGTTCCTGATCTTGACGTTTTGCTTTGCACTTCCTACTTTAAATTAAGTTTCACCAGGAGTTAATAAAATGAGTACAGTAGCAGTAACAGACGATACATTTGACGCAGAAGTTCGCAATTCAACAATACCAGTTGTTGTAGATTTTTGGGCTGAGTGGTGTGGTCCATGTAAACAAATCGGACCAGCGCTAGAAGAGTTATCCGCAGAATACGAAGGTAAAGTAAAAATTGCGAAGGTCGATGTCGACACCAACCCTAACGCAGCAGCATCGATGGGTGTAAGGGGAATTCCTGCTTTATTTATTTTTAAAGATGGCGAGGTTGTTTCTAATAGGGCCGGCGCCGCTCCGAAAGCAGCACTTCAAAGCTGGATAGATGATAGCATCTAGCAACTCAATTTTTATTTTAAGGACAGGCTATGTCAACAAGCGATTTCCCTAACTGGCATGGAACTACAATTATTGGCGTAAAAAAAGAGGGTAAGGTCGTTATTGCTGGTGATGGACAAGTCAGCCTAGGTCAAACCGTTATAAAGGGAACCGCTAAAAAGGTTCGCAAACTATCGCCCGGTGGGTTTGATGTAATATGTGGGTTTGCTGGATCAACCGCAGACGCCTTCACTCTTTTAGAACGCTTAGAAGCTAAACTAGAAGCGCTACCCGGCCAGCTTGCAAGAGCATCGGTTGAACTTGCAAAAGATTGGAGAACTGACAAGTATTTGCAAAAATTAGAAGCAATGCTTATCGTCACTGATGGTGACAGTTTATTGGTAATTACTGGTGCTGGGGACGTTTTAGAGCCAGAACACAATGTTGCTGCTATCGGATCAGGCGGTAATTACGCTTTAGCAGCCGCCAGGGGAATGATGAATACTAAAAAATCTGCTGAAGCTGTTGCTCGCGAAGCTATGGCCATAGCAGCCGACATTTGTGTATACACAAACGGAAATTTAACTATAGAAACTCTTTGAAGATAGTTAATTAAGAATATATTAACCTCCTTAAATTACAAAAAATAACTATGCTAGAGGAACAAATGACAGACCTTACACCACGTGAAATCGTTTCCGAGCTAGACAGGTTTATTATTGGCCAAAATGATGCAAAGCGCGCTGTGGCCGTTGCCTTAAGATCACGTTGGAGAAGAAGACAATTATCTAACGACTTGCGTGATGAAGTCTATCCAAAAAACATTCTAATGATTGGGCCTACCGGTGTGGGAAAGACGGAAATAAGTAGACGTCTAGCAAAGCTAGCGCGAGCTCCGTTTATAAAAGTTGAGGCAACGAAATTCACTGAAGTAGGCTACGTAGGCAGAGATGTGGAACAGATTATTCGAGATTTAGTGGATTCTGCAATTAATGATACCAGAGAATATATGAGGGAAGACGTAAAAGCTAAAGCTCAAAAAGCTGCAGAAGACCGTGTCTTAGATGCTATAGCAGGAACCGACGCTAGGGACTCTACACGTAACATGTTTCGCAAAAAACTACTAAATGGTGAGCTTGATGAGACCGAGATAGAGTTAGATGTAACCGATAATTCCAACCCGATGTCTATGCTTGATATTCCGGGACAGCCAGGATCACAGATGGGAATGATGAACCTGGGCGATATATTTGGAAAAGCTATGGGTGGTCGTAAAACGCGACGTAAAATGACTGTTTCAGAAAGCCACGATATTTTGTTAAGCGAAGAGGCTGATAAAATATTGGATGACGAAGTTATCACTCGAACAGCGCTGGAAACTGTTCAAGAAAATGGTATCGTATTTTTAGATGAAATAGACAAAGTTTGTGCCCGAAGCGATGCAAGAGGTGCCGACGTAAGTCGCGAAGGCGTCCAGCGTGACCTTCTTCCACTTATTGAGGGAACAATAGTCAGCACAAAGCATGGACCAATAAAGACTGACCATATCCTTTTCATAGCATCAGGAGCATTTCATGTTTCCAAACCATCTGATTTATTGCCAGAGTTACAGGGGCGCCTTCCAATTCGTGTGGAGTTGAGGGCTCTAACAGAAGATGACTTTATAAGAATTTTGACTGAAACGGACAACGCTTTAACGCGTCAATATTCAGCACTTATGGGCACAGAAGGCGTGGAGGTTTCTTTCACGGACGATGGCATCCAAGCTTTGGCAAAAATTGCTGCTGAGGTTAATCATTCGGTAGAAAACATTGGTGCGCGCAGACTATATACTGTTCTGGAACGAGTGTTCGAAGAGCTTTCATTTTCTGCTCCAGACAAATCAGGTTCAAAGGTAAAAGTTGACATCGCCTTTGTTGAAAAACATGTTGGAGAGTTGAGTAAAAGCGCAGATCTGAGTAGATATGTTCTTTGAGTTTTATAAGTAACCCGTTAATGGCCCATCTTCACGTAATGCTTCTAATGTTTCAAATGGACCTAACGCTTCTTTATCTTTGACTACAATGCAATGGTCTGCAACTTGCTCAGCATCTTTCGGGTCATGAGTAATTAGTAATACTGTAACCCCTTGATCTTTTGTTAAACTGTAAACCAGCTCAATCAATTCTGATTTCTGATTGGGTCCAAGTGCAGAAAATGGCTCATCAAGCAACAAAATTGGGTTCTTTTGTAACAGCACACGAGCTAACGCTGCTCGGCTTTGCTGTCCACCAGACATTTGAGAAGGCAACCTATCAATTAATTCTCCTATACCTACTTTTTCTAAAACTTCTTGGATTTTTTTCCTAGCACCCTCTGAAACAAAAAAATGATTGCCGCAAACTAAATTCAAATTTTGAGCTATAGAAAGATGGGGAAACAAATTGAATTCTTGAAAGATCACAGAACATGGACGTTGATTTGGAGGCAGCTGGTCTATCCGAGTATCATTTATAAGAATTTTTCCAGAATCTATGTCTTGATGTCCGCTTAGTGATGAAAGCAGCGTTGATTTTCCCGCGCCTGATTGCCCGATCACTGCAATAAAACCTTTTGGTATTGTCATATTCGCATTTAGCTGAAAATCACCAATTTTTATAATGACGTCATCAAACCTAATCATAGAAAACGGCCAATTCTGTCAAAAACAGCAAAGCTACCAAATGCCAACAGCGATAAAAGTAAAGCAGAAGCCAAAGCTTCATCCAATCTGTAAGCTCCCATAAGTTGATATATTTTCAATGGTAAAGTAGCTATTTCGCCCGAACCAAACAACACTATTACTCCTAAGTCACCCATAGACAGCGCCGCAGCCAAGCCTAGTGAAAACCCAATTGGCCTCTTAAGCATGGGAAGATACACCCACCAAATCCAATAAATACCAGTCAAACCTATCGCACGTGACAAGTTATTAAACTCTATTCTTATTTCTTCTGCGGGCGGTTTTAATATTCTTATTACAAAGGGCAGTGATATCAGTGCATTTACAATAGCAGTTACAGGGATGGCTAACAGATACGGGTTTCCAAAGTTTTTAAGCATTAAAAATGTACCCGCGCCCATTACTATTGGTGAGACTGCAATACCAAGAGAGCCAACTACTTCTCCTATTTTTGTAGTTAAACACAAGCCAAAAAATACAGACATAAGAGACGACAATATAGCTATTTGCACTGATAAGCTTGCTGCTTTGAAAACAGCTGTTGGTAAAGAAAAAATACCCGCAAAACCAAATAAAAAAATCGCCAATATAGGAGTTAGTATGAAAAATAAGGTTACAATTATAATTAGAAAATCTAGGGCTTTTTCAAAGCTGGAATGACTATAATTTGATGTTTTAATATTAAGACCCAAAACAGTTTCTGGTCTGATTATAAATTGACTAGCTACAACAACACTAAAAACTAAAAAGACTTGAACTAGAGCTAATTGGGCTGCTTTCGCAAAGTCTAAGTCATAAAAAAATGACTGGTATATAGCTAATTCGACTGTTGTGGCTTTTGGGCCCCCACCCAAAGTCAAGGCTACAGCAAAACTAGAAAGACAAATTGCAAATATGACTGCCCAAATACTTGGGCAAACTTTTTTCAATACAGGCCAATCTAAGACAAAGAATTTTTGAGTAAAAGATAACTTTAAAGATAGTATTAGCCTGTATTTTTCACCAGGAACATCATTCAAACCCTGGAGTATAATTCTAATTGCTAATGGAAGATTGAAAAATACATGCGCCAGTATTACACCCCAAAAGCCATAAATCTTTAAGGGGTCAAAACCGAAAAAGCCTAGAAAATTATTTATCAAACCATTGTTGCCAAAAACTAAAATCAAACCCAAAACAGCTACAATTACCGGTAGAATAAAAGGTGCGCCTAAGAATAATACTACAAATTGTTTTCCCCAAAACTTTTGCCTTTGAAGGGCTTTAGCAACTGGTATGGCTAATACAGTAGATAGAGTTGCTGAGTAAGCAGCCTGAATAAATGTAAACTCGATAGCAGCCATATCAGAGCTAGTTAAACTCATTGATAAACCACTGAAATGTATCAGGAACATTAGTGGACCTAATAATAGGCCCACCAAAAACAAACAGCTTATTACTGTGACAGTGCGGTGCGCCATTCTTCTATAGCCTTTTTGCGCATCTGGTCAGCCTTAGCTTCATTTAAAAAATATGCCTTTTCTGGATAAGGAAGTTGGGCAAACACTTCCGGCCAATTTGATCTATCTTGAGCCGCGGGATAAGACCAATTTGTAAATGGAATTAGATCCTGAAACTCATTGGACAAAACAAATCTCATAAATTTGCTCGCTAACTCAGGTTGATCAGAGTTACGTAATTTTCCAACCAGTTCAAAATAGGCATAGTGGCCTTCATCAAATATAGCCGCTTTTTTTGTTTGGTCATCTTCCGCAGCAATGTGGTAAGCTGGTGAGGTATTGAAAGATAGCACTATTTCAGCTTCACCTGATGTAAAAAGCCCATAGGCTTCCGACCAGCCCTTTGTAACTGTTAAAATATTAGGCGCCAATCTTGACCAATATTCTTTTGCTTTATCGCCATAAACTTCTTTTACCCATAATATCAAAGCCAAACCAGATATTGAACTTCGAGGGTCCTGTATAACTATTTTTGCCCCATTCATCTTTACTAAGTCTTCGAAGCTCTTTGGTGGCTGAGAAACCTTTGTTTCGTCATATACGAATGACACATATGACCAGTTAAATGGTAAAAATGTACTATCAGTCCACTGGATTGGTAGAAACAAAGTATCATTGCTTTGCTCGTGCGGCACAAATAAACCCGTTTCTCGTGCTTTTTTTGTTACATCTGTATTCAAACCTATAACAATGTCAGCATCTGTACTGGATCCTTCTAAAATCAACCGAGGCACCAAATCCCCTGCCGAAAACTTAAGATCGCATTCACAAATTTTTTCAAATTCTTTTTCTATAGAGGGGCCAGGGCCCCATTCTGAAACGAAATAGTCTGGCGCATAAACTGTTAATACTGGTTTGTTAGCATAAGCAAATGTTGCCAAAAAAATACCCGTCAAAAATGTCAAAAACCTCATTTAAATCTCCTCACTTTTTCGGGGAGAGTAAGTTAAAACTTTAAGAAGTTTTTCCTTCCCTCCGCCGGCGTTATCCGGTTCAGGTTCTACGGGTTCGCTTTCGCATCTCAGCCGATTTATGGCTCCCCGAGGTAATTTCACGAATACCACAAAATTTTATAAGGTCAAGAAATACAGAGGTTTTTTCATTTTATATAATTGAAAAAAAATTTACTTTTTTGTAGCACTTGCCCAGCGCATGAAGAGACAGTATCAAAATGACTAAATAGAAAGCAATCAATATGAGCCTAAACTCTTTTGGACATATGTATAAGGTTACGACCTGGGGCGAAAGTCATGGGCCAAGTCTTGGCGCAACTATCGACGGTTGTCCTCCTGGTATAGAAATTAACCAAACTAAATTACAGTCTTGGTTAGATAAAAGAAAGCCTGGTCAAAGCAAATACACCACGCAGAGAAAAGAACCAGATCAAGTTGAAATATTATCTGGAGTGTTCCAAGGGTTTTCAACAGGAACACCTATTCAATTAATGATTAAAAATACCGATCAAAGATCAAAAGATTATAGCGAAATAGCTGAAACTTTTCGGCCTGGTCATGCAGATATAACCTACTGGCAGAAATACGGCATTCGAGATTATCGTGGTGGTGGAAGATCGTCCGCTAGAGAAACTGCTGCCCGAGTTGCAGCAGGCGGGGTAGCCCGGCTTGTGCTTAACCATCTAGTTCCTGATATCAAAATATTTGGTTACATGACGCAAATGGGTGAGCAAAAAATTGATAGGTCTCAAATCGACTTAGATCAAATTAACAAAAATCCTTTCTGGTGCCCTGATGCAAAAGCATCTGAAGAATGGAAGGGGTATCTTGAGAAAATCAGAAAATCTCAAGATTCTGTCGGAGCCATAATCGAGGTTGTTGCTAAAAATGCTCCAGCTGGCTTAGGAGCTCCTATATATGGAAAGATTGATACTGATTTAGCTGCGGCTATGATGTCAATAAACGCTGTAAAAGGTGTTGAGATTGGTGAAGGAATGAATGCCGCTTCACTTTTGGGATCAGAAAATGCTGATGAAATTTTTCTGGACGAAGAAAACAAGCCTCGATATGCGTCAAACCATTCTGGCGGAATACTAGGCGGAATATCCACTGGACAGGACATTACTGTCAGGTTTGCCGTTAAACCAACCTCTTCCATCTTGTCACCTAAAAAAACAATAACTCAAAAGGGCGAGGAGACCGAAATAATAACTAAAGGGCGCCATGACCCTTGCGTCGGTATACGAGCTGTTCCAGTTGGCGAAGCTATGATGGCCTGCGTCCTTCTTGATCATTACCTTTTACACCGAGGACAAGTTGGCAAGAATAAGGGAAATATAGGTTAATCAGCCTCACTTTTAGATGTCAAAAAAAATCCTAAAATTATGACCAATACAGCTCCGAATTGAATAATAGAGAGGGTCTCTCTCAAAATTATTGTCGCCAAAAATACAGCAGTTATAGGTTCTGCTATTGACAAGGTAACCGCTGATGAAGGGCTTAGATGTTTAAGGCCAAACGTATAGGCAGAGTACGCTATGCCTGTAGCAACGGTCCCTAAAAAAATAAGATTATAAATCGATTCACTCGAAAAAGCCCAAGCAAATGGATAAAACATAAAAACTGGAGTGGAAAATATTGCAGCTAGTAAAAATGTCCATGCTGCTGAATTATGATGAGAAATTTTTTTAACGAGCCTAGACGTACACAATGCGTAAAATGCATAAGATAGGCCGGAAAATAGTGCTAACAAAAACCCTTGGCCCGACCAGCTGCCAGAATCCACAGAGAGCATCAATATGCTAATGCCAATAATGGCTAAAGATGCACCAATTAACTTATTTAACCCATGTTTTGATTTAAAAACAAAAAATTCAAACAAAAGAGCCCAAATAGGTGCGCTACCAATAGTAATTGCTGTCCCCAAACCAACGCCAGATTTTAAAACCGCTGCAAAAAACGACATGTTATATAACATCATAAATAGGCCGGAAACCGCTATCAAAATTGGAGCTCGTAAAATCGAAGAAAATAGCTTTTGCCCAAAAATAACCGATATTACTAACAGATAAATTGCGGCGAAATAAAGCCGCAATGCGCCGATGACTAAGGGTTGCTTATGTTCAGGAAGAAGCGCCTGCAAAGTTCCAGTTGAGCCCCACAAAACCGCAGCTAAAACTACTGCTAAAATTGAAAGGCGTTTGTTATTTGACATCTAACTCAGACCTTGCTCGAATTTATGTAAAATGATTTAGTGATCCAACGATAAAGATAAATCAATGTTTAAAGTAGGGGAAGCTTGATGAGCAAACCATGTATCATCTGCGTTGCTATCACCGGGTCTGTTCCGACAAAAAAAGACAACCCTAATGTGCCAATCTCAATAGATGAACAAATAGAGAGCACACAAGAAGCTTTTGAGGCCGGGGCAACAATCTGTCATGCTCATGTCAGAAACACAGACGAAACGCCTACTTCTGATCCAGAAAAATTTTTATTGCTAAAAGAGGGCATTTTAAAACATTGCCCAGGTATGATTGTTCAGTTTTCAACTGGTGGAAGGTCTGGCTCTGGAAAAGAACGGGGTGGAATGCTATCATTGAAACCAGACATGGCATCTTTATCAGTAGGGTCTAATAACTTCCCAACAAGGGTTTATGAAAATTCTCCCGATCTTGTATTATGGTTAGCTGAGCAAATGCATTTGTATAAAGTTGTGCCAGAAGTAGAAGCTTTTGATCTTTCTCATATAATAAATGCGATCGATATGCACTCTAAGGGTCTACTTTTTGGAGACCTATATGTTCAGTTCGTCATGGGCGTGAAGAATGCTATGCCAGCCGACAAAACTATCTTTGATTTTTATGTAAAATTGATGAGTGATCGAGCACCAAAATCTGAATGGTGTGCTGCTGGAATAGGCGCCAACCAGATCATAGTTAATGAGTGGGCTATTAAGACTGGGGGACATACAAGAGTTGGAATGGAAGATAATGTCCGACTTGACAAAAATACTCTGGCACCATCCAACGCAGCACTTGTTAAGCGGGCTGTTGAGTTGTGTGAGAAACATAATAGAAGTGTAGCAAACTGGAAGGAGGCACGAAACTTACTTGGCCTTTGAAATTAACTTATTTTTCCAAAACCTTTAATGTTAAATCTTTTAATCCTTCTATTTGCACAATTAACCTATCTCCCACTTTAACCGGGCTAACGCCTGCTGGTGTACCAGTCATTATTAAGTCTCCAGGAACTAATTTTGTATATTTCGATAAATCTAGAAGTATTTCATCTACAGAATAAATCATATCTGAGATTTTTCCAATCTGCTGAAGCTGGTCATTTAAAAATAATTTTAGATTTGCACTTTGTATTGCGGGCACCTGTTCACTTTCTGTTATTGAACCTATTATAGCAGACCCATCAAAGTCTTTTGCCATATCCCAAGGCTTTCCCTGTTTTTTTGCTACATTTTGTAAGTCGCGCCGAGTCATATCTAGCCCACATGCATACCCATATATGGATTTTTCTAAATCACCTTTATTAGCATTATGAAGCGATTTTCCAATAGCCACTACCAGCTCCACTTCATGATGCAGACTATCTGTCATGGGTGGATAAATAAGATCTGTTTCTGGACCCAAAAGTGAAGAAGATGATTTGGTAAAATAAAACGGCTGTTTTCTATCTACCTCGTTTCCTAATTCTAATGCATGCTCAACATAGTTTCTGCCAACACAGAAAATTCGCTTTACTGGATAAATACAATCCTTTCCAGTGACCTTAATGAAGGGTGTTTGGGGTATTGAAAAAACTGGTTTCACTATTTTTAGATAGCAAACTTCAATAAGGAGCGATAGAGGGGAAGAGAGGCCTCGACAAGTTTCAAGTTTGTTCCCTCTAAGACTGGCAGACGACTTTCTGGACCAGAAAAACCTGTTGAATCATGTGCTGACTCATACCAATGAGACGCCCAAACACCGTCATCCTTGTTCCCACCTTTAGGCCACGATAACATCGACTTTTGAAAACCTATATTTAGTCTTTTGCATATTTTGGTAATTGTCTGTTCAGGACTCTTCCTGATATCCTCAGAGTTTACCACAATAGGGTCCAACCCTTGTTTAATGACCTCTGAAAATAACTCTACCTGTTTTTTGAAGCCTATATCACTCTCACTAATATTATCATATTTTTTAGAAAAACTCGAAATTACTCTCGCCGGATGCCTAAGCAGAAAAATGTGTTTTACTTGGTCAAACCAATTTCTTGGGATTGAGTTCGTCATATGTTGCGACATATGCTTTTGGTAAAGACTTTTTCCACCAATTGTTCTCTTCTGTGACAATGTCAATATAATCTGATCAACGTTTTCTGGCTGAGATAGTATAATTTCTTCTCGCATTGGATGATCTAAACCGGTTTCAATAAGATAATTGGAATAAAATGGCTCATCGATTATTTCAAAATCATCCCGATTGCCAAATGAGTACATTAAGGCCGTTGAAATGTTCCTGGGTCCAGACCATACTGCTAAATTCATTAGCCACACTCTTTATCAATTAATAACTTATACAGTTTTCTGATATGTTCCGTAGTTGGACCTAATTTACCTATACCAATAGATCGCCCGTCAATAGATCCCACCGGAGTTTGTGCTCCAAAAGTACCTGTGAGAAACGCTTCATCCGCGCTATATGTGTCAACTAGAGAAAAGTTTTTTTCTCGAACATTTATACCTTCTGTACGGCAAAGATCTATTACCTTTTGTCTGGTAATTCCATTCATGCAATAGTCACCTGTACTCGTCCAAACTTCGCCTTTTTTAACTATGAAAAAATTACAGGCATTTGTGGTGTTTACGAAACCGTTTAAATCAAGCATCAGCGCTTCGTCCGCTCCAGCCTTCTCTGCTGCAATGCAAGCTAATATACAATTGAGTTTAGAATGGCTATTTAACTTTGGATCTTGCGTCATTGGAAGGCCTCTTAAATGAGGCACAGTGGCTAAGGATATGGGCCTTGGTATTTTGGGAACAGAGTGTTCCATTATAATTACAAATGTAGGGCCATCTTGTGATAAGGCTGGATGTTGAAAGGGTCTTTTTTTTGGGCCTCGCGTTATCATGAGCCTAGCATGAGCGTTGTTTTCCATACCGTTAGACTTTTGGGTCTTAATAAGCGCGTCGATAACGTCTGATTTGTTTAGCCCAATATCTAAATCGATCGCCAAAGATGCCTCAAAAAGTCTATCTATATGCTCATCGCAAAAAGCCCATGTGTTATTATATAATCGTAGCCCTTCCCAAACACCGTCGCCCAACATGAATCCACTATCGTAGACACTTACTAGGGCTTCTTTTTTTGGGACTATTTTCCCATTTAAGTAGATCAGAATATCTTCATTTCTGATATCTTCTTCTGATTGGTGTGTAGACACGTTTGCTGTCATTTTTACCCCTTTTCGATATTGCTATTAGGTAAGTTAATTTATGCCAAGAAATATTTGTTTTTGTTCTTTCTAAATTTCTAGGTTGGCAAAGGCATTTTTCACTCTAAGCCTATGCTTAATAATCAAAGGAACGCTTCATGCATCAATTTGTAAAAATCATTTTTATCTTAGTTTTGTCATTAACAACACAATTCATCACTATATTTAGCAGTCTACAGTTAAACGCAGAATCAAAAGATTCTATAATTTTAGCTGGTGGATGCTTTTGGTGCGTAGAAGCAGACTTTGAGAAAGTGAATGGGATCAGTGAAGTTATTTCAGGCTACACTGGTGGATATGTTAAAAACCCAACCTACAAACAGGTCGTAAAAGGCCTCACAGGGCACTATGAAGCCGTCATTATTCACTTTGACCCTGAATTAATTACTATAGAGAATATATTAAATAAATTTTTTCGGTCTATAGACCCAACTGACTCTGGTGGCCAATTCTGTGATCGGGGTCACAGCTATAAGTCAGCTATTTTTGCCAGACCAAGTCAGGTTTTAATTGCAGAAAATGCTCTTCTTGAGGCAGAGGCTGTTTTAGGCGAAACAATAGTTACTCCTATTTTAGAAGTAAGTGAATTTTTTATCGCTGAAGATTATCATCAAGACTATTATAAAGGGGAGAATTTAGTATTGACTAGATTCGGTCCAATCAAACAAAAAAAAGCATACAAAAGATACCGCAGCGCTTGCGGAAGGGATAAACGCCTCAAAAAACTTTGGGGAAAAGACGCTTTTTTAAATTAACAAAGTCCCCTTGGCACAAGTTTTTGAGCTTCCACCCAACGAAACAAGTGTTAGACTAATTCAGAGCCTGGGGAGACCATCGTGACACCAATGATGTCGCAGTACATGGAAATTAAATCTGACTATTCTGAAGCTTTGTTGTTCTACAGGATGGGAGATTTCTATGAATTATTTTTTGAAGATGCGAAAGTTGCATCAAGCGCTTTAGATATAGCCTTAACGAAACGGGGCAAGCACGGTGGGGAAGAGATACCAATGTGTGGGGTTCCTCATCATTCTGCGGAAAACTATATTTTTACTTTAATTAATAAAGGTTTTCGAGTCGCTATTTGTGAGCAAATGGAAAGTCCAGAAGAAGCAAAGAAAAGAGGGTACAAAGCCGTAGTTAGAAGGGAGGTTGTTAGACTGGTAACCCCTGGAACACTAACAGAAGATAATTTATTGGATGCCAGAAAAAATAACTATCTTGCTGCTTATTCAGTGGTACACAATGAAGCCTCTGTTTCTTGGATCGATATTTCAACAGGTTCCTTTTACATTTCCAGTATAGAGCCAGAGAGGTTAGGTTCTGAATTAACCAGGCTTTCTCCAAGTGAAATTCTACTTTCTGAAAATTTAGCGAGAGCACATCGAGATCTTGCAGAGGAATTTGGTATAAGCGTTACGGAACTAGCAAATTCTGCTTTTGACAGCAGTTCCGCGACAGAGCGTTTAAAGAAAACCTTCAACATTGAAACCATAGATGGTTTAGGCGCTTTTAATAGAGCCGAAATGTCAGCCATGGGAGCGATTATAGAATATTTACAGATAACGCAAAAGGGTAAACTCCCATTATTATCGCGACCACGGCGCGAACTAAACTCCTCTTTTATGGCTATAGATACGGCTACTCGGAAAAATTTAGAACTTACGAAAGGACTTTCCTCAGGAAATAAATCAGGTTCACTTCTATCGGTGATTGACCAGACCTTAACATCAGGTGGAGCAAGGTTATTAGAAAAGAGAATTTCTTCTCCCTCTACTAATCTAGATGAAATAAAGAAAAGATTAAATAGTATAGATTTTATGATAGCCGATGCAGAGCTATCTTATAGCCTTCAATCTGAACTTCGAAAGGTTCCTGATTTAGATAGAGCCTTATCTAGAATATCATTAGATAGAGCTGGACCTAGAGACCTAGTGGCTATTCGAAATGGTTTAAGGCAATCTTCTACTATTACAAAAATGCTCTCTAATTTCAGCTTGCCTATGCTGATTGAGCAAAAGTCAGCTGTATTTCCCGATCAAGATAAAATTTTAAACTTACTAACCGAAGCGCTTTCAGATGAGCCGCCTATTCTTACAAGAGACGGTGGTTTTATTAGAGAGGGCTTTGATCCCAAGTTAGACGAAGCCCGTAGGCTTAGAAATGAAGGCAGAAAAGTCATTGCGGAAATGCAAATGGGATATGTCGAAACATCTGGCATTCAATCGCTTAAAATAAAACATAACAATGTACTGGGATATTTTATAGAAACTCCAGCAACTTATGCAGAGCGCATGTTATCAAAGCCTTTGTCCGATACCTTTATCCATAGACAAACAACCGCAAATCAAGTCCGTTTCTCAACTATTGAGCTTTCCGAAATTGAAACCAGAATTTTGAACGCTTCCAGCCATTCTCTGGAGATAGAAAAACGAGCATTCGAAGATTTATGTAGTAAACTATTAACATATGGCCAACATATCACTGAAATAGCTGATTTTTTATCAGAGATAGACCTTAGTGTTGCCCTTTCTACTCTGGCAAAAAATGAATCTTGGGTAAAGCCCGTAGTTGATGTGTCACGTAACTTTGATGTTACTGAGGGAAGGCACCCAGTAGTTGAACACGCCCTAAAAAAAGAGGGAAAGGCGTTTATTTCAAACGAGTGTATTTTAAATAATGGGAAAATTTGTCTGCTAACAGGACCAAATATGTCTGGAAAATCAACTTTCCTGAGACAAAACGCTTTAATTGTTTTGTTGGCTCAAATTGGTTCATTCGTTCCAGCGACAGAAGCCAAAATAGGTATAGTATCCCAGCTTTTTAGCCGGGTCGGCGCATCAGACGATTTAGCCAGAGGGCGGTCTACTTTTATGGTGGAAATGGTAGAAACGGCATCTATCTTGAATCAAGCCGATGAGAACTCTTTCGTAATTTTAGACGAGATCGGTAGAGGAACCGCAACCTATGATGGCCTATCAATAGCTTGGGCTACATTAGAGCATTTGCATAATGTTAATAGGACTCGAGCTTTATTTGCTACGCACTATCATGAATTAACACATTTATCCGCTGAGATGGATCGCCTGGAAAACTCTACTGTCGCAGTCAAAGAGTGGGAAGGTGAGGTGGTGTTTTTGCACGAGGTTACAAGAGGAGCAGCTGATCGCTCCTATGGTGTTCAAGTCGCCAAGCTTGCTGGCTTACCTAGAACTGTAATAGAGAGATCAAAACTGATATTAGAAAAGCTTGAAAAAGGCCATTATCAAGGCCAAACTAATTTCAAAGATTTAATAGACGATCTCCCTTTATTTTCAAACGATCATATTTCTAATAAAATCGAAGAAAAGAGAGTGGACGCACTTCAGCAAGAAATAGAGACCATAAACTTAGATAGCACATCACCTAGAGAAGCTCTAGATTTTCTATACAAACTTAAAGAGAGGCTGAAAGATAAAAAACAAAATTAGCTGTTTGATGACACCCCAACATGTGCTGGACGTAACAGGCGATCATATAACATAAAACCTTCAGATGAAACTTCTATTATGTCACCGACTTTAGTCCCAGGAACAGGCGCTTCGAACATTGCTTCGTGTAGCTGAGGATCAAATTTTTCACCAACTTCAGGAGATATAGGTTTAATCCCGTGTTTCGAAAAAACATTTAATAGTTCTCGCATCGTGAGCTCAACACCTTCTATGACAGACCCCACCGCATCTTTTTGATCTTCAGTTATAGAATCAACAGCTCTTTTCATATTGTCATAAATTGGTAAAAGATCTCTAGCAAGTTTAGACCCTCCATAGTTCTCTGCTTCCTTTCGGTCTTTATCTGCCCTTTTTCGTGCATTTTCAGCATCAGCCAGCGCCCTCATAAACCTATCGCGATAATCATCGCGCTCTGCAGTAACTTCATCCAGTTTTTCCAGCTCAGCTGCTTCAGCATCTATATCTATTAAATCATCCTGGTTTAGTTCTGATTCTTCTATATCATCCAAGAATTCTTCTTTTTTTTGCTCAGCCATTTATCACCTCTTATTGCGGTCAGAGATCATCTTTCCAACCAATTGCGCGGTATAATCCACCACAGGGACTATTCGCCCATAATTTAATCTCGTCGGTCCTATTACTCCTACAGCACCAATAATCTTACGATCAGAATTCATATAGGGAGAAACAACTAAAGATGAACCCGTCAAAGAAAAAAGCTTATTTTCTGACCCTATAAATATTCTTACTCCTTCACCCTTTTCAGTAAGCTCCAGGAAGTCTGCTATATCGCGTTTTCGTTCTAGATCGTCAAATAGATTTTTTATTTTATCTAAATCTTCTCTTGGTGCCGATTCATTTAGAAGGTTTGCCCTTCCTTTTACGATCAATCTCTCTTGGCGTTCTTCATTAGCATCCCACAAAGCTAAACCACTATGCACCAAATCACGAGCCAGAGTATCAAGTTCCTGACGTCGGTAATCAATTTCATTTTTAATTAGTTTTTTGGCTTCACTCAGAGTATTACCTTCCATGATAGCATTCAAAAAATTTGCAGCTTCCTTCATAGAGCTAGGGGTTTGCCCAGGTGGGGGTTTGAATAGTCGATTTTCAACATGGCCATCTGCAAAAACTAAGACAACCAAAGCTTGACTTGTTGATAAGGGCAAAAACTCCACATGCTTAATTGGTGCCTCATGTTTTGGAGTTAAAACAAGCGAAGCTCCTTGTGTCACGCCCGATAGTGTTGTGGAAATATCGTCTAAAATATCTTCAACTTGATTGGTTTCATCTGAAACTATTTTATCAATTTTTTTTCTATCATTTTTATCAACCTCAGATACCTCCAAGATTCCATCTACAAACATTCTCAAACCTAACTGAGTAGGGATCCTTCCTGCGCTTGTATGTGGACTATCTAGTAAACCTAAAAACTCTAAATCTTGCATTACATTTCTGATTGTTGCCGCAGAGATATCTTCACTAAATTCTCGTGATAAAGTTCGCGATCCAACTGGCTCACCGTCAGTCAAATAGCCTTCAACCACCCTACGGAATACTTCACGTGAGCGATTGTTCATTTCCTCCAGCATTTCTTTTTTTTCAATCATCGGGACGTGTTTTAGCTTATATTTTTCAATTAGCCTAATGAAAAACTTCAAACAGGGTTGCAAATTCACATAATCGAGATGTATTTCCAAATTAAAGCAGAAAGGATTCAAAATGCGCCCATCTGGTCGAAAACTAGACGAACTAAGAAATGTTTCAATAGAAACTAACGTAACAATGCATGCAGAAGGAAGCTGTATTATTAAAATGGGTGACACCCATGTCATATGTACTGCTACAGTAGAAGACAGAGTGCCACCATTTATTAAAGGGACGGGTCAAGGGTGGATTACTGCTGAGTATGGCATGCTACCAAGATCAACTGGTTCAAGAATGCGAAGAGAAGCGGCTTCTGGTAAACAAGGTGGCCGGACTGTGGAAATACAAAGACTTATTGGTAGATCACTTAGAGCCGGCGTTGACAGACTTTCACTGGGTGAACGGCAGATAACAATCGACTGTGATGTTATACAAGCAGATGGCGGAACACGCTGTGCCTCTATTACGGGAGGATGGGTAGCACTCCGTATTGCTATAGATGAACTGTTAAAGTCGGGTACTCTTTCGAATGATCCTTTAATTTCACCGGTTGCAGCAATCAGTTGTGGTATTTATGCCGGTCAACCTGTCTTAGACCTTGATTATTCTGAAGATAGTGAAGCAGGCGTGGATGGAAACTTTATTATGCTTGGAAATGGTAAAATGATAGAAACCCAAATAAGTGCTGAGGGCGCCACATACAGTAGAGATCAACTAAATAGTTTAATCAATTTAGCAGAAAAGGGTACCTCTGAACTCTTCAATATTCAGCAGGCTTCCCGAATTTAATGCGAAAATTTCAAGGAAAAAAATTGGTGGTTGCCACACACAATGAAGGTAAGCTGGACGAGGTTCGTGCACTTTTTTCAAAAAAATTAGTGGAAATTTTATCCAGTAAATCACAGAAGCTTCCAGAGCCTATCGAAACGGAAGATACATTTATTGGGAACGCCCGTATAAAGGCACATTCCGCTTCAAAACTTACGGGCTTACCTGCTCTTGCAGATGACAGTGGAATTACAATCGATGCTCTAAACGGTGCGCCAGGAGTATATACTGCAGATTGGGCCGAAACGCCAAAAGGACGTGATTTTTCCATAGCAATGAAAAAAACCCAAGAAGCTTTAACAAAAGTTTCTGCTCCCTATCCAAGGACAGCTCAGTTTCGATGTACATTGGTACTAGCATGGCCGGACGGTCATGATGAAGTCTTTGATGGCGCTCTAGCTGGTGAGGTTATTTGGCCTCCAAGGGGTTTAGATGGTCATGGATATGACCCTATATTTAAGCCCAACGGATATAAAATTACCTGTGGAGAGATGAGCTTTGATAATAAAAATAAGATCAGCCACAGATCGATAGCTTTCAATAAACTTACTAGAGCTTGTTTTGATTGAAGACTGGAAAAATGGTGGTTTTGGAATTTATATCCACTGGCCCTTTTGCGCAGCAAAATGCCCTTATTGTGACTTCAATAGCCATGTAAGAAGTAATATTGACCAAAATCAATGGCTTAAGGCCTATCTAAAAGAAATTAGAAGGGTTGCAAAAAATACATCAAATCGGGTTTTAAATTCTATTTTCTTCGGTGGTGGGACACCAAGTCTTATTGAGCCATTTGTTATTGATAATATTTTAAACGAAATTCATAAATATTGGAAAACCAACGAAAACTTAGAAGTTACATTAGAAGCAAACCCCAATTCAGTAGATGCGAAAAATTTTAAATCATATAAAACTGTTGGAATTAATAGAACGTCTATGGGAATTCAGTCACTAAACGAAAGAGACTTAAAAGCTTTAGGAAGAACTCACTCCGTCCAAGAGGCATTATCTGCTCTTGAAATTGCAAAACAAAACTTCAGTGCTGTAAGCTTTGACTTAATATATGCGAGACAGAACCAAAAACTTAAACAGTGGGAAAAGGAATTAAGCCTAGCCTTAGATTTGGGGTCTAATCATATGTCGTTGTATCAGTTAACTATTGAGCAGGGCACAGCATTTGGTGATCGATATAATCGGGGGCTGCTAAAAGGCTTACCTAGTGACGATATATCTGCTGAGTTATATGACCTGACTTCAAATTTGTGTGAGGAACGGGGATTCACTGCTTATGAAGTTTCAAATTATGCTCAAAAAGGATTTAAGAGCGTACATAATCTCATATATTGGCGATATGGCGACTACATCGGTATCGGACCTGGCGCTCACGGCCGCCTCACTATTGATAAAAAAAAATACGCCACTGAAACATTCTTATCACCAGAAGAGTGGCTTAACAAAGTAGAGCACCAAGGTTCAGGAGAGTCCTATCTGGCTGAGTTATCCAACGAACAGCAGGCCGCTGAAATGGTTATGATGGGTTTAAGATTAACCGAAGGAATAGACTGTGAAAGATTTAAAGCTTTATCAGGCTCCTCTTTTTCTGATGACAAGATAGCCTTTTTGAAAAGCATTAAACTCATCGAGCAGAAAAAAGGGTACCTAAATACTACCTTTTCAGGAAGAAAAGTTTTAAATTCTGTGCTTGCTGAGCTTTTAAATTAAAAATCTTACCATCAAGAACTATTTAATATTACTTCAGAAATACGATCTAACTCATCTAAAGACCCATAACTAATTGAAATTAAACCTTTTTCTTTTCCCTCTTCATGGTTAATCGAAACTTTCATTTTTAGAGCCAAAGATAGATCAGCCTCTAGTAGTATCGTGTCAGCAGGCTTTTCTTTTGTTTTAGCTTTAGTTTTAATCTTTTTTTGACCAGTGTTTCTTACCAACCGCTCAGCGTCTCGAACTGAAAGGCCCAGTGAAATAATTTTTTTTGCTAAAGTAAGTGGGTTTTCACATGTAACCAGAGCTCGAGCATGTCCAGATGTAAGTTGTCCAGAAATCAAAAATTCTTGAACTTCTGTTGGTAAATTAAGCAATCGCAATAAGTTTGCTATATGACTTCTACTTTTTCCAATTTCTTTAGACAGCCCTTCTTGTGTGTGATCAAAGTTATCCATTAAACTCTTATATCCAATAGCTTCCTCGATTGGGTTTAAATCGGCCCTTTGTACATTCTCAATTATAGCTATTTCTAAAACCTCTATATCCGAAAACTCCTTTACAATAACTGGAAGTTCATGAATTTGGGCTCTTTGAGCAGCGCGCCATCTTCGCTCACCAGCAACTATTTCAAAGCTCTCTTTTGTTCCTTTCTTTTTTCTTACTATTAATGGTTGAACTATTCCTTTTGTCTTAATCGAATTTGCGAGCTCGATTAGCTTTTCCTCTTGAAACGTTTTTCGAGGCTGATTTGGGTTGGGATATATTTTTTCAACTGGGACAAGTCTTTCATTTGAAATGTTTTGTGCACTTTCTGTGCTTTCGATAGGATTGGTACTCATGTCTCCCATCAGCGCTGATAATCCCCGCCCAAGACCTCTCGATTTACTATTTTTTTCTGCCATTCAGATATCTCCTATCAAGAGTTATTAGCTAATAACTCCTTAGCCAAATCCATATACGCTTTTGAGCCTTTTGAGGAAGGATCATAAGTTAAAACAGGCATAGAATACGAAGGTGCTTCGCTTACCCTTACATTCCGTGGAATTACTGTTTTAAAAACCAACTCGCGCAAATTGCTTCGTGCATCAGCCTCAACTTGCTTTGATAAATTATTTCTACCATCAAACATAGTCAAAGCTATTCCCTCAACCCTTAAATTTTCATTTGCTGTTTGTCGAACTTCTTTAACAGTCAATAATAGTTGCGAAAGACCTTCTAGCGCAAAAAATTCACTTTGTAGTGGTATCAAAACAGAGTGAGAAGCCACCATTGCATTTACCGTCAAGAGATTTAACGAGGGAGGGCAATCAATTAGTATATAGTCATATTTATTCTTGTTTTCTTGTTTTTTTCTTAGAGCCTCATACAGCAAATGGCTTCTTTTTTCATTTGACAAAAGCTCAATATCGGCTGAGCTTAAATCAATTGTAGCTGGTACGATATCCAAGCTTGCGATTTCTGTTTCTTTAACGACCTGCTCTAAAGGTAAGTTTTCCACTAAAAGCTCATATGTGGAAACGTCTCTATCTTCCACCTCTATACCTAAACCAGTAGAAGCATTCCCTTGAGGGTCCAAGTCTATGATTAGAACGGTCTGGTCTAATTTTGATAAAGCAGCTCCTAAATTAATGGTTGTAGTTGTTTTACCGACTCCACCTTTTTGATTTGTTATCGATATTATTTTTGCAGGCTTAGCTTTAATACTTGGCACGCGAAAGTTCTCCTATCTTTAAAACTACAGCCTGTGAATCAGTTATACTGTTAACTGCCTCCCAACTAAAGTTCCAAGTTTTTTCTGCAGCAACAAGCTCCTCTTGCCAAGACCTTCCTTTTGGAAATATGAAGGTTGTATTTTCGCACTTGTGGTTAAATGAAAGATCAAAAAGTTTTGTAAGATTCGCTAAAGCTCTTGCAGATATAATGTCTGCATT
Source organism: Paracoccaceae bacterium (assembly GCA_029248915.1). GTDB lineage: Bacteria > Pseudomonadota > Alphaproteobacteria > Rhodobacterales > Rhodobacteraceae > Salinivivens. The sequence goes on along the minus strand of JAQWIK010000079.1, from coordinate 5,263 downwards.
TTGAGGATCGCATTCCTCTATCCTTTTGTTAATAATAGATAAATTCAAATTTAAGTCTCGTCTTACTGTATAAAGGAAAGCACATTTCCTTTTATCACTTTCAACTAAAATTATCTCACCATCAATATTTTTTTCCTTTGCCAAAATTGCCAAAACCAATCCAGGAAAACCAGCTCCAGACCCAATATCCAACCATCTTTTAAAGTTCACCTGGGTTGCATGGTAAATCTGAACAGAGTCCAATATATGCCTTTCCCAAAGGTTTGGAACTGTGCTTTTAGATATAAGATTAATACTTTTGTTCCACTTCTCAACAAGAGCGGCTAGCCGCTCTAGGAGCGAAAATGTTTCACGTGAAACATTTTTTGATAAATCATGTTTCATCCAACCTTAGTCTGCTGATGACCCTGTTTGACTTTTGACAATATCAAAAAAAGTGCCGCTGGTGTCATCCCCTCTACGCGAGAAGCCTGGGCAATATTTAATGGCCTTTGAGTTAATAGTTTATTTTTTAGCTCGTTTGATAATCCAGACATAGACTGATAATCAAACGAAAGAGGTATTTTTATTGCCTCGTCTCTTTTAACAGCATCTATATCTTTTTTTTGTCGATCAATGTAGTTGGAATAAAGTGCATCCCTATGGACCTGCTGCCGAATGTCCTTTTCTATCGCCATTAACCTATTGTCAAAGCCAGTAATGTTGTCAAAAGTGACGTTTGGGAATGCCAATATTTGTTTCAAATTTCTTTTATTACCGTCTTGGCTGACAGAAATACCCTGAGCTATTAATTGATTTGGTGTAAACTCTTTTTCAGAAAGTATTTTGTTACACTTTGCTATCTTATTTGACTTATTTAGAAACACCTCCTCTCTTAAAGAAGAAACACAACCTAGCTTAATACCCAGTGGTGTTAATCTTTGGTCTGCATTGTCAGCACGCAGAGAAAGCCTAAATTCTGCTCTCGAGGTGAACATTCTGTATGGTTCACTTACACCTTTAGAAGTCAAATCATCTATCATCACCCCTATATAACTGTTAGACCTCGAAAAAATGATAGGATGTGCCTCAAGTGCTGATGCCGATGCGTTCAAACCCGCGACCAGTCCTTGAGCGGCGGCCTCCTCATAACCAGTTGTTCCATTAATTTGACCCGCCAAGTAGAGACCACTAACACCCTCAACAGCAAGGGTTGGAGACAATGAGCGAGGATCCACGTAATCATACTCTATAGCATACCCTGGTTGCAAAATTTCCGCTTTTTCTAAACCTTTAATTGAACGCACGTATTCTTCCTGAATTTGCTCAGGCAGCGATGTCGAAATTCCATTCGGATATATCGTATCAACCGAAAGGCCTTCTGGCTCCAAGAACACCTGATGTGAATTTTTATCTCGAAACCTTACTATTTTATCCTCTATGGACGGGCAATAGCGAGGGCCTACCCCATCAATGTGACCGCCATACATTGCTGATTTTGTTATATTTTTTTCAATAATCTCATGTGTTTTCTCATTAGTGAAAGTTATACTACATGAAATTTGCCTTGCCGTTGGCTTTTCAGATAAAAAAGAAAACATTGTTGGTTCGGCATCACCAGGCTGGCTTTCTAACCCATCCCAATTAATTGATTTACCGTTTAATCGTGGTGGTGTTCCTGTTTTTAACCTGCCAAGCTTTAAACCAAAATCCTCTATTTTTTCTGCAAGTTTCAACGAAGGTCTTGCCCCCATGCGCCCAGCTGAATAACTATCTTGACCAATATGAACCCTTCCACGAAGAAACGTTCCTGTTGTGATAACAGTAGATTTAGCAAATATTTGCGATCCATCAGCTAAAATTATACCCTTCACCTCACCTTCTGGTCCTAAAAGGTCAACAACCTCACCCTCTATAATAGAAAGGTTTTGTATGCTTTTAAGGGCACGCTTTATTGACTGTTGATATAATAAACGGTCAGCTTGAACCCTTGGCCCCTGAACAGCTGGTCCCTTTTTCCTATTTAACAACCTAAACTGGATACCCGCCTCATCAGCAGAACGTGCCATGATGCCATCAAGTGCATCAATCTCTCGAACTAAATGACCCTTTCCAAGCCCCCCTATGGCGGGATTGCATGACATTATACCAAGGTCAGAAGTTTTTATTGTAACTAAGGCTGTGCTAGCGCCCATCCTCGATGAAGCTGCTGCTGCTTCACTACCAGCGTGTCCACCACCAACAACAAGCACATCAAATTGTTTCACGTGAAACACTCCTTACTTTCCTAAACAAAAAGATGAAAAAATCTCATCAAGAACGTTTTCCACATCAACTTTACCAAACAGTTCGTCTAAGGTGTAGGTTGTTTGTCTTAATTCTTCTGCTGCTAAATCATAAAAGGAAGGGCCGTCTTTTACAAATTTTTTAGCCATTTGTATTTTGTTTACCGCACTATCTATTGCTTCTCTATGTCGATATCTAGTTGCTAGCCCTTGATTTTGAACCCTTTTTTCTAATTTTCGCTTTATGGAACTTATCATATTGTCAAGTCCATACCCAGTAAAAGCAGATACACCGTCGGCCAATTCCCCATCATCACACTTTGATACAAACTTTAAGACGCTACTGTTTTGTATTTCAATTGGTATCTCTCCATCTTCTGTTAAAACGATAACCAAATCAGCAGAGTTTGCCTTTTCAATGGCCTTACTTATACCTTTATTTTCTATTAAATTATCTGTGTCTCTTAGTCCGGCTGTATCCATCATTGTGACTGGTAAGCCGCCCAAATCCATTCTTACCTCTATGATATCCCTAGTTGTCCCCGCCTCTTCTGATGTAAGGGCTGCCTCTCGTCCAGATAACGCATTTAACAGTGAAGACTTACCTACGTTAGGCTTTCCAACTATAGCTACCTCAAAACCACTTCTTATTCGCTCTGCTACCTTTGTGCTTTCTGATTCATATTCTAAGTCTTTGATTATATTAGTTAAAATTAATAATACGTCCTTTGATATATCAGTGGGAACCTCCTCATCCGCGAAGTCTATAGTAACCTCAATAAAAGCCATTGCCTTAATTATCATAGACCGCCATTCTTGGACTCTTTGGCCTAATTTTCCTGAAAGCACTTGTAAGGCCTGTACTCTCTGAGCCTCTGTTTCTGCTTCGATTAGGTCTGCGAGGCCTTCTATTTCTGCCAGATCAAGTTTTTCATTTGTAAAAGCTCGCCGTGTAAACTCACCGGGCAAAGCTTGTCTTAAGTTTGGCAGTTTAGAAAGCGTTTCAAGTGTCTTTTGAATAACCGCAATACTTCCGTGCAGATGCAGCTCTACTACATCTTCGCCCGTAAAACTTTGAGGTCCCTTGAAGGGAATGACCAAAGCCCTATCAAGATGCAAACCTTCATCAGTATATAAATCACAAAGCTTTGATTTTCTGGGGCTTATATTAAAATTTATACATAGCGATTTTAATGACGTGAATGCTTCTGGCCCAGATATTCTAACAACTGCTACTCCTGCGCGTCCCTGTGATGTTGCAAGCGCATAGATAGTGTCAGCCATAAGTGATCCCTAATCTAGGTATTCATAGAATCGAAAAACTCGGTATTTGTTTTTGTTTGCTTTAACTTCGATAGAAGAAATTCTATTCCGTCTGTTGTTCCCATTGGGTTCAAAATACGTCTCAGCACAAACGTTTTTTGTAAATCAATTTTATCTATAAGAAGTTCTTCTTTTCGTGTACCAGACTTTAATATATCAATAGAAGGGAATATTCTTTTATCAGCAACTTTCCTATCTAAAACAATCTCGCTATTACCAGTTCCTTTAAATTCCTCAAAAATGACCTCATCCATCCTGCTACCTGTATCAATCAATGCAGTCGATATAATTGTTAGTGAACCGCCTTCTTCTATGTTTCGAGCTGCCCCGAAGAACCTTTTTGGTCTTTGAAGGGCGTTTGCATCTACTCCACCTGTTAAAACCTTACCTGATGACGGTATTACTGTGTTAAAGGCCCTTCCTAGGCGAGTAATAGAGTCCAGGAGAATAACAACATCTCGTTTATGCTCGACAAGTCGCTTTGCCTTTTCTATGACCATTTCAGATACTGCTACATGCCTCGTTGCCGGTTCGTCAAAGGTAGATGAGATTACTTCTCCTTTTACGGACCGCTGCATATCAGTAACTTCCTCTGGCCTCTCGTCTATAAGTAAAACTATAAGATAACACTCAGGGTGATTTTGCTCTATGCTATGGGCTATATTTTGCAGAATAACAGTCTTACCAGTTCTCGGCGGTGCAACGATAAGTGACCTTTGACCCTTACCAATAGGCGCAACTAAATCAATAACTCGTGCTGATTTATCTTTAACCGTTGGGTCTTCTATTTCCATTATAAGACGTTCATCGGGATATAGGGGTGTAAGATTATCAAAAGCTATTTTATGTTTTGCTTTATCAGGGTCTTGAAAGTTAATTTGGTGCGCTTCTATTAAAGCAAAATATCTCTCACTATCTTCTGGCGATTTAATTAATCCGTCTATTGTATCACCTGTTCTTAATGAATACTTCCTAATCATTTCTGGTGATACGTAAATATCATCTGGGCCTGGTAAATAATTTGCTTCTGGTGACCTTAGAAAACCAAACCCATCTTGTAGAACTTCAAGAACGCCATCACCTGCTATTTCCCAACCTTCATCTGCTCTTTCTCGCAAAATTTGAAACATAATTTCGCCTTTACGCATAGTAGAGGCGTTTTCTATTTCGAGTTCTTCCGCCATAGAAAGAAGATCTTTAGGGCTCTTAATTTTTAAGTCGGATAAATTTAGGCGAGTAGAAGACATTCTGTAACCTGCTAAAAAAACTAATGAAAAACAATACAGAACTGTATCGTAAACTTTCGGTACACTGAGTACTAAATTGAGTCAACTTGTTTAGAATATAACTATTCGTGTTTTGGTTGTGGGATTTCTAATACTGAATAAATGTTATTTAACTTAATGATCATTTATTTAAATTTTTTGTAATTTTTACTAAGCACGGGCTTCCACTGAATCGTTACAAACATTAATTCTACTATAAAATAATATATTTATATAAAAGGTAGATTAAGTAGTAGTGATCAAAAAAAATGTGGATCAAAATTTATTAACATTTTATCCAAAACTATATTTTATGTAAGCACTTAAAAAATATGAGGAAAAAACTTTAACTAACAAGTAAGATATATTTATATATATACATATCCACAAAGGATAAGTGGCAGATTATTA